>JAGQYS010000005.1 GCA_020435965.1 Flavobacteriaceae bacterium | reverse complement strand
AATATTATAATTCGCAATTAAGTAAACAACCATATAATACTTGGGACCAATGAAAAAAGCTATTTATAGTTTAGCAATTCTCATCTTGATAATTGCATGCAAAACAGAAACGAAAGGCACTGATGAAGTCGCAGAACAACCTCTTGAAACAATAGAAAAGTCTAACAAAGCATTAAAAGAAGAACTTATAGCTAAAGGCTTTCAGGTGTTTGATTACGTAGATGAAAAAACCAAAGACACCACCTTGATGCAACAATATTTTATCGCCTTTTTAAAATCTGGGCCAAACCATTCGCAATCTGAAGAAGAAGCTAGTAAACTTCAATCGGCTCATTTAGCACATTTAGGAAAAATGTACGAACTAGGTTATGCTGATATTTCAGGCCCTTTTGGTGATGATGGAGAGATAAGAGGCATTACCATTTACAATGTGCCAACTTTAGAAATGGCTGATAGCTTAGCTAATGCAGACCCAATGGTAAAAGCAGGACGCTTGGTTATTGAAATACATCCTTGGTGGGCAGGAAAAGGGCTTCCGTTGAGGTAGATGAAAAAATTAATTTTCATTCTTAAAATTGCCATAATCATTGGTATTATCATTCATTTTACAATTAAGGATATCGTTCTATTATCTGCATTGATATTTTATGCTTTGCCTTTACCAGTTTTAATAGCTTCAACATTATTAGTAGCATTTCTCACAAAGAAATCATCTCAAAAAATTGCAGTTATTATTGCGTTGTTTTTAAGTGTTATGTGGATAAAAGAAAGCTATGTTTCTAATGCTGAGGTTGAAAAAGAAGGATTTGAAATCGTTTTCTGGAACGCTTTTCATGACAGAAATTTTCTGGACGCTTTTGAAGTCAATGGTAATATACCTGATGTTTTGGTGCTTGTTGAAGGGAGTAAAAAAGACCTTATCTCAATTAAAGAAAAGTATCCAAACTATTACTTTCATGTGTCTAAAGAAGAAATTGGAATTTTTTCAAAAGCACCAATAGAACTTGGCGAAGAAATAATTGGAGAAGAAAATTCTACCTTTTTAGATTTTAAAACCTACGGATTCAATTTTTATGTGGTTGATATATCTGCAGGCGTGCTAAAACCAAGACAGAAGTCCATGGATTTTATTCGTGCCAACATTTCGAAAAACGAAAGAACCATAGTGTTAGGCGATTTTAACACACCTTATGAATCGGTACATTTTTCCAGTTTTAAAGATACTTATGTCCACGCGTTTTCAGAAAAAGGCAAAGGTTTTAGAGAAACTTGGTTTTGGAATATTCCGCTGCTTTCGATAGACCATATTTGGGTTTCCAAAGATTTAGAAATAAATCAAGTAGAGAAGATTAACACTTTTAAATCAGACCACTCAATGCTTAGAATGTTCTTAAAAAAATAACTTTAAATAGTTATTACAATTCCAGTTCGATCCACATTGGTCTGTGGTCGGACACATAATATTTTAAATATTTTTTAAAATTTGAAGTACTGGTTTGCCATAAGTCTGGAAAAATGGCACTGTCAAAATCAAATACTCCATGAGCATTAATTTTAGATTTTAAATCTGGCAGAAATGCTATTTGGTCGTATTGCTTATCGTTATTTATGTTAGAATAAATTTGTGTAGAATGCTCAGGGAGCTTTAAACCACGTTTCAATAATGCATCGTATGTTTGATCCCCTTTTTCAACTTTAGGAATATTAAAATCTCCCATAGTAATGATATTTTTAGAGAAAGCGTATTTTGAGTTTTTTCTCAAATCGGCATATCTAGAAATGGCATAAGCTTCTAAAGCTCTACGTTCAATATCAGCTTTGGCTTCACTACCAAAAAAGGAGTGTACGGTTATAAAAATTAGTTTTTCATTATTCCATTCGAACGAACATAGATAAGGGTTTCTATCAAATCCTGTGAATTTTGAATCAACATCAGCAAGCTTAATATATTTGTAATCTTTTGGAGGAATAGCTATCTCTCCAATAAGTTGTAACAAGCTCACTTTTTCGTTATTAAACACAAAAACAGAGCGTTCATTATTTCCACCTTTATCCGAAAAAACAACATCGTAATAATTGGGCAGTTCTAACTCAATATTGTTTAAACCAATAAGGTTGTCATTTGTTTCCTGAATGGCAATCACATCAAACCAGCTAATAATCTCGGCAATAAGTTTGTAGTGTTCGTTCCACCTGTCTTGAAGTCCAAGGTTGGCGATATTCCAAGTAGCAATAAGCAATTTATCGTCAGATTTTTCAGGAATTTCACGCGTAGTTTTATGATTAATTAAATGTTGAAGTTCGGTATTAAGGTCAAAATTATATACAAAATCAGGTTTTGGAAACGCAGGCATAAGTTGTTGTTTTAGAGATAACTAAAGTTAGGTATTTATTCCGAAATTTCAATGCTTCGTTTGGCTTCGTTACCAAATTCATCAACAACTGTAATCAAGTGTTTACCAGGTTTTGGTTTAATTGCCATATCGTGAATAGCTTTAGTGCTACCAATAAACGTATCATCTAAATACCAAAAAACCCTAGTTTCAGGTTTTGAATGTGCTATTTTTAAAATAAGCTCATTCGTGTTTCCATCAAAATCTTTAGGTAAAAAGAATTTACCAGATTGTTTTGGGTAGATAAATTGCATGGTGACACTTCCTTCTGCTATGCAATCACTTCGGTAAGGAGGTAAAGGTTTGTAAAAAGGGTTTTTAGACTTGTAATAATACTCCATTAAAGGAGGCAACACAAACCATGAGGTGTTTTTAATGCTCTCTAAAGATTCACAAGAAGCATTCACTTGGTATTGCTCAGATCCATCTAAATGCACTAACACATGATAAGGGCAAGGTTTGGTTTTCAAGCCACTAAGCTGAATGAATTCCTGTTCTATGTCATCACAATTAGGCGATGCTCTGTAGCCACTTTTTGAGCAAACATCTATTTCCTGCATTTCATCAAAAGGTTTACTGAACCATTCACTATTGGGTAAGATATCAAACACATCAAATAAAATAGGTGCAGCTGTTTGCACGCCAACCAATCCTGGACGCCCTTCGCCATCGGCATTGCCTACCCAAACACCAACCACATAATCTTTAGTGACTCCAATTGCCCAAGCATCTCGAAAGCCAAAACTCGTACCAGTTTTCCAAGCAATTTGTTTTGACGAATCAAAGAACTGCCAGTTTTCGTCGCCTTCAGGTCTGTTCACTTCTTTCATACTTTCAAAGGTGAGGTAAATAGAAGCTGCATCAAAAATGGTCTTTTCTTTTGAGAGATTTCCAAAGTCAATATCAGCATTAGCAAAAAAAGTAGGCTCTAAAAATTCATTCGTGTAATACTGACTGGAATTATCATTGAAATGATTAACGGTTCCAGCCATGGCTGCATAACTTTTGCATAAATCCCAAAGATTACTTTCGGCACCACCAAGAATCAACGATAAGCCATAATGATTGGCATTCTTTTTTATGTCTTTTAATTCTAATTGCTTAAGGTAATGGTAGAACCTATCTAACCCAAACTGTTGCAATAATCTTACGGAAGGCACATTTAATGAGCGTGCCAAAGCACGTTTTGCAGTAACGGCACCATCAAATTCCTTACTGTAGTTTTGCGGATTGTAACTCCCAAATTGCGTTGGTATGTCTGGTACTAAAGTGTTTGGTAATAAATCGCCAGCGTCTAACATCGCAGCATACAAAAAAGGTTTTAAAATGCTTCCTGTACTTCGTGGTTTGGTAATAACATCTACTGCATTTTGATGTGTTTTATCGGTTGGTGAATTACCAACATACGATACCACTTTTCTGGTCTTGACATCCAACACCAAAACAGCAATATTGTGAATTTCGTTTTGACGTAACTGATTAAAATGGTTTTTTACTATGGTGTTGGTTTGTTCCTGAATTTGCTTTTTAATGGTAGTTTGTACACGTTCCCCAAAATTGGTTTTGGCAATATTTTGCAATAAATGAGGCGCTATTTGAGGCAAAGGATAGGGTTTTTGTGGCAAATCTTCCAAAATGGATAATTCATAGGTCAACGAATCTATAACCTCATTTTCTAATAATTTTAGGAGTAGCGTGTTTCGCTTTTTGAGTAAATGGCCTTGGTTTTTCCCAGGATAAATCAAGCTAGGTGCATTAGGCAAAACGGCCAATGTCGCACTTTCTGCCCAAGATAAATCGTGAGCATTCCTATTAAAATAACGCCAAGAGGCAGCATCCAATCCAACGACGTTACCACCAAAAGGTGCATTACTTGAGTAATAAGCTAATATCTTGTCTTTTGAATATTTTAACTCTAAACGTGTTGCAAGAATAAGTTCTTTGAGTTTTTCAGTATAAGTCCTTGATTTTCCTTTTCGGGACAAACGAATGGTTTGTTGTGTGAGTGTGCTTCCGCCACGCTTCACTTCACCAGAACTTATATTGTCTCTTAGAGCTTTATAAATTGAGATAGGATTAAATCCAGGGTGGTTATAGAAATATTCGTCTTCAAAGAGGAGTAAGCATTCTTTGAATTTTTCAGGAATGCTGTCGTTATGTGGAAATCGCCACTGACCATCGTTTGCAATAACTGCACCAAGTAATTCTCCATCTCGACTTTCTATAACGGTTGCTGTAGGATCTGTAAAAAGTTGTTTTGGCAAACAGAAATAATAAGCAATCAGCAGTATTGTTACTACTGCTGATTTTATTTTGTTACGTTTTATGTAGCTTATTGTTTTCATGTTTACTTCCCACGAAAGAGGGAATATCTACTCACATTAAATTCTGAATTTCACTCAATGAGATTCCTGCTTTCGCAGGAATTCATATTCACGTTCTACTTTGCAGATTCTAGTGTTGTACCAGCTGTACCACTGGTTGCGTCCTTTTTGTTGTGCAACCAAATGCTCAGCGTTTTGTTTCCAAGCTTTTATAGCGTCTAAACTTTCCCAATAACTCACAGTAATACCTACAGCTTCGCGTGCACTATCAATGCCTAAAAATCCAGATTGTGTTTTGGCCAAATCTTCCATTTTTTGTGCCATATCACTATAACCTTCTGTGTTTTTAGTTAGGGTTGATGTAAATATTACTGCGTAGTATGGTTTAAAGTTTTGCATAAGATTCTTTTTTTGTTTGACTATTCAATGGTACTTCAAAGATAATTATCTTCTCCGTTTTATAGCCATCAATATCTGTCATTACAATGCGCAAATATTGTTTGCTAACCACAACTTTTGTTGGATAGTCATTTAAAGTTGTTACATCCTTAATTGCATCGCTCCAAGTTTCGCCACAAGCATCATTTACAACTGCTTTTAGATCATCAATATTTACATCAATAAATCTGCTGGCTTCTTTTTCTGAAATTGGCAAAGCTTCAAATTTTTTATTGCTCGAAATGGTTTTTAAAGGCTTCCAACTAGAGTAATAGTGTTGCCAGTCAATGATATCACAATGTGATTTATCATCAGAAATAGCGATGCTATTTGCGTGCTTCTGAAACACTTGAATGCTTCTAAACTCTTGATGATGTTTCACCCTAACGGTTTTGCCTTCTAAAGTTTCATCATCATTTAACGTATAGAATAACACACCATTAAAATCTGGATTAACATCATCTGTTTTACTTTCTTTTTTTGAAATTCCTTCAATTGTAACCGTAAATTCATCATAAGGAGCTTTAAAGCGCTTCTCTAGTTTTTCTTCGGTTAAATAACCATTAAATACATAGCCTTCTTCAAAAAATTCGTAGGCATCGATGCCTCTAACTTTTACCCATTCACCAGAAAGTGTGTTGCCACCATCTACTACATCGAGTTTCAAATTGGTGTGTTCGGTAATTTCAACAGCTGTTCCATAGTCCAGCATGCCAACTTTTATAGCGCCTTGGCTTGGTTTTTCCCTTACGATTAATCCATTTTCGGCATTAACGTATTGAATGTCTTGTGCGTCTGCGTAGCCAAATGCTACGATTACTAATATGATACTTATTATTGTTTTCATTTTTTTAAGGTGTTAAAGGTCAGTCTGATAAAAATCAGATAGTATTTTTGAGACCTTTCGACTGCGCTCAAGGTGACAACTTCATTCAAATAATGGGTCTACTAATTAGAAAATTACTTTGAACTGACCAGATTTGTTTATTTAATTACTTCAATCCACTGACCTTTCGTTCTTACGAAATAGTCATTATCGTACATCGCTTCGGCTTGTGTTCCTGGTAAATAATAGGTACCTAAGTACGAAGCGTTTAACAGCACATTAAAGGTTTTTGTGCTTCCGTCCCTCGAGCTTTTATTCAGATTGAAATAGAAATTTACGCGGTCATCCCTAATATCTGTATAATCAGCTTGATTTGTAGCAGCCTCTCCAAATGCAGTAAAACGCGTATTTACTATTTCCCATCCGGAAGGGAAAATTTGGGTGAGTGCCACATCGTTGATTGGTTCATTTTTTTGGTTAGTAACTTGTATGCTCGCCACAAAATCTTGACCTTGTTGTAGCTTTGTAATGTCTATGTTATTGCCTTGTGAATCTTTATAGGTCACGTTGACCTTTAATCCTCTTTGTTCTGAAATCTCTTTACCTAATGGCAATTTCCCAGAGGTTGTCACACGAGCGTAAAGGGTATTGTTTTTCGTGTTGTTGACCACTATTTGATTATTGCCATCGTTGATGTTTAAATCACGTTGTGAAATCGCATTTTTGGTGTCGATGGTTTCTTGGCTACCATTATTAAGTTTGAATGTTAAGTTTAAATCTTTTCCACCATTTTCGTTAACCATTTTAGCCATTGCCAATAAACTGTAAGCAGTAGATTGTGTGCTCATCCATTGGTTTGAGGATAAGCGTTTTGCAATTAACTCAGCTAAATCACGAGTTTTTGTGTCATTTAGAATGATCATTGTTTCTAGAGCCATAGCACGATTTCTATCCACCGAACCATACGTATAATAATCATATTGTTTGCTTTCAAACTCAATATTAGCCGTTGCAGTAATAACTTTTGCAGCTTCAGGTTGTCCAGCAAGTGCATAAGCAGCAGCCAATCGCCATTTGGCATCATTACTTAATTCTGAAAACTCTTTTAATCGGTTCATCGATGCCAAATCGGGTTGTCCAGCTAAAGCCAAAGTGTATAATCTGTAGGCTTGCACCACATCACTTCTGTAATACCTATAACTTGGTCGCCAATTTTTAGCCGCTTGTTTTTGGTATTGCACCCAATTGCTTTTAAAAGTTAGTGGTAATACATAGCCTTTTTTCTCGGCTTCAATCATAAAATGTCCAGCATACGACGTTCCCCAATCATTCACATCATGTTGTCCACTCCAATAGGATAAACCACCATTTGGTCTTTGAAAATGAGCCAGTTTTTTAATGCCATTTTTCACATTATCTTCAATAGCTTTCTTCTTTTCAAAAGTTAAATCGAAAATATCTGCTAAGAACAACTGCGGAAACACACTAGACGTAATTTGTTCCACACAACCATGAGGATAACGAATTAAATATTGCAATCTTCCTGTGAAATCCATTGGAGGCAAAGTTGAAAATTCAACGGTTGCGCTATTGGTGCCCAACTCACCAAAGGTTTCAATATTTATGGTTTGCGATGTGTTTCCTTCCAGAACAAAATCGGTTGCTTTGGTGCTATATGGATTTGGATTCATCACATCTATTTCTACTTGATATGACGATGTTTCGCCATGCCCAGAAGCCATCACTTCAACAGTATTAATTCCTTTTGCTTTGCTAACATCCAACTCAAAATATGCCATTTGCTCATCAGGTTTTGCAAAAGTGAGCTGTCGAGTTTTATTACCAACAATTGAAATACCATCACTCAATTTCAAACTGATATTGACATTTTTAATGTTGTTTTCCATAGCAAAAACAGTCACAGGAAGTGTTACCTTTTCACCTGGACTTAACTTGCGAGGCAACGTAGCAAGTACCATTAATGGCTTTTTAACAGGCGTTGTTTTATCTACACTACCATATGCAGCATTTTTGGAATCTCCTGCAACAACCATGGTACGAACCGAGCCAATGTATTTTGGAATTTTTATCTCGTGTGCTTTGGTTTCTCCTGCTTTAAGTTCAAAAGGCCCTAAAAATTTAACAACTGGTTTAAAACGGTTGGCTTTATTCTTTTTGCCTTCTGTGGCAGAACCATCGCCACCAATTTCAAACACTTGGTCGATGCTTCCAGTGTAAGCACCAATCACATCATCAAAAACATCCCAAGTTTTTACGCCAAGTGCTTCACGAGCGTAAAATTCGTCCCAACCATTTGGCGTTTTAAAACGTGTTAAATCCAGCAAGCCCTCATCAACCAACGCCACAGTATAAGTCATTGCTTTGTTGTTTTTTTCACTGACTTTTATGGTGATATTTTGTTCAGGACGCAACACATTAGGCATTGAAATTTGAGGTTCTAAAATGGTAGTCTTATCTTCCACCATAATAGGAATTACGCCATATAGTCTAATAGGTAAATCATTTTCGGTTACTGCATGAGGTTGCAACAACGAAATATTGATATACACATTTGGCGTCATTTCTTTAGTAATAGGAATGCTCACAGTAGTTTCTCCTTTTTGAGTTTTTACCCAAGTTGTGGATAAAACTTCTGTACCATTTTCAATACTGATGAGTGCACGACCTTCGGTTCCAGAAGGAAATGTGACTTTAGATTCTTCACCAATAGTATAGGTTTCTTTATCAGCAGCAAAGACCAACATTTTAGCAGCTTCTTTATCATTACCAGAATTGCGTTGCCACCAGTTTCTGTAAAAATAGGCTACGCGTCCTGTGGCATGACCGCTTTCTTTGTCATACACTCGAATGAGGTAACGACCACTTTCATCGTCAGGCACGTTTATGTTGAAACTAGCTTCACCTTTAGCATTTGTGTTTACTGTACTGCTTGTAAAAGGCGTGCGATAGGTGGATGATTGATAGGAAGCCAAATCATCATAAGACGAATTCCACCACCAACGCCATTCTATCTTATAGACTTTTACCTCGAGATTTTTGCGTTGTATAGGCTTCCCTTGGGCATCAACAACAACGATATCGAATGTTTGATTTTCATCTGTATAAAACGAGCCATACGCATTTCCTTTTGGTGAACGCAAACCAACAAACGATTTATAAGGCGCATATTTTTTGCTAAACGCATCAATAGAAAAGTCACCTCCATTTTCAAATGCTCTGGTTAAAAATGATACGTTTAACATTCCTGGAGCATTGGTGCCAACGTTTAATTTCTTATTTACGTTTGCGATGCCTTCAGCATTTACATTACCTTCAAAAATGGTAATTTCTTCTGTGTTATATGAGCGTGTTGGGTCACTGAACACATAGTTTGGATAGGTTTCAAAACCAGTTGAAGTTGTGCTAAATTTCGCTTTTATTTCAGCCTTGACGTTTTTTGCAGGTGCACCATGAAGCCAATTAACGCTGAGTTTACTTTGTAGTGGTTTTGTGTTTGAAATCACGTTGTCTTCAAAATCCAGTTTAATTTTTAACCGATTGGGTTTTACGGTTTCAACTTTTAATGTTTTATAAAACGTTGCGCCACCAACGGAAACTTTAGCGTTCCAATTTCCTGTTTTATCTTCTGGTGATGTTGGCACGGAAAATCGATATACGTTATTCAATCCATTTTGAGTAATGCTTCTATAAGCAAGCTTTCCATTAGCATCAGTCACTTCCATTTTTACTGGATGTCCTTTTGGTAAAGGGTTGGCATTATCGTTTAACATAAATGTTAAGTGTAACGAATCTCCTGGTCGCCAAACACCACGCTCTCCATAAATAAAGCCTTTTAATCCACGTTGCAATGTTTTTCCTGAAACATCAAATTTACTTAGTGATAAAGAGTTCCCTTCGTTTATTTTTACATAAGTCGTGTTATTTCCTTTTTCAACCAAAGCAAAATAGGCATTGGTATCTGAATCAATTATGGTAAACCCATCAGCATCAGTTATTTTTGAAGCAAGTGGTTGCTGCTGGAAATTATACAACGTTACTTTTGCATTCGCTTCAGGATTGGTATTTAAAATATTGGTGACTGCAAAATGAAACGAATTGTTAGTACCTCGTTTTGCGATGACACCAAGATTTGATGCCATGAGATTACTGGAAAGCATACGTTCTTGATTGTAATAGGCTTCATGACAAGGATTGTCCTGCTCTCTCCAGTTATACGAATAACGCTTGTAATTGTAGATAACGTTATCCCAATATTGTTCTTCACGAAGGTCTTCATCATCAGAAGTTTCAGTGTATTCTTCTTCGTCATAATAATAGTCCTCTTCGTAGTATTCTTCGTCCTCAAGATTGGTTGTATTGGTGTTATTCGCTTCACAATCATATAGCGAATAATCTTTGTTAAAACTTAACTCTACACGATAAATGGCACCAGCATCTGCTTTAAAATATTGAGACAAATCAATGCTGTAGGCTTTCCATTTTCCTGTGTTTATGGTTTCATCTTTTACAAGAGGGATGGTTTTCTTTGCAATACGCCTTCCAACACGTTTAATGCTGTAATCGCTGTTGCTACCAATATTATCGTCTTGTAAAAACTGAAGGACGTTATCCTCAAAAATTTTAATGATACGTACATCGACGGCTTTAAGGGTGACGGCTTCAAAATTGAACCGTAAATCTTGCGAATTAGGCAAAATTCCTGCACCTGTGATGAGTCTAACTTGAGGTTTTAGTGCTTCAAATGAAATCAATTCTGAAAAAGGGATTCTTAGTTTGAAATCGTCTGTATTTCGAATGCCTTGAAACACATCGACCTGTATATTACCAACCACACGAGAGTCTGTATACACCTTTAACACGTTGCCATCAACGATATATTTTGGGTTTGTAACACCTTGTAATGTTACTAAACCGTCGAAATTTTGTTGCTTTTTTAAAGGATCGGAAAAATTAATGGATAAGTATTGCTCAGGTGATTGTTCCACTTTTACATCAACAATAGTGAAGTTATTAATGCCTGGAATAGCGATGGTGTTCTCGCCTTTGTTATTAGCATTGATGGATTTTCCGTTCCAATTGATGGTTACTTTTGAGTCGTCGATATCACGATGAATGCTGTCTATTTTAAACTCAAAAATACGCGCTGTTTCAATTGATTCATCCCACTTAATGGAAAGGTTTGTTTTGTTTTGAGACGCTTCAATAAGTGTTTTGGCGTCTTCCAAATTCACAACATCAGCTAGCTTTATAACACCTTCAATATATTGCCATTCTTTGCTATAGGATTGTAAATTGTTGGTAATCACCGAAAAATTTGGCTTAATGGTTTTGAATTGAAACGTATAGGTTTCGAAACCTTTTGGTGTGGTTTCGTAAATATCTTTCAACTTAACTGTTACGGAGTATTCTGTATCAGCTTTTAAAGAGTTTTCTGGAATAAAAACTAATTGATTCCCATTTTTTGAAATGAGCTTTCCAGAAGCTTTAGGTGAAATACTTATGACGTTTGTTAAAACCTCTTCATTAGGTTGCCAACCATCAACTGCTTTTACAAGATTAATATTGATAGGGCTTTTAACCGAAACCAATCCAGAGGTTGTGTAGCTTATATAATCCTTGAATTTAAAAAGATTATCCGTTTGCGTTTCTTTTTGCTTACATGAAAAAGCAACTAGTGTGAGTAGAATAACGACAAGAGATTTTTTTAGCTGCATAATTGTTTAAGTATTTAAGTGAACGATGTTGTTAAAAGAGCGTAAGTAATCTCTTGTTAAATAATTACGGCTATTTGTTTATATTTAGATTTTGAAATAATGTTAAATAAGTATTAAAATCGATAACTGAACAAAATCTTAGTCCGATTATTCAACCACAAAAATATAATAAATTAGTATCTTCGCGTCAAATTATTAAATCAAAAAAATAAGTAAAAAATGGAAGCAGTCGCTACTGATTTTGGAATACAAGAAGCACTTAAGCGATTAGGTGTAAATGCTATTAATGAAGGAACATCTACAGGTTCAAATAACTTTTCAAATGGAGAAATCATTGAAAGCTATTCGCCAGTTGATGGAAAATTAATTGGAAAAGTTAAGACGACCACTCGAGAAGATTATGATAGAGTAATGGATGCTGCAACAAAAGCATTTAAATCTTGGAGAAACGTTCCTGCTCCACAACGTGGAGAAATTGTGCGACAGTTTGGAAACAAATTAAGAGACTTAAAAGAACCTCTTGGAAAATTGGTGTCTTATGAAATGGGTAAATCTTTGCAAGAAGGTTATGGTGAAGTTCAAGAAATGATAGATATCTGTGATTTTGCAGTAGGTTTATCGAGACAATTAAATGGTCAAGTAATACCTTCTGAGCGTCCAGGACACGTGATGAGGGAACAATGGCATCCTTTAGGTGTTGTAGGTATTATTTCAGCCTTCAATTTCCCTGTGGCTGTTTGGTCTTGGAATACTGCTTTAGCTTGGGTTTGTGGTGATGTATGTGTTTGGAAAGCCTCTGAAAAAGCGCCTTTATGTTCTATTGCTTGTCAAAATATAATTGCAGACATTTTAAAAGAAAACAATTTACCAGAAGGTATTTCTTGTATCATCAATGGTGATTATAAAGTTGGTGAAATGATGACAACAGATACTAGAATTCCTTTAGTTTCTGCAACTGGTTCGACTAGAATGGGTCGCATTGTTGGAACAACAGTTGCCCAACGTTTTGGAAAATCCTTATTAGAACTAGGCGGAAATAACGCTATCATTATTACACCTTCTGCTGATTTAAAAGTGGTGGTTCCTGGAGCTGTATTTGGTGCTGTTGGTACTTGCGGACAACGTTGTACATCTACCAGACGATTAATTATTCACGATTCTGTTTACGATAAAGTAAGAGACGCAATTGTTGGTGCTTATGGGCAGTTAACTATTGGTAACCCTTTAGATGAAAAGAATCATATAGGACCATTAATTGATAAAGACGCTGTAAACACGTATTTAGCTGCTATTGAAAAAGCAAAAGCCGAAGGCGGAAATGTGTTAGTTGAAGGTGGTGTTTTAGAAGGCGAAGGTTATGAAAGTGGATGTTATGTGAAACCAGCCATTATTGAAGCCGAAAACCATTTTGAAATTGTACAGCACGAAACGTTTGCACCAATTTTGTACTTAATGAAATATTCCGGAGATGTTGAAAATGCCATAGAAAAACAAAATGGTGTGGCTCAAGGATTATCTTCATCAATTATGACAAATGAAATGAAGGAAGCAGAAAAATTCTTGTCTTACGCTGGTTCAGATTGTGGTATAGCCAATGTAAATATTGGAACATCTGGTGCTGAAATTGGTGGAGCTTTTGGCGGTGAAAAAGAAACAGGTGGTGGACGCGAGTCTGGCTCTGATGCTTGGAAAGTGTACATGCGCAGACAAACAAACACAGTAAACTATTCAGACGAATTACCTTTAGCACAAGGCATAAAATTTGATTTATAAAAACAAATTATAATACTAATCAAGCCGTTTCATATTGAAACGGCTTTTTTTTGGCTCAATCTTTGAGAATATTAAACCAATGAAGACGTTATAGGTCTAAAGGTTATGACTCAAAGAGACATTCAACATTTATATTGGCGAGCAGGTTTTGGAATTTTACCAAAGCAATCACAGCAATTGAAAAGTAAATCAAGAACTGAAATTGTAAATGAGTTGTTTAGCAAATCTGCTAGAGTAACACCTCTCGAAATTGATATACCTGAGCTTAAACACATTGATTTCAAATCGATTCAAAAAGATAAAGAAGCCCTCAAAAAGCTGGGTAAAATACTTCAAGATAAGTTATCAGATTTTAATGAGGCTTGGATTGAAAGATTAAATAACCCAAAGGAATTACTTCGCGAACGCATGACCTTGTTTTGGGCCAATCACTTTGTATGTAGAGAAAACAACACCTTTTTTGCTCAGCAATACAACAATACCCTTCGTGAGCATGCGCTGGGAAATTTTAGAAGTTTCACTAAAGCAATTTCTAAAGAAGTTGCCATGATAAGATATCTCAATTTACAGCAAAACAGAAAGAAAAGCCCTAACGAAAATTTTGCACGAGAACTTATGGAGTTGTTCACTTTAGGGAAAGGCAATTATACAGAACAAGATATTAAAGAAAGTGCGAGAGCATTTACAGGTTATAGTCATGATATATCAGGAGCTTTTAAATTTGCAAAATGGGCTCATGATTATGACGAAAAAACGTTTTTTAATAAAAAAGGAAATTTTACTGGAGATGACATCATTGATCTTATAGTACAAGAAAAACAGTGTGCGCGCTTTGTTTGCAAAAAAGTGTACAGCTATTTTGTTAATACAAGCATTAATGAAAATCACATAGAGAGTATGGTAGGAGTGTTTTATCCAAAATATGATATTGAAGATTTAATGCGATTTGTATTTATGTCTGACTGGTTTTATGAAGAAGAAAACATTGGCACAAAAATTAAATCACCAATCGATTTAATCGTTGGTTTAAACCAAAACGTTCCAATACAATTTAAGGAGCAAAAACATCTTTTAACGTTACAAAAATTGTTAGGTCAAGTTCTATTACTGCCACCTAATGTTGCTGGTTGGAAAGATGGAACACAATGGATTGACAGCAATACCATATTATTGCGACTACGTTTGGCATCTATTTTATTGAATAGCGCTCATATTTCTACAAAGCAAAAAGGACAGTTTAACGACAGACTCGATAAATTCATAAAAAGAGCAAAAGAAAAACAGTTGCCTTTTAATGTAAATCATGATTGGAAACATTTTGAGCAACAATTTAAAAATGTATCAATAGATGATCTCAAAAATCATCTTATAATGGTAAATCTTTCAACTGAAACCCAACAGCTTTTAGACGATTTCGGAAAGTCATCAAAGCAAGAACATTGCATACAGTTAATGTCATTACCAGAATATCAAATGTGTTAGTCCATAATGGACATTTGGCACGTATTGCTCAATGAAAAGACTAAAAAATGAAAAGAAGAGAATTTATAAAACAAACATCCATAGCAAGTAGCTTGGCACTTGTTCCAAGCTTTGTAAATGCATTTGATGACATTTTGTTAAATGGTTTAGGGCATAAACGTTTGGTAATCATTCAGCTTGATGGTGGAAATGATGGATTGAATACAATTGTGCCTTATAGAAACGACATTTATTATAAAAACAGACCTACACTATCAATTAAAAGTAGCGAACTTATTAAAGCAACTGATGATATTGGGTTTCACTCAAGCTTAAAACCCTTAAAACGATTGTTTGATAAGGGTTTTGTGAGCATTATTAATAATGTTGGCTATCCAAACCCGAACCGTTCACATTTTCGCTCAATGGATATTTGGCAAACGGCAAGTCATTCAAATCAATCGTTGACTTCGGGATGGATAGGACGTTATTTAGATGCTTATGGCAAAGCTCCTTATGATGCTATTGAAGTTGATGAATCGTTATCTTTAGCAATGAAAGGAGAAACCTTAAGTGCTATTGCAACAAATAATGCACAACGTTTGTTTAGAACGTCTCAGGAGCCCTATTTTAAGTCGATAATCAATCATAGTTCTGATGCTCATTTAAGCGAGCATAATTTAGGGTATTTGTATAAAACACTCATCGCCACAGAATCTTCGGCTAAGTATATTTATGAAATCTCCAAAACATTTTCATCAAAGCAAACTTATCCGAATACTCAGTTTGCAAAGCAGCTAAAGACCACAGCAGAATTTATAAATTCAGGATTACAAACTAAAGTGTATTATACATCGTTAGGTGGTTTTGATACACATGCAAACCAAACCAATGCTCAGAGTAGATTGTTATCACAATACGCTGAAGGCGTAGAGGCTTTTGTAAACGATTTAAAACAAAACGGAACCTTTAAGGATACGCTTATTTTAACCTTTTCAGAATTTGGACGACGTGTAAAACAAAATGCGGCTAATGGTACAGACCATGGAACAGCCAACAATGTTTTTGTTATAGGAGAAAATCTTAAAAGGCAAGGGTTCTACAACAACATTGCTAGTTTAGAAGATTTAGATAAAAATGGCGACCTAAAATTCGAGGTTGATTTCAGAACGGTTTACGCAACATTATTGAATAAATGGCTCAATGTTGATGATGAAAAAATATTGAACCATACGTTTCAAAAATTAAACTTCGTTTAAGCAGCAACCTTTTTTAAGTTCAAACATCTACAATAAAAAGTACTATGAGATTTATAATGATATCAGCGTTGTTTTTGTTTACACAATGCAATGAAGACAAGGAACCAATTTTTTGTACAGAAGAGTTTGTATATGGTTTAAATGTTACTGTAAAAGATGCTAACACAAGTTCAATAATTACAGAAAACATAACCATTATTGCACGAGATAGTGAGTATGAAGAACAACTCATGACTTTTGAAGACAATAATAGTTTTTTGGGAGCAGGAGAACGACCTGGAAGCTATGTATTGGAAATAATAGCTGAAGGATATGAAAATTACACTTCTGAAATTATTCAAGTTGATTCAGACGAATGTCATGTGATTCCTGGAATTTTAGAAATAATACTGCAACCTAATTAAGTTAACTGTATTTGATTTTTCGTAAAATCCGAATGGCTTCTTTGTAAAGCTGATACACTTCAGTACTGTGGTTTCTTAAATGAGGTTTTGCTTCTTCAAGTTTGGTAATGGCATCTTCAAAACCATTGAAATAACATATTAAATAGGTTACAGGCAGGTTTTTTAAGTCTAATTCTTGCTGTTTATTTAAAGGTGCATTGGTTTGAATATCTTTTAACAATGCATTATTAGCATTGTAAATATGATGCAAAACTTTTTTATCATACTGAGGCGGTTCAAAAAGAAGTTGTGTATCAATGGTATAATTGGCATTTTCTTCAAACCTAATGATAGTCTCTTCTAGCATAAAATATTTGTTTGTGTCTTGCAACCCTAGGTTAACGTATTCAATGATTTTAAAAGAACCTTCATCATATTCAATTGAGACTTCATCAAGATTTGAGAAAAACAAACGTACTTGTTCGTTAATTAACTCAATATCAACACGAGAATAAAACACCTCGTGTTTGACCTCTTTTTTTTGTCCAGCCCAACACAATACAAAGTACTCTTTAAAGACTTTGTATTGTGGGTGGTAGTCTTTCCGTTTTTGTAAAAAATCAAACACACCATTTAAGGTGTGTTCTATATTATTCTGAGCATGAGTTTCAATGGCTGATACAATTTCAGAGTTAACATCCTTAATTTCAATATCAAACACTTTTGGCATGCTCATGCTACCATCTCTAAAAAACACTGATCCTCCATAATATTTCCAAATGTTTTTTCTCAAGGATGTGATTTTGTTTATTGGTCTAATAGTGACAAGGCCTACCACTTTATGATCAGGTAAATGGGGAAACGGAATGTTTTCGTATTGTACGATCGGTGGATTTGTCAAATACGCATTGATAAGGTTTTGGATTTTACTATCGTCAAAAAAATCGACGCCAATAATTTTATTGTCTTCATCATCAACACCAATAATGATGTATGAATTGTTTTTAGAATTACTGTTGGAAAGGGCACAAATATGTTTTAAAAATTTAGCCTTACCTTCTTTTTGGCCTATGTCAATTTTTCGCTTTTTATCATAAAAACTGTTCTCATCATTGTGAGCCAATAAATTTTTAATAAGTAAGCGTTTGTTGATCATGGAAATTATAACAACGTAATTTCTTTTTTTAAATTAGCTCTAGCCTGTAGTTCATATTTAACTTGATAGACTTCTGTAAAGTACAATGTTTCTCTCTCTAAAAAATGATTTAGTATTTTCTTTCTATTCGGATTGTAAAGAAAATCAGGATATATTTTGTATTCTTTTCTAATATTCTGATAATAATTTTTATAAGTTTCCCAATCAGTTCCTAAGATAGATAAATCAAAATCTAAAAAATAAGCGTTATCATCGGTTTCGCTTAAAATTAATTGATGCTTTTTGGTAGAAACAATAAAATTTTGGACAATTTTCGCTCTTTTTTCGTCAAAATTTAAAGAATTTAAACGGTTTTTGGCAAAAAGCGAACTTTTTTCTTCATTATTCTTTTTTGATGGTTTATAAATAATATCATGATACCAAATGGCAAGTTTTAAAGCGTCAAAATCTTCAATCTTACTTTTCATTTCATCCGCTTGTAATAATATATTGTAAATATGTTTTAAATTGTGGTAGTATCTAGATTTTTCAGAATAGCAACTTCTAATTTCATCCCAAAACTCATTTCTTAATGAAATGTCTTTACAATATCTTGAAGTTAAATTTATCCATTCCTCTTTCAACCATTCTATCATAACGCTTTCTTAACAGTCACACTATTAGCTTGAGCAGTTGGAAACACTAGTAAGTCGGCAATATTAACATGTTGAGGTCTAGTAATAGCAAAGTAAATAATCTCGGCAATATCTTCAGGTTGCAAGGCTTTATAGCCTTTATAAACAGTATCAGCCACAGCATCACCTTTAAAGCGTACTTGCGAAAATTCGGTTTCAACCAATCCAGGATTTATAGAAGACACTTTTATTCCAAAAGGGTTTAAATCAATACGCATACCATCGTTAATAGCAGCTACAGCATGTTTACTTGCGCAATACACATTTCCTTTAGGATATACCTCACGACCTGCCGACGAACCAATGTTAATGATATGTCCAGATTGTCTTTCAGTCATTTGCGGTATCACAGCTTTGCTTACATATAGCAATCCTTTAACGTTAATGTCCATCATCGCATCCCAATCATCTATATTGCCATCCTGAATTGGGTCTAAGCCATGCGCATTTCCTGCATTATTAATAAGAATGTCTATGTGTTTGAAAGATTGAGGTAATGACTCAATGGCTTTAAAAACCTCAGTTTTATCCCTCACATCAAACTTTAAAGCAATAACTTCGGTTTGTTTTGATAGAGCACTTTTAATAGTATCTAAACGCTCTTGACGTCTTCCACATAAAATTAATCGAATACCATGTTTTGCAAGTTCATTTGCCGTTGCTCTTCCAATGCCGCTGGTAGCTCCTGTTATTAAGGCTGTTTTATTTTGACTCATTAGTTATGATTATGAAAATGAATATTTTAATATTTAATATCAAATAAAATATTTGATGATTTAAAAATAACAAACAAAACATTAAAACTACTTTTAAACATTGGATTTTTTAACCAATTATTAACAGCACTACACGAAATATTTTAACAATTTGCGGTGTTAAAAAAAGTGCATTATATTCACGCTTCAAAAAATATTAATATGACAGAAGAAACAAGTACAATTGACATTAAAGCAATTAGCGAGAAAATTGAAAAAGAAAGTGCTTTTGTTGATTTGCTAACACTTGAAATGAACAAAGTAATTGTTGGCCAAAAACACATGGTTGAACGTTTATTAATTGGCTTGCTAGGACAAGGACATATTTTACTTGAAGGTGTTCCAGGTCTAGCAAAAACATTAGCTATCAATACACTTTCTCAAGCAGTTGATGGCAGCTTTAGCAGAATTCAGTTTACACCAGATTTGTTGCCTGCCGATGTTGTTGGGACATTAATTTACAACATTAAACAAAACGACTTCACAATTAAGAAAGGACCAATCTTTGCAAATTTTGTCTTGGCAGATGAGATAAACAGAGCTCCAGCAAAAGTGCAATCAGCTTTATTGGAAGCTATGCAAGAAAAACAAGTCACTATTGGTGATGAAACTTTTATTTTAGATAAACCCTTCCTTGTCATGGCAACTCAAAACCCAGTAGAACAAGAAGGTACTTACCCATTACCTGAAGCTCAAGTAGACCGTTTTATGCTTAAAACTATAATTGATTACCCAAAAATGGCTGAGGAACAACTTATTGTTCGTGCCAATTTAAAAGGAGGTTTCGAGAAAGTAAATCCAGTGGTTTCTTTAGAGCAAATTCTTAAGGCACAGCAAGCTGTACGTGAAGTTTATATGGATGAAAAAATTGAAAAATATATCCTAGATATTGTGTTTGCAACACGTTATCCTGAAAAATATAAACTCGCCGATTTAAAACCACTTATTTCATTTGGAGCATCGCCTCGTGGAAGTATCAACCTTGCTAATGCTGCTAAATGTTATGCGTTTATAAAGCGTCGTGGCTATGTAATTCCTGAAGATGTTCGTGCAGTTGTTCATGATGTGTTGCGCCATAGAATAGGTATTACTTACGAAGCAGAAGCAGAAAATATCACTTCAGAAGACATCATAAACAAGATTGTTAACGAGATTGAAGTACCATAGGATTTAAGATTTAAGAATGACGAATCACGATTTTTAAAAATCGTAAATCAAAAATCTGTAATCGTAAATTGAAACATGGATACTAAAGAGTTACTGAAAAAAGTTCGAAAAATTGAGATTAAGACACGTCGTTTGTCTGATCATATTTTTGGAGGCGAATACCATTCGACCTTCAAAGGGCGAGGTATGACTTTTAGTGAAGTGCGTCAATATCAATATGGAGATGATGTACGCAATATAGATTGGAACGTTACAGCCAGAACCAACGAGCCTCATATTAAAGTTTTTGAAGAAGAGCGTGAGCTTACTATGATGTTAATGGTTGATATATCAGGCTCAGAATTATTTGGAACAGAAGAGCAGTTTAAAAGTGAGGTCGTTACAGAAATCGCTGCAACTTTAGCCTTTTCAGCAACTCAAAATAATGATAAAATTGGACTCATTTTATTCTCTGATGAAGTTGAATTATATATTCCACCAAAGAAAGGGAAATCTCATGTATTACGAATTATTAGAGAGTTGATAGAGTTTCAACCAAAAAGTAAAAACACAAATATTGCTGAAGCTTTAAAGTTTTTATCAAGTGTGATGAAGAAAAAAGCTATTGTTTTTGTGCTTAGTGATTTTATTGCTGATGATTACAACCATACATTGAAAATTGCGGCAAGAAAACATGACGTTACTGGAATTAGAGTCTATGACAAACATGAAGAAACGATACCAAACCTTGGCATGGTACAAATGCTTGATGAAGAAACAGGAGAATTGATGTTGGTTAATACGTCATCAAAAAAAGTGCGTTTAAGCTATGGTAAATTCTACCAGCAAAAAGTGGATTACTATAACGATAGCTTCACAAAATCTGGAGCAGGAGTAATTGACTGTCGTGTTGATGAAAGTTATGTAAAAAAACTATTAGGATATTTTAAAAGAAGAGGATAATTAAATTTAAGAATGACGATTTACGATATTAAAATCATGAATAAAGTTTCAAGAAATAAAAGGCAATTTAAACGAAGTTTACTTCTGTCTTCTGTCTTCTGTCTTCTGTCATTCTACACTTTTGCACAAAAAATTGAAGCATCAATTGATTCTCTAGCTATAAAAATAGGTCAGGAACTTACCTATAAAATTGAAGTTGATGTCGATACCACAAGTTTGGTGGTTTTTCCTGAAGGACAAACATTTCAACCCCTTGAAATGATAGAATCCTACCCAGTTGAAGCTACAAAAATGAGCGACAGGTTTAGGCTTATCAAAAAATATGGACTCACTCAATTTGACTCTGGAGCATATACCATACCAAGGCAAAAAGTATTAATTGGCGATTACGAATTTCTTACAGACTCCTTGAAGGTTGAGGTAAGAAATATTGTTGTGGATACCACAAAACAAGGTTTGTACGATATTAAGCCCATTATAGAAGTTGATAAAAGTGCAAGCAAATGGTGGTTGTACCTTTTAATGATATTACTAATTTTAGGTCTCATCGCATTTTTGCTGTATTGGTTTATTTGGAGAGAAAAACCTCTTACTGAAGAAGAAAAAGTAGCATTGCTTCCACCTTATGAACGTGCAAAATTAGCGCTTCAAGCTTTGGACAATGCTCATTATTTAGAGAATAACGAAATCAAGGCTTATTATTCAGATTTAACTCAAATCATCAGAAAATATCTGGACGAAAAAGTTTACGATCGTGCTTTGGAAAGCACAACAGACGAATTAATAAACAGATTGAATCTTCTAAGAGACGGAAATCAAATAGACATCAGTACAGACGACATAAAAAACATTGAGACCATTTTAAAACGTGCAGACTTAGTTAAATTCGCTAAATCAAAACCAGATATTGAACTTGCAAAATTAGACAGAAATACTATTGATGTAGAGATTGACCAAGTAAAACAGGCACTTCCAGAACCCACTGAAGAAGAGCTTCTTGCAGACCAAAAATATCAAGAGGAATTAGTTAAAAAGAAGAAAAAGAAAAAAATTATTGTCACTGCTGCAATATCAATTGCATTGCTAATTGCTACTTATATTGGGTTTTCATTACACTATGGTTTTGCCTATGTAAAAGATACCATTATTGGTCATCAAAGTAAAGAGCTATTAGAAACAAAAGAATGGGTAACCAGTGAGTATGGCGCTCCTGGAGTTATTATTACAACACCTAAAGTGTTGAAAAGAACCAACATAGAACTTCCAGATGAGTTAAAAGATAAAATGAAAGTTGTGGCATTTGGCTATGGAGGCATTAACTCAACGTTGGATATTCTTGTAATGAACACTAAATTCAATCCAAATTCACAACAGAATTCACAATCTGATAATCAGGAAGCCAATGAAAATAAAATCGATTTGGTTGCAACCGCAGAAAATCAATTGAAGCAATTAGAAGCTCAAGGTGCTCAAAATATCATTACAAAGAATGAGCAGTTTATTACACCAAATGGCCAAGAAGGCCTGAAAACTTTTGGCACAGCAGATTTTAAAATTCCATTAACTGGAAAAGTTGAAAAAGGGAATTATATCATTTTAGGGTTTACTAAAGAAAACATTTTGCAACAAGTTATTCTTATATGGAAACAAGACGACGTGTATGCAGATCAAATTATTGAACGTATTATGAGTTCGATTGAATTACTAAAACTAAGAGAAGAAGATAAATAATGCTTGAAGGAATAGAATTTCAAAACACACAATGGTTTTGGCTGCTTTTAGCATTGCCAATAGCAATATTATGGTACATTTTCAAGCATAATAAACAAACAGCAGAACTTAAAATATCAAGCTTAAAAGGATTTAAACTAACGTCATCTTGGTTGCCAAAACTAAGACATTTACTATTCGCGTTAAGATTAATTGCATTAGCATTATTGATTACTGCTTTAGCAAGGCCACAAACGGTTGATGTCTCAACAAAAACAAAAACTACAAGAGGGATTGATATCGTCATGGCTATTGATGTTTCTGCAAGTATGTTGGCAAAAGACCTGAAACCAAACCGTCTGGAAGCTTTAAAAAATGTGGCAGCAGATTTTATTCAAGGCAGACCAAATGATAGAATTGGCTTAGTAGAATACGCAGGAGAAAGCTATACTAAAACTCCAATAACCAGCGATAAATCAATTGTTTTACGAGCCTTGGAAGACATAAAATATAATACCATAATTGAAGGTGGAACAGCTATTGGAATGGGTTTGGCTACATCAGTAAATAGGCTCAAAGACAGTAAAGCAAAGAGTAAGGTTATTATTTTATTAACTGATGGTGTAAACAATTCAGGCTTTATAGACCCAAGTACTGCAAGTGAACTCGCTGTTGAGTATGGTATTAAGACTTACACCATAGGATTAGGTACAAATGGTATGGCATTATCTCCTATTGGAATCTTGCCATCTGGAGAATTTCAATATGGTCGTGTACAAGTAGAAATTGATGAAAAATTGCTACAAGAAATTGCAGATGTTACTGGCGGAAAATATTTTAGAGCCACTAACAATCAGAAACTTAAAGAAATTTATACAGAAATAAATAAACTTGAGAAGACAGATGTTGAAGAGTTTAAGTTTTATAATTATGAAGAAAAATACAGACCTCTTGTACTATTTGCAGGATTGTTATTATTAATAGAGTTCTTATTACGTTACACCATTTTTAGAAGTTTTGTATAGATGCAGTTAGAAGAAAAAATATGGTTTTGGTTATTGTTGGCTATTCCGATACTTATTGTGCTATTTATCATTGTGCAGCTCTGGAAACGTCATGCACAAAACAAATTTGCCAACCAACAAATCATAAAAAGATTAAGTCCTAATAGGTCGCATTTTAAACCAATATTAAAACTTATCGTTCTATGTTTAGCCTTTGGCTCTCTTACAATAGCAATGGTAAACCCTAAAATTGGGACAAAGCTGGAAACCGTTAAGCGACAAGGCGTGGACATTGTGTTTGCAGTTGATGTATCAAAAAGTATGTTAGCCGAAGACATTGCGCCAAACCGTCTCGAGAAGGCTAAGCAACTTGTAACACAAATTGTGAATAATCTTGCAAGCGATAGAATAGGCATTATAGCTTATGCAGGAAAAGCATTTCCACAGTTACCAATTACAACAGATTATGCAGCAGCAAAAATGTTTTTGCAAAGCATGAATACAGACATGCTTTCATCTCAAGGTACTGCAATAAATGAAGCTATTCAACTGGCAAGAACGTATTATGATGATGAAGAGCAAACCAACAGAGTTCTTATCATTATATCAGATGGTGAAGACCACAGCGATGTTGCTTTAGATGTTGCTGAAGCTGCTTCTGAAGAAGGCATTAAGATTTTTACCATTGGTGTTGGAAGTGTAAAAGGAGCTCCTATACCAATAAAACGAAATGGCATAGTCCTTAATTACAAAAAAGACAATGCAGGCGAAACGGTTATTACCAAACTAAATGAAGATACACTTAAAGATATTGCTAGCGAAGCCAATGGCGAATATATAAACGGAGCAAATACAAACGACGTTGTTGAAGCCATTAGAGACATATTAAACAAAATGGACAAAAAAGAATTTGAAGCCAAAGAATTTGCAGAGTATAAAGATCAGTTTCAATGGTTTTTAGCGCTTGGAATTTTCTTTTTATTAATTGATATTTTCCTGCTTGAAAGAAAAACAGCTTGGTTAAACCGCTTAAATCTGTTTAATGAGAACCTTTAGACCAAAAATATTTTATAATTATTTTAACGAGAAAAAAATAGCACTTTCTTAATTTAGCAAGTCACAAAATAGTATGAAGAAGTTAACTTATATATTTATTTTATGCTCCTTTTTTGGTTTTTCCCAAGATAAGGATAAAGCACTTATACAAGCTAATGACTTAATCTATCAAGCTAATGAGCTGGTCAATGAAGATTTTGTAAATGCTGAAGTAGAATATAGAAAAGCAATCTCAAAAAAACCTTCAAATGCTAAAGGTACTTACAACTTAGGAAATGCTTACTACAATTCAGGCCTTTACGATGAAGCCATGCTTCGCCACATAGAAGCAGCAGAAACAGCAATTACTAAAAAAGAAAAACACAGAGCTTATCATAATATAGGCAACGCTTATATGAAACAAAATTTATGTAAAGAAGCTGTAGAAGCCTTTAAAAACGCATTGCGAAATGATCCTTCAGATGAAGAAACACGTTATAATTTTGCCTTAGCAAAAGAATGTGCAGAACAACAAGGTCAAGGCGAAAACGATCAGAATAAGGACGAAAACAAAGACGATAAAAAAGAAGACGAAAATAAAGATAAAGAAGATCAGAAAGATAAAGGCGAAGACAAAGAAGATAACAAAGACCAACAAGGAGATGACGAGCAAAAAGACCAGCAAGGAAATGACAAAGAAGACGATCAAGGAAAACCTGATGACGAAAAAGACAATAAAGACCCTAAAAACCAAAATAAAAATCAGCAGCAGCAACCAGGAAAACTATCGCCTCAACAGGTTAAAAATCTGCTAGAAGCTATGAACAACCAAGAAAAGCAAGTTCAGGAAAAAATAAACGCTAAAAAAGCAAAAGGACCTAAAGTTAAGGCTGAGAAGGATTGGTAATTCACACGACTACTATAAAAGAATGAAATTTCAAAAGCATATATTAATATTGGTGTTTGCCTTAACGGCTGCTTTTGGGTTTTCTCAAAATCAAACTTCAGACGAGATAAAGTTTGAAGCCAAAGTAAGTAAAAAAAAACTTGGTGTAAACGAACGTTTGCGTGTTGATTTTGAAATGAATAAGGATGGTGATAATTTTAATCCTCCAAGTTTTGATAATTTTATGGTTGTAGGCGGCCCAAGCCAGTCTATTAGTAACCAATGGATTAATGGCGTAAGATCTTTCTCTAAAACGTATAGTTATTTTTTAGCACCAAAAGAACGAGGAAATTTCAAAATAGGTCAAGCTACCATTGAGATTGATGGTGAAACTTACAAAACTTTGCCTATAGACATTTCTGTAACAGCAGCTGTTGAAATACCAAAAGACCCAAACGATCCAGACTACATCGTACAGCAAAACATTCATTTGGTTGCAGAGGTTTCTAAAACCAACCCTTACTTAAATGAGGCCATTACTGTAGTTTACAAATTATATGTATCTCAAAACACAGGAGTTAGTAATTGGCGCGAATTAGATGTCCCTAGATATAATGATTTTTGGAGTCAGAATATCGATATGAAAGGGGTTAAAATAGAAAATGGCACTTATAATGGTGAAGATTATCGTTTTGTGGTATTGCGTAAAACAGTGCTTTATCCTCAAAAAACAGGAAAGCTAGAAATAGAACCTTTAACCCTTGATATTACAGTTGATGTCCCAACCAATAGGCGAGATATTTTTGGAGGACGCTTAATGCAATCTGTACATCGTACTGTTGCGGCTGGAAGCAGAACCATAAACGTAAAACCATTGCCAGAATCTGGAAAACCATTAGATTTTACAGGAGCAGTTGGAGAATTTGATTTTAAAGTCACCACCTCAAAACAAACTTTAAAAGCAACAGAAGCTCTTGAAGCTAACGTTGAAGTATCTGGAAATGGAAACCTGAAGCTTTTTAAATTACCAAAACTATCACTACCTAGTGCTTTAGAAGTTTACGAACCAGAACACCAAGAAAGTATTTCAGTGAATTTAAACGGGATGAGTGGGAAATCGTCAGATTCATACACTATAGTTCCGTCGTATCAAGGTAAATATCCAATACCAAGTATTTCATTTTCTTATTTTGATTTAAAAACAGAGCGCTATAAAACAATAACGTCTAATGAAATTGTAATTAATGTTGATGAAGGACCAATAAATACAGCAAATACAGTAGCCAATTCAAATACACCAAAACAACAAATTATTACTTCAGGAAACCAATTTGCTTCTTTTAAAACAAAAACAGATTTTGTAAGTATAAAACAGTCAATATTCTTTAAAACAAAGTTGTTTTGGACGCTTTTGTTGATGCCTTTTTTGGCCATTCCAATAGCCATTTTTATAAGGCAAAAACAAGAAGCAAGACAAAGCGATGTTGTTGGCAATAGAATTAGAAAAGGCAACAAACTAGCTAGAAAATATTTAAAAGAAGCCAAGAACACTTTAGGTAATAAAGAGCAATTTTATAATGCGCTAGAAAGAGCTTTGCATAATTATTTAAAAGCAAAATTAAATATTGAAACCAGCGAATTTTCAAAAGAAAAAATACAAGAACTGTTGCAAAATAAATCAGCAGAGCAGAATACCATTTCGCAATTCTTAGAGCTTCTTAAAAATTGTGAAATGGCAAGATATTCACCTTTTTCAAATGTAGAAATGAAACAGGATTATGACAAAGCGTCAAACGTTATTTCAATGATAGATAGACAAATAAAATAACGGCTCATAGTTAAATGAATAAAATAAAATACATACTTGCTTTTTTCATCACAACAATTACCATTGCGCAAAACGATGATATCTTCAATAAAGGAAATGCATTTTACAATGAAGGTAAGTTCCAAGAAGCAATAACAATGTATGAATCTATTTTAACCAATAATGTACATTCCGCTGAGCTGTATTTTAATTTGGCAAATTCTTACTATAAATTGAATCGTATTGCTCCAAGCATTTTTTATTATGAAAAAGCCCTGCAGTTAGAGCCTAAGGATTCAGATATATTAAACAATTTGGCATTTGCCCAAAACATGACCATTGATGCTATAGAAAAAGTACCTGAAGTAGGTTTTTCAAAATTTGTAAAAGGCATTACAAACACATTCAGTATTGATGTTTGGGCAATAATTTCTGTAAGCTTTGTTGTGCTTTTTGTATTTTTATTTTTAGGCTATTATTTTTCTTATAGTACTGTAAAAAAACGACTAGCTTTTGTAAGTAGTTTTGTGATACTGTTCTTTGCTTTTATAGCTTTATTTTTTGCCTTTCAAAAAAATGCAATTGATAAAAAGAACAATCCAGCAATTGTGTTTTCACAAGAAAGCGATGTAAGGACCGAGCCAAATTTAAGAAGTGAAAGTGCGTTTCAATTGCATGAAGGCACTAAAGTTCAAGTATTAGAAAATTATAATAATACATGGACAAAAATACAAATAGCTAATGGAAAAACAGGTTGGATAGCAGCAGATGACATTAAATTGTTGAAAGATATTTAATATTTCTTTAACAAGTTTAAGAAAATAAAATAAAGTATATTTGCAATCAACCAAAATTAACAAATGAATAAAAGAGTCATAGCTATAGCATTTTCACTAATATTTGCGTCATTTATTGTAGTGCCAAGTATTTTAGCTGTAGTAGATGATAATTATGATATTTCAATATTAATTAATACTGCTGAAGAAGAGGAGAATAAAATAAAACATTTTGAAACACCTATAAAAGAAATATTTGAGTACAACTTTCAAGAAAATAGTTTAGTGAACACGCTAAATTTTCACCAAGATAACTACAGTTCTTTATTTAAAGAACACTTTTCACCACCACCAGAAGTAAACATATAAACTTCAATGTAGGGTAATTTCTGCCCATTTTGTAAATTATTCAACTTTAATTGAATAAGATATCTACTATTAATATAACTAAACAATTGTAAGATTTTTAAGAAAATATTCATTTAAAATCTTAACTAAATTATTAAAAAAACTAACATAATAAACGTAATACTATTATAAAATGAAAGCACATACTAAAGAAACACAAGCCACAATGACACCTGAAAAGTCATTGCAATTTTTAAAAGAAGGAAATATAAGGTTTCAAAATAATTTAAAAGCAAACAGAAATTTGCTAGAACAAGTAAACGATACAAGTGAAGGCCAATTCCCATTTGCCACTATCCTTAGCTGTATAGACTCAAGAGTATCTGCAGAGCTTGTATTTGACCAAGGCCTAGGTGATATATTCAGTGTAAGAATTGCTGGAAACTTTGTTAATCCCGATATACTTGGAAGTATGGAGTTTGCCTGCAAATTAGCCGGAACAAAACTTATTGTTGTTTTAGGACATACTGCATGTGGTGCTGTAAAAGGAGCATGTGACGATGCAAGATTAGGTAACCTTACTGGAATGTTGGCAAAAATAAAGCCAGCAGTTAAAGCAGTAACTGAGCCAAAAGATCCAAGTGTAAGAAACTCAAAAAACAGTGAATTTGTAGATAATGTCGCTGCAAAAAATGTTCAGCTTACTATAGATAGAATTTTAGAAGAAAGCGATGTTCTTAAAGAAATGCAAGATAATGGAGAAATAAAAATTATTGGAGCCATGTACGATATTAATACAGGAGCTGTTAATTTCTTTGAATAATATAGGTTTGAATAAAATTAGTATACAATTTAAAGCAGTAGTGCTAACAATAATGTTAGCACTACCTTTCATTGGCTTTAGCCAAGACAGCAATTTTGGTAATTGGCTCATTTATATTGGCAATAAGAAACTAAATTCTAAATGGAATATTCATAACGAAGTTCAATATAGAAATTATAATGCCATAGGAGACTTAGAACAATTATTGCTCAGAGCTGGACTTGGTTATAATCTTAATGAAACCAACAATGTACTATTAGGGTATGGCTATATTTTATCTGAAAATTATGTTGGTGATACAGATGATAAAGTATCGGTTAACGAACATCGTATTTTTCAACAATACACATCAAAACAAAATGTAGGTAAGGTTAAATTAAGTCATCGTTACAGATTTGAACAGCGCTTTGTTGAAGATGATTTTAAATTACGATTCCGTTATTTTTTAAGCCTTAACATACCTTTTAAATCTGATGAGTCTGGAACATCACCTTTATATCTTTCAGCTTATAATGAAATCTTTTTAAACTCTAAAAGTTCAATTTTTGACCGAAATAGAGTTTATGGAGGATTGGGTTATACAGTAAATGAGAATATCAGATTAGAATTAGGTTACATGAATCAGTTTTTTGAAACCGATTCAAGAGACCAAATAAATATAATCACATTTGTAAACTTTTAGGACGCTTAAACAAACAACGTTACTAAAAAAATAAATAAAAACTAACCTTAAAATAAAATATATGAAAAATCTATTTTCCAACATAAGAGGTGATGCCTTTGGAGGCATCACAGCTGGTATTGTTGCCTTACCACTTGCACTAGCATTTGGTGTTTCCTCTGGATTAGGACCAAGCGCAGGTTTATATGGAGCTATTTTTATTAGCTTCTTTGCAGCTATGTTTGGTGGAACAAACACTCAGATTTCTGGTCCAACAGCACCAATGACTGCTGTAAGTATGGTTATTATTGCAGGAATTGTTGCAGCCAATGATGGTGATATAAACAAAGCATTACCAGCAATATTAACGGTTTTTTTATTAGCTGGACTCATGCAGATTGGATTGGGAGCAATAGGCTTAGGTAAATACATAAGATATATTCCTTACCCTGTAGTTTCCGGTTTCATGACTGCCATTGGAGTTATAATATTAGTAACACAGATTTTACCTTCTTTAGGTTATTATCCAAAAGAAGACATGGAGTATGTAGATCAGTTTAAACCTCAAGCAGAAGAAGTTATTTTAGAAAATATCTTGAAAGAAGAAGCTGGTGAAGGGATATTAGTTTTAGAAAACTTTAAAGAAACAATTACTAGAGCCGAAAAAATTACTCAAGCTGATATTTTAAAAGAATCTCAAACACTAGCTGCTAAAAATGCTTCTGGAGTATTAGGCTCTATTAAGGTGTTACCAAGAGCATTACAAAATATAAATTGGCTTGAACTACTATTGGCTTTGGGAACCATATTTATTATTTACGGCTTTAAACGAATAACTACGAAAATCCCAAGCGCATTGGTAGCCTTGGTAGTAATGTCAACAATAGCAATTGTTGGAGGTTTAAATTATAGAGCAATACCTGAGATTCCTGAAGGGTTACCAATACCAAATTTAGAAATTATAACAAATTTTAATTTAGGCTCGATAACACCATATATTTTTACAGCCTTGGCATTGTCTCTTTTAGGAGCTATTGATTCGTTGTTAACAAGTATTGTGGCAGATAATATGACTAAAACTAAACACAAACCCAATAAGGAATTAGTAGGTCAGGGAATAGGAAATAGTATAGCTGCCATTTTTGGCGGTATTCCAGGAGCAGGAGCAACGATACGTACAGTAGTGAACATCAATTCTGGAGGAAAAACAAGATTGTCAGGAATGATTGCAGGTGTTTTACTGTTCAGTATTTTAATGATACCAGGATTACCAAATTTAGCTTCACAAATACCAGCAGCAGTTCTTGCAGGAATATTAATTACAGTAGGTATTGGAGTAATGGATTATAAAGGATTAAAAGCAATCCCTTACTTGCCAAAAGATATTAAGTTAGGACCTTTAAAATTAAGTTCGGAAGTTTTAATTATGCTTATTGTATTGGTTCTTTCTTCATTATGGGACTTGGTGTTTGCAGTAGGAATAGGCTTGGTTATAGCATCATTAATGTTCATGAAGAAAATAGGAGATTTAACTGCTCAACGATCTGATGTAAAAACACTAAAAGAAGAAGCCTGGAAAGACGAAATCAATTTCCCAGAAAACCTAAAAGAAGAAGTTTTTATCAAACACCTTAAAGGGCCATTATTTTTTGGGTCTACAAGCGATTTTCAAAGTTTAGCTGCACAAATCCCTAAAACAGCAAGCACTGTAATAATGAGATTAGACCGTATGCAATATATGGATCAATCTGGATTATATGCTATGGAAGACATGTTGCAAGATTTACAAAAAAACAATGTGCAAGTATTGTTTGTAGGTTTGTTAGAACAACCAAGATATATGATGGAACGGATTGATATTATTCCAGATTTTGTGCCAGAAGCGCACATTTTCACTACATTTGATGATTGTGCAAAATGGATTAAAGAAAACGTTAAAGATTCTCATTAAATAAAACATGGATTTATCCCAAGTATTTAGTAACAATAAAAAATGGATTAAAGACAAATTAACTAATGATGCTCATTATTTTGAACACTTAGGCCAAGGTCAAAATCCTGAGCTATTGTTTATTGGTTGTTCAGACAGTAGGGTTACAGCCGAAGAATTAATGGGTTTAGGTCCAGGTGAGGCGTTTGTACATAGAAATATAGCAAATATGGTTTCTGCCATAGATCTTAACGCCATGTCTGTTGTTGAATATGCAGTTGTTCACTTAAAAGTAAACCATGTTGTAGTTTGTGGCCATTATGCTTGTGGTGGTGTAAAAGCTGCCATGCAATCTGCAGACTTAGGAATTTTAAATCCTTGGTTACGAAATATTAGAGATGTTTATCGTTTACACAAAACTGAGCTCAACGCCATTGAATGTGAAGACAAGCGTTATGATAGGCTTGTAGAGTTAAACGTAAAAGAACAATGTGTTAATTTAATTAAAACCGCAGCTGTGCAAAAAGCCATCAGGGAAAGAGGCATAAAAGTGCATGGTTGGGTTTTTGACATTAACACAGGAAAACTCATAGACTTAAAAATTGACTTTGAAAGTTTTCTTGAAGATATTCGCGAGATTTATCATTTAGACTAAATAAAAAAAGCCACTTTTTCAGTGGCTTTTTTTATTATATCGTATTACTAGCTTCTTCTTGAGTTTCTTCTTCCTTAATAATATTTGGGAATATCATAGGAGCCAATGACCTCACATGTTCATAAAGCACAGATTTTTCAATATCTTCATCTTCAATAAAAGGGATTGTTTTATTCATATTGGCAAAAACCATTAAAACAATACTTAAAATCAGACCTATTTTTAAAAGGCCAAAAAGGCCTCCAAGCAGTTTGTTTAACATTCCTAATGCGGCAAAATCAGCAAGTTTTGTCAAGGCTTTTCCAGCTAAAGAAATTACAAAAACAATAATGATAAAGGTAATTGCAAACGAAGCAATGTTAATGTATTTCTCATCCCAATCAACTCTGCTTTCCAAAAAATCTGTAGCAAAATGGCTAAAATGAATAGCTCCATAAACACCTAATATTAATGCCAACAATGAAGCAATTTCAACAAAAAGACCTTTGGTCAATCCTCTAATTAACCCAAAAAGGAGTAATGCACCTAAAACAATATCTATAACAGTCATACAAACCAAAATTTCAATAAACCTAGTTAAAATTAGCGTAATTTTCTGTTATAAAGTATAAAAAGTAAGCGGTTTAGATTTATATAACGCCAATTGTTGCTTTACTAGTATATTAGTATGTAAATTTGTAGGCAATTATGGTAAGAGACGAACAATTAAAAACACGTTGGGAATTATTGGTAGAGAAATTATCTCAGCAATTTGCTGATGGTGATACTTTGGATTTGGACGCCATTATTTACCTAATTGGTGTTCAGGAACTTGGGCAATTTGATAGAAAATATAAAAAAGACCACAAGCTAGATTTAATGCACATAGCTATTTGTAAGTTGTTATCACCATATGGTTACTATGAATTTGATTATGTAGATGAAGATGGTTGGCCACATTACAAAACCAAAACAGAACTTCCTTTTTTAAAAGCCGGAGAGCAAAGTATTTTAATGAAAGAAGCCATTGTAAACTATTTTGTTGAAACAGATTATATTCAATAAACAAGACTTTTTTAAAAGATTAAATTCACTAAATTTGCCACTTATTTGAAAGATTATCATGATAGATAAGGTAAAAGAACTTATTGAAGAAGCAGAAGCTTTTTCGGCACAGTCGTTGGAAGAAATAGAAGCATTCCGAATAAAATATTTAGGAAAAAAAGGATTGCTTAATGTCTATTTTGCGGAGTTTAAAAATGTTGCAAATGAGCAAAAAAAGGAATTTGGTCAAGTCATTAACAAGTTAAAAGCCACTGCTCAGGATAAAGTGAATGCTCTTAAAGAAGAGTTGGAAAGCAAAGCCGAATCAAAAGGAAGTATTGGAGATTTATCCCGTCCAGGAGAGCCCATTCAAATTGGCGCACGTCATCCAATTTCAATAGTTAAAAACCAAATTATAGATATTTTTTCGCGTATTGGTTTTAATGTTAGCGAAGGTCCTGAAATTGAAGATGATTGGCACAATTTTACAGCATTGAACTTGCCAGAATATCATCCAGCACGTGATATGCAAGACACTTTCTTTATACAAACTAATCCAGATATTTTATTACGTACACATACAAGCTCAGTACAAGTAAGATATATGGAAAATAATAAACCACCAATTCGTACCATTTCGCCAGGAAGGGTTTATAGAAACGAGGCAATTTCTGCTCGTTCACATTGCTTTTTTCATCAGGTTGAAGGTTTATACATTGATAAAAATGTGAGTTTTGCAGATTTAAAACAAACCTTGCAGTACTTCACAACCGAAATGTTCGGCAAGTCAAAAATAAGGTTGCGTCCTTCGTATTTTCCGTTTACCGAACCAAGTGCTGAGGTAGATGTGTTTTGGGGACTGGAAACAGAAATTGATTATCGTATTACTAAAGGCACTGGATGGCTAGAAATTATGGGTTGTGGTATGGTAGACCCAAATGTGCTTAAAAATTGTGGCATAGATCCTGAGGTTTATTCAGGTTTCGCTTTCGGAATGGGAATAGACCGAATCGCTATGTTGCTTCATCAAATAGGAGATATTCGTTTATTAAGTGAAAACGATGTACGCTTTTTAGATCAGTTTAAGAGTGCGTTTTAAATCATAAAAATTAAAAAACCGATATTTAAATATCGGTTTTTATTTCAGTAAATTTATTTCTTCAAAGTTTCCTCAAACAATTTATAAATGCGTCTGTACTCATCAGACCAGCTTGAAGATTCTACAAAGCCATGTCCTTCTAAAGGAAATACTGCGAGTTCCCAATTTTCTTTTTTAAGTTCAATGAGACGTTGTGATAATCGTACCACATCTTGAAAATGTACATTGGTATCAATCATTCCGTGCAGCATTACTAAATGTCCTTTAAAACCTTCGGCAAAATATAAAGGAGAACTTTTTTGGTACGCTATTGGATCTTCAACAGGTGTGTTTAATATGTTGGATGTGTATCCATGATTATAATGTGCCCAATCGGTTACTGAGCGTAAAGCAGCTCCACTTTTAAAAGTGTCTGGAGCATTAAACAAAGCCATAAGCGTGATAAAGCCTCCATACGAACCTCCATAAATTCCTATTCTATCTTTGTCAATGCCATGAGAACTTACAAGGTACTTAGCGCCATCTACTTGATCGTCCAAATCTTTTCCGCCCATGTGTCGATAAATAGCTGTTCTCCAATCGCGACCATAACCAGCACTTGCTCTAAAGTCAATAGCCAAAACAGTGTATCCATTATCAGCTAAGAAATTGTGAAACATATATTCCCTAAAATAGGATGGCCACCAATAGTGTACATTTTGCAAATATCCTGCACCATGAACAAATATAACGGCTGCTCCATTTTTCTTTGCAGCAGTTGGTTTGTATAGTGTTGCTGGCACACTTGCACCATCTGTAGCAGTAAAGTTTATAATTTCAGGATCCATCCAGTTGTAAGTATTAAAAGCTTTTGTGGTTGACGTTGTAAGTTGTACCATATCTGCTCCAGCCTTGTTTGGCATAGCATATAATTCCCAAGGTTTATTTGAGTAAGAATATCTAATGGCAAGCTGTGTTTCATCTGGCGACATGGTTACCTCATGACCTCCTTTTTTTGAAGTTATTTGCGTCATTTTTCCACCTTTGGTTGGCAAATGATAAAAATGATGCTCGTGAGGAGTTACCTTATTACTCGTTATATAAAATGTTTTTTTATCGTTAGAAAGTTTTACATCTAAAACCTCAAAATTACCTTCGGTCAATGCTTTTTTGTTTCCAGTATTAACATTTGCGGTATACAAATGTGTATATCCTGTTTTTTCAGACATAAACCAAATGGTTTCATTGGTTAACCAACCCATTTTTGATTCGGCAAACCATCCTACTCCAGGACCACCAATCCAAGCATCATCATGTTGTCTGTCAATATTTTTTAAACTACCATCAGTAAGGTTCAATAACATAATCCATCGATCCTTATTGTCTGAAGATGTCACATTTACTAACGCTTTCCCATCGTCAGAAAATATAGGATTACTAACAGTAACATCTCTTGGGTTTTCATAAGTATCCTTATACTCTGAAGGGTTTTCAGCATAATCTTTTAAGAAGTTTGGTTTGTCTTTAATGCCTACAATATCATCTGTTTTTACTTGGTAAGTATCACTTGTTTTTAAATTTAAAATCCAAGTCTCAAATCCATTTTCTGGGTCACCAACCTTTGAACGTGTATTTAAATCTGTCGTATAACCGCTTTCAGTAACGTAATCTGGTACCACAGTGTTTTTACCATTTGATGAACTAAATAAGCGATACACAACATAGTTCATGTCTGGAGAAATGTCTAGTCCAAATAAGCGTTTATCTCCAATATGAATGGTTTCTGGTCTCTCAAATCTGGCTTGCGCTCTTCTGTAAGCTTGAGCTTTATCTTCATTGGCTCGCTTTTCAAGAATGTTGAAATATTTTAATTGGTCATCTTTAAGCCATTGGTCTTGATCACTTAATGGTCGTTCAGGGCGTTCATTTCCAGATTTAAAATCGGTAAGTTGCTCAATAGTTCCGTTTGTTAAATGCCATTTGTAAAGATTGTTGCTTTGTTGGTAAATGATTGAAGTTTGGTCTCCTGAAAATTGAGGGTCAGATTCATACTCATTAGTGTTGGTTAAACGTTTTAAGGTATTTGTTTTATTATCTCTTAAAAACAAATCGCCTTGATTATCGTAAACACTCCATTTTCCATCTTTGGATACATCACTAGGACTCATTTTTAGTTTTAGCTCTTCAAAAGAGACCTTTTCAATTTTTTTTGAATTGATATTCACTTTATAGGTAGAGCGAATAGTATCGTTATCTGGATTCCAACTAAAATAAATGTCTTTATTGTTTTCTGACCAATCAATATTTTCTGGCAAGTAGCCAACAAAATCATCGCCTTGCATAATTTGGTCAATTGTAAGTTGCGATTGGTTATTGGTTTGAGCAAACGCAAGTGACGTGGCTAAACAAAGAAGCCCTAGAATTAGTTGTTTCATCTGAATTTGTTTTTGAAAGCGCAAATGGTTTATTTTTGCGTCTAATTTAAAGGTTTTTAGTTTAAAGCACGCCATGAAAAAAGACATTAACATTCCTGTAGTAAAAGATGTGTTTATTGCCATTGTATATGAATACAACAATATTTACAAAACGTATGATTGGAATGCTTACATTATAAACGATAAAAATGTTGATTTAGAAGTTGTTTTAATTGTAACTTCTGGCTATTCTAAAGAAAAAACCACGTCAATCTTTAGAAAAAAGCTAGACAAATTACCAGCAAAAAGCTATGCCAAAATTGAGCTGATGCAAGAAGAGCTTTTTACACTCAACAACCAATTTAAAGTGACTTTTTTTGAAGGCAATACTATGTTTGATAAAACTTATCTTTTTAGAAAAAACACCATTAATAAAAATGCATTGCACCCAATTCCTTTAATGGAGGCGAGAGGTGTTTTGGTAAAGTAGTTTTATATTTTAATATTGATTTCAAAAAAATAAGTACCTTATGTTTTTTAAAATTTATCTGTTTTAACAAAACTAATATGACACTTAAAGTAAACCAACCTTTTGTTTATTGCTCCACTCTAATTTTATTTGCTCTCATTTTTATTGGCTGTAATGAGCAACAACCTAAAGCTCAACATAGTATTCAGGCAGTTCTTAATCCGTATAGAATAGCGCCATTAACGGCAGTTTTAAACATAAAGTCTGATGAACCTTGTACTGGACATATACAAGTTCTTGGCGAAACACCAATAGAAAATTCTTTTGAAATAAAAACAGATAGTGTATCTGTTCCTGTTTTGGGCTTATATCCAAATACTGAGAATAGTGTTGTAGTAACCCTAAAGTATGCTACTAAAGAAGTTATTGATACAGTTAAAATTAAAACTAACCATATTCCTATTGGGTTTCCTGAAATTGAAATTAATAAAATAGACCGAAACAAAATGGAACCTGGTTTGCATGGTTGTGATATTCATTATGCAAATAATGGAAAATTTAACTCAATCCCAATGATTTTTGATGACCAAGGCAAAGTGCGCTGGTATCTAGATTTAAGCTTTAACGGAACTATGGTAAGCCCTTTCCAAAGGCTTAAAGATGGAACTCTATTAATGGTTGATCGATTTACAATTTATGAGTTTAATATGCTAGGGCAAATATTAAGTAAAACCAAAATTGACAACAACTACGGAATGCATCATGATGTTGTTGAGCTTCCTAATGGAGATTTATTGGTTTGTATTGGCACAAGAGACTCTTATATTAACCTAGATGGTGAAACCATATTGTCTGATAGCGATTTTATTATGCATTATGATAGAAAAAATAAAACCATTGCCAAAAAATGGGATTTAGCCAAGCATTTAGATGTTACTAGAAATGACGTAAACTTTTTAAGAAAAGGTGATTGGCTTCACATGAACGGACTTGCATTTGATGCTAAAGATAGTACCATTGTGGTCTCAGGAAAAAATCAAGGACTTGTAAAAATTTCTTGGAATGATGAGCTTAAATGGATTATGGCTCCAAAAAAGAATTGGGGAAAATCAGGACGAAACAATGATGGCATAAGTACAAAACCATTCTTATTAACTGCAATTAATCCTGAAGGGAAAGTTTATAGTAACAGCGTACAACAAGGTGTAGCAAGTGCCCAAGATTTTGATTTTCCTTGGGGACCACATGCTCCAGAATTATTACCAAATGGCAATTTGTTGGTTTTTGATAATGGTTCGCATCGTAATTTTAATGAAGAAAATCATTACTCTAGAGCTGTAGAATACAAGATAAATGAAAGCAATAAAACAGTAGAGCAAATCTGGCAGTACGGAAAAGAACGAGGTGATGCATTTTACTCTGAAATTGTTAGCGATGTTGATTATTTACCAATCTCAAATAACATATTGGTTACTTCTGGGTTTTTAACACCTGATACAAAATACTCGGCTAAAATAGTTGAGGTAAATCATGAAACTGGAGAAGAGGTATTTGAAGCTACACTCTACTACAAAACGCTTAGAGGAAACAAAACAGGTGCTTGGGGACAATCTGATATTTTATACAGATCCGAACGCATGGAATTAAAATATTAACTATCGTTTTGCCGCGTCTTTAATCATGCCTTTAACCATTTCATGAAAGTTTTCCTTTTTATTAAGATGCGGAAAAGTTTCGTCTGGAATTGGCTTCCCTAAAAAATCACATAAAGGTTGCCAACCTTCAGACACATCATAAATCAATAATTTATTTTCAGGTACGTGTTTTTTAACGTTTTCAATATGCTTAAAGAACACCTCTTTGGCGTGTGCTTTAGAAGCAAAATTGTTGCTAAATTGTTTTTTTAAGTACGTTTTTCTCATGAATTTAATGCACAGGAATGTTTCTCTAAGGCTTGTATTAAATATCATTTTAGACAACAATACAATTTTAGCCAAAACCGTTTGAGGCCCAGCTTTCCAGACTGTTTTTAATGTGCTTTCATACCACTTATCAACATCTCTTTTGGTCAAAATCACCTTTGCATCAGGATATTTTTCCATTAGTATTTTGTAATAAGGATAACCAGGAAAATCTACAGTAGCCTGAAACCCATCAAATAACTGTTCAAAGTTTGTGTTGCCATTTTCTTCTAACTCTTTCCAATGTTTTAGTTTTTTTGGATTTGCAATAAGATCTTTAAAATGGTAAGTGTCTTTATAGCCTAAAGTTTCTAAAGCTTTTTTTAAAGTGGTTGTCCCTGTTCTTGGGAAGCCTGCGCCTATAATTTTTATTGACATTTAGTATAGTTTAGAAATGTATAACATCAATCCAACTTTTCAGTTAGTTTTTTAAACTCTTTTTTGGCATCCTTCCCTTCATATAAAATACCATAAACCGCATTAATTATAGGTAGTCGAGTTTTCTTTTTGTTTTTTTCGTTGAGTAAATGAGCACTTTTTGTCGCATAGTAGCCTTCGGCAACCATACTCATTTCCATCATTGCTGATTTTACAGTATAGCCTTTGCCAATCATATTGCCAAACATTCTGTTTCTTGAAAACACCGAATAGCCTGTTACTAACAAATCGCCCAAATAAGCGGAGTTGTTTATGTTGCGTTTCATCTTGTGCATCTTCTTTATAAACCGTTTCATTTCACGAATAGCATTACTCATCAAGACGCTCTGAAAGTTATCTCCATAACCCAATCCATGTGCTATTCCTGCTGCAATGGCGTAAATATTTTTAAGCATAACAGCATATTCAGTGCCAATTATATCATCGCTTATTTTAGTTCTAATATAATCGCTACTTAAAGCATCTGCTATTTGTTGTGCCTTTTTTGGGTCAGCGCAGGAAATGGTTAAATAAGATAATCGTTCTAAAGCGACCTCTTCAGCGTGACAAGGTCCTGCAATCACACCAATATTCTCAAAAGGGATTTTATAATTATCATGAAAATGTTCACCAACTAATAAACCAGTTTCTGGAATGATGCCTTTTACAGCCGAAACTATTATTTTATCAGTAATATCAATAGTTAGTTTTTCAAGCTCCTTATAAACAAATGCCGAAGGGATAACAAAAATTAAAACGTCTGCATATTTGGCAGTTTCATTAATATCGTTACTCAACTTAAGTTGTTCTAAACGAAACTCAACCGAACTTAAATAACTTGGGTTGTGCTGATGCTTTTTAATGTAGTCAATGGTTTGTTTATTACGCAAATACCATCCAACTTCATTTAAATTTTCGCACAACATTTTTACTATAGCAGTTGCCCAACTTCCACTACCAAAAACAGCGTATTTTAATTCTGATGCCATAAACAAACAAATTTTACTAAATCAAAAATACATAAAATATCACGTTTTATAATGTTTTGTAATTAAAGGGTTTACAGTTTTGGCACGCCTTTTGAAACTTGATAAATATCAATCAGTAATCAAAAAACGAAACTTATGAAAACAATTAAACTACTCACAGGATTTGCACTAACTACATTATTATTTACATCATGTCATGTTGATGTGATTGATGACGATTATCACGACGTACCATCAGTGTCTTTAAATCAGTTATTGAATTCTTATGATTTGTGGTATGTTGATATTAATGAAACAGTAGGTTATGGTCAAACACCTTTTTTGCAAAAAGCATTTACCGTTTCATTTTTAAATGGAAATGTCTATGCAAACAACAATCTAGTTGGTATTGGAAGCCAAGGAAATGGTTTAGGCATTTCAATTGGTTATTATGATGCTTATGATATGATTTTAGATGTGCATCATGCAATAGATGGTTTTTCAACATTTGATGTTTATCAAATAGATAACAATACCATTGAATTGTATAACCCAAATAATGATACCTCATATTTTTTAGATGGCTATCAACGTAGCAATTTTGATTATGATTTTGTGTTTTACGACAATATTCATTATTTCATGCAAGAATATAAGGCTTGGGAAAAAACCTATACAAGTGAAGTTGGTGCACTTAACGAGTTTGATAATGAGAACTTCTTACAGTTTTTAGCTGGCGGAAATGATAGCACGTTTAGAAGCTCACAAGATAATGTTGGTACAAACGTAAACAATCTTTATTGGGATTTTATTGGTGATTATGGTATAGGAGACATAAGCGGAAATATGTACCTAAAAACTTTAACATTAGATTATGATTATTTTGACAATGAATTTTTCGAATTGAGCGTTATAAATGATGGATTGATAGAACTGTATCATCCTTCGTCTGGAACCTATTATGAGTTTAGAGGAAGAGAATACATTCAATATATGGAACCAAATGATGGTGCCACAGGAAAATCATCAACACCAGAAAGTAAATTGAGAAAACAAAAAACAGAGAAGAAAGATAACCCAAGGGTTAATAAACGATTATAAGATAAGCTAAAATTTTGGTTGGTTATTTTAGTTTTAAACTGCTTAAAGCATTTACTTTAGGCAGTTTTCTTTTTTAGTGACCTTATAAAGTTTTATGTGTCTAAAAAGTATATGCATAAAAATCAGATAGTTGTTAACATTTATTGCATTTAAAACAATATTTGGCGAAATTTACAGCTATTGAAACATTAACTTAAAAACACAAACACACAATGGGATTATTTTCATTTATTAAAAACGCAGGAGCTAAAGTATTTGGTATAGGTAAAACAGATGCTGAAGAAGCCGCCGAAGCTGCTGCCGCAAAAATTGAAGCTGAAGCAAAAGCTGCAGCCCAATTAGAAGAGACAGTTGGAGATTTACAATTACACGTTGAAAATTTAAATATTCATATTGCTGGAGATACTGCTACCATTACTGGAATGGCTTACGATCAAGCAACCAAAGAAAAAGTAGTTTTAGTTGTAGGAAACTCTCAAGGAATAGCAACAGTTGATGACCAAATGACAGTTGAGCACGTTGAGCCTGAAGCACAATTTCACACTGTAGTAAGTGGTGACACTTTAGGGAAAATAGCTAAAAGCTATTATGGTAATGCCATGAAATATCCCGTTATTTTTGAAGCAAACAAGCCAATGCTTAAAGATCCAGATTTAATTTACCCTGGACAAGTATTACGTATTCCAGCCCTTGATTAAATCTATCAGTTTATATAAATAAAAAACCAGGCTATGATGTCTGGTTTTTTTATTTGTAAAAATTCATTTCATCCAAATAACTCCAAACGTGTTCTGGTAGCATTGGCCTTATGTTTTTACCTTCTTTTATGGCTTTACGTATAAAAGTGGATGACAACTCCATAATTGGTGCATCTATATGATGTATTTTAGGATGATTATCAAAACGCGTTTCTATTTTGCCTTCTGATACTCTTGGATACACATAAATATGATGACGCTCTAAAATGCGCTCATAATTCTTCCATTTGTGAAAACTCTTCAGATTGTCTTCTCCCATAATTAGTGCAAACTCATAATCAGGATATTTTTCTTCTAAATAAGCAAGCGTATTTATGGTGTAATTAGGTTGTGGAAGATTAAACTCAATATCGCTAGCTCGTAAATTAGGATAATCCTCAACTGCTCGATCTACCATTTGATAACGATGATGATTATCAAGCAACGAGCTTTTTTTCTTAAAAGGACTATGAGGTGTTACCACAAACCAAACTTTGTCTAAATCACTATATTCAGCCATGTGATTAGCAATGGTTAAATGACCAACATGAATGGGATTGAATGTACCAAAATAAAGCCCAATTTTCATTCGCAATCAGAAGTTTCATTTATAAAATCACTTACTAAAGTATATGCTTCTTTAAGTGCTTTATCTAAATTATCGTTTTCAATCACCACATCAAATAATGGTGCAGTTGCTAATTCTGCTGAAGCTTTGGCAATGCGCATGTTTATTTTATCGGCACTTTCTGTTTTACGTTTTTTAAGGCGTATTTTAAGCTCGTCAATACTTGGTGGTTTTACAAAAACAGCTAAGGTTTGTTCAGGGAATTTTCGTTTTATACGTAAACCTCCAGACACATCAATATCAAAAATAACGTGCTTTCCCAAAGCCCAAATTCGTTCAACTTCGGTTTTTAAAGTGCCATAAAAATTGTCACGATATACTTCTTCCCATTCTAAAAACGCTTCGTTTTTAATTTTTGTTTTAAACTCTTTGGCTGATAGAAAATAATAGTCTTTTCCATTAACTTCTTCACCTCTTTTCTCTCTTGAAGTTGCAGAAATGGAAAACTCCAAATTTAATTCTTCTTGCTTGAGCAAATGCCTAACAATGGTTGTTTTGCCTGATCCAGAAGGCGCTGAAAATACTATAAGTTTACCTTCCTCCATTTAAAGTACGTTTAATAATTGTTCTTTTACTTTTTCCAATTCGTCCTTCATTTGAACCACTAATTTTTGCATTGGTGCATAGTTAGCTTTGGAGCCAATGGTGTTTATTTCGCGTCCAATTTCTTGACCAATAAAGCCTAATTTCTTGCCATTGGAATCTGCTGAATTTAGAGATTTAATAAAATATTCTAGATGATTGTGAAGTCTTACTTTTTCTTCAGTAATGTCATATTTCTCAATATAGTAAACCAGTTCCTGCTCAAATCTGTTTTCATCAACACGTTCTTTAATTTCAGCAATGCCTTTTTCTAAACGTGCTCTGACACCTTCAATTCTATCTGGATCAATTTTTATAACCTCTTGAAGCAAATTATCTATGTTTCTGATTCTTAGTTCAAAGTCTTTTTCTAAAGCTTTGCCTTCTTGATATCTGAACGCTTGAATTTTATCCAAGGTATTATCTATTTCTGTTTGAATTAACTGCCATTCATTTTCATCAATTTCATCACGCTCTGTATTTAAAGCATCAGGCATTTTTATTGCCATTTTCAACAATTCAGTTTCTGGAGCAGCAACTACATTACGTAATTGTTCCATATATTTTTTAACAACCGGTTGGTTGACTGTTGAAGAGGTTTCTTCTCCTGTAATTTCAACAAATAATGAAAAGTCAATTTTTCCTCTTACTAGTTTTGAAGCGATTAATGATCGTATAGCAAGTTCTTTTTCTCGATACATGGAAGGCATTCTCGCGTTTAAATCTAGATTCTTACTGTTAAGTGATTTTAATTCAATTGAAATTTTCTTTGTTGGTAGCTGAAGAACAGATTTACCATAACCTGTCATTGATTGTATCATCTCTGAATTTTAAAGTTGTACAAAGATAGTTAAAACACTTAATTTATACTTGCCATTCTTTAGACTAAGATTTCTAAAAGATTAACTTTACCTTTTTAAATTTAAACTATGTTTTTAAAAGAATTTGAAATTAGATGGAATGATATTGACGCCAACAAACATTTAGGAAATTCAACTTATATTGAATTTATGAGTCATACAAGGATGGCATTTTTGACTAGCCATGGCTTAAGTTTGGATGTAATTAATGATTTAGGTTTAGGTCCTATAGTGTTTTACGAACACGTGCATTACTTTAAAGAAATTGGACTTGATGATAATATTCGTGTGAGTTTAGAAGTAACAGAACATAGTGAAGATGGACGTTTTATAAAAATTGAACACAACTTCTACAATGATGAAGGTAAAAATTTGGCCTATGCAGAAATGCTCTTTTCTTGGATGAATTTGAAGACGCGAAAATTAGGTAAGGTGCCAGAATTTTTATTGCGTAAGATACAGGAATTTCCTCGTTCTCAAAACTTTAAGTATCTCACAAAAGAAGATTTAAAAAAGACTGCAATACGACCAAAAGATTTAATCGAATAAACAAGCAAAGCATTTTTTCCTTAAATTGTTACTATAAAACTAACTTAATAAGTAAAATTATGGAAGGAATGGACATTAATTTTGTGGCTTTGATTGTTGCGGCAATCATTCCGCTTTTCACTGGATTTATCTGGTATCATCCAAAAGTTTTCGGTACTGCTTGGATGAAAGAAACTGGCATGACCGAAGAGAAAGCAAAAAGCATGAATCCAGGAAAAACCTATGGATTGGCTGTTATTTTTGCCTTTTTAGCAGCATTTTTTCTTTGGGGACAAGTGATGTTTGGTGGTGCTCCAGGTGAAGCACATGGACCTGGAGGAGATTTCATGACCTTTAAGCATGGTGCTTTTCATGGCGCTTTAGTTACTATAGCAATTGTTTTACCTGTATTTGCAACCAACGCTTTATTTGAAATGAAATCTGCAAAGTACGTTTTAATTAACGTAGGATATTGGGCTTTGACCTTTGCTTTAATGACTGGATTGATAAATGCTTGGACATAGCTTGAATTTTAAAAAAATTAAAGAGGCTTTTAAGCCTCTTTTTTATGTCTTAAAAGGTTCGTGTTGTTTAAAATCTTTAATTTTTACTTGACCTATAAAAGGTTTTAGTAGTTTATTGATAACATTATGTCTATGTCTTGTATAACAAACCAAATTTTCTGGTATTGCTCCAATGGTACTTTTTATTTCAGATGCTGTACGTCCAAAATTAATTTGAGATACTTGTCTTTCAATTCCGAGTCTTACATAATCGTTTAAAATTCTAGGGTAAATAGCATTGGTTTTATTTAACTCATAATCCAAACCTATAAAATGAGCATCTAAATGGTTATTATTGTCTAATGCAGATAGAAAACCAACCAATTTGTCTTCATAAAAATAAGCTTTCACAATAAAATTGTCTTTATACAAAGCCCTAAGTTTTATGTAAGTGTTCAGGTTTAAAACTTGGGCATTAAAATCAGCATTAGATATGGTGTTTTCATACAACTGTTGTAGTTCATCTTTATATACTTTAAAATCGTCCTCATTAAATAATTTAGCTGTTAGGCTAAAACTGGTTTTATCAGCTTTATTAACCTTCACTCTGTATTTTGACTTTAAATCATCTGTATAATCTTCAAAGGTTTTCCATTTAGAATTTAGTTTAAAAATCATGTTAGGTTCCACTGGCATTTTCATATAATTATAATCCAACAAATGATCTGTAATATGAAGTGATTCTTGATAAAAGTCTTTTACAAAAACAGCATGAAGTGGTCTGTTTTCTTTTAATGAAGACAAGTCTTTTATGGCTTTTGATATCACTAAGAAAGCCTTTTTTTTGTCTATGTCTTGGTTAAGAATGATACCATGTTCGCCACTTAAAAACACATTGCCACAAAACATTATTTTTAGAGGGTAATTACAAAGAAAAAAACGGAATATGCTTTTTGCTGTATTTGAAATTTTAATGTTCTTTAAAATAACATCAATGCTTAAACTGATAATTTGAATATTAGCCAAACCAACAGCATTTAATTTGTCATAAATAACAATATACTTGAATGTTATTTTTGGATTAGAAGTTTCAAAAGCGCTCAAAAAATCTGAACTAAAATAGGTGTTGTTTTGGGTGTTTAATGATGACCAATCCTGAGCAGGAATAGCATCTACAGTGTTATAAACTTTAGCAGAATATTGGCTCATTAAACTTATCTAATGGTTGTATGTTTCAATCTAAAGAATTTAAGTCAGATTAAAAGGCTCTTCCTTACTTAATTCTTTAAATAAGAATAAATATCTTTTACAACATTTGCTTTGCAGCTTCTACAACTTTTTTGCTGTTTCCAATAAAAATAGAATTTCCAATTACTATTACTGGTCGTTGTAAAAACGTATAATGCTCTAAAATGTAATGTTTGTAGTCGCGTTCTTGTAGGTTTGCATTTTTCAAGTCCATTTCTTTGTAAAGTTTTGCTCGCTTACTAAAAAGGGCTTCATAACTGCCAGAAAGTTTATGTAATTCTTCTACTTGCTTTACAGTTAGAGGATTTTCTTTTATATCTTGCAATACAAAATCTGAAGAAAGATTCAGCTCTTTTAAAATACGCATACACGTATTGCATGTTTTTAGGTAATATACTTTGTTCATCGCTTTTATTATTTTCTAAAAATATTGAATTATAAACAAAAACGAAATCTTATTTTTAATTTTACAATCTACAAAAACCTTGCTTTATGAATTGGACTTTTGATATTTGTCTTAAAAACAGAAACATTCTTGAAGGATTTTTAAACCAGTTTAGTCTAGACGAATTGAATAAAATTCCTGATGGCTTCAACAATAACCTGATTTGGAACATTGCTCATGTAGTCGTGACTCAGCAATTATTGGTTTATGGTAATTCACAACTGCCAATGTTAGTCTCGGATGAAATGGTTGCCAAATACCGAAAAGGTACAAAAGCCGAACATGAGGTAAATCAAGATGAAGTTAATGAAATTAGAACCTTGCTTTTTTCAACCTTAGAGAAAACGCAAGATGACTATTACAATGGTCTTTTCAAAAACTATACTGAATACACAGTAAGTACAAAAAGTACTTTAACCAATGTTGAGCAAGCCTTAGAGTTTAACAACTTTCATGAAGGTATTCACTTAGGTTATATTTTAGCCCTTAAAAAATCGATTTAAAAACATGGATTACTTTACAATAGCAACTGCTTTAATTATTCTTTCCGCTGTCTTTGGGTACATTAACGAACGTTTTTTAAAGATGCCTTTAACTATTGGGTTAATGATTATAACTATTGTGTTTACACTTATAGTTGTCATCATTGGACAATTTGATGATACTCTACTTTTAAGAGAAAAAGAGTTAATAACTCAAATAGATTTTAAAACGGTTTTACTGGATGTGATGCTTAGTTTTTTGCTCTTTGCAGGTGCGTTACATACTAATTTTGCGCAATTAAAAGTACAGCGTTGGCCAGTTTTAGTATTTGCAACAGCTGGTGTTTTAGTTTCGACTTTTTTGGTTGGAATAGGAATGTTTTACCTGCTTCAAGTCATTGGTTTTGAAATCAAATTTATTTATTGTTTGTTATTTGGTGCTTTAATTTCACCAACAGACCCAATTGCAGTTTTAGGAATTTTGAAAAAAGCTGGTGCTCCCAAAAAACTGGAAACCAAAATAGTAGGAGAATCTCTTTTTAATGATGGTGTTGGCGTAGTCGTGTTCTTAACCATTTTTTCAATAGCATCTTCACCAACTGGAAATGTTGAACCAATGCATATTGTAGAGTTATTTGGCGTTGAAGTAATTGGAGGCATTGTTCTTGGTCTTATTTTAGGATGGATTACATATAGGTTAATGAAATCTATTGATGATTATGAGGTTGAAGTTATCATAACATTAGCTGCTGTAATGGGAGGAACTTTAATTGCCCATCAATTTCATTTATCTGCTCCTTTAGCTATGGTTACAACCGGATTATTTGTAGGTAATGATACGGTTAGAAATGCTGCTATGTCTGAAATAACAGAAATGTATGTAGATAAATTCTGGGAATTGATAGATGTCTTTTTAAATACTATTCTGTTTGTACTAATAGGTATGGAGATGCTCATACTAACCTTTGAAACAGATTACATTATTGCTGGACTAATAGCAGTTCCATTGGTGCTTTTATGTCGTTATTTATCATTATGGTTTCCAATAAAATTCTTTGCAAAACGATTGGAGTTTGTGCCAAACACAAACTTAATAATGACTTGGGGAGGATTACGAGGTGGCATTTCAATTGCACTTGCACTTAGTTTAACCGAATCCATGCATAGAGAGTTGTTTTTAGTAGTTACCTACATTATTGTTCTCTTTTCAATCATTGGACAAGGCCTAACCGTAGAAGCTGTAGTAAAAAAATTCACAAAAAATTTAGATTAATATAGTTTTAAATATGAATCAATTTCATCAAAAGGAATGGTGAATTCTGTAATGCCATCAGCATAAGATGCTATTTCGTAGACATTGTAAAAAAAGATGACACCTTCATCATTAAATCCAATATTTGCCGGAAGGTGAAACTCTTCTCCAAAGAAATAGTTAATATTACTTCCTTCTGTTTCGGCTTCAAAATAAGAATTTACCAATGAAGTTAGTGCGTCTTGATTTTCAAAAATATCATTAAAACTTAAACGTTTCCCAGAGGCATCAAAATTAAAAAATGTAACATTTGAGTTGCCATGTGCTCCTCCTGAGTTCACATAACCATTTATGGCTATTGAGATGAGTTCAGAGGACTGATACGTAACCTCTCCATCAAAACTAGCATCCCAAACCATTGCGCTTTCTTCAAACTCTTCTTTAAATCGTTTAAATTCTGAATCAAATTTGTTTATGGCATAATTAAGTTGAAGCGTGTCTGAAGGTTCTTCAAGAAATACCAACATATTTGCTATATGATTCGTAATAACTTTATTTATTGCTTCAGACTGCTCGGTATTGCCTTCAGCTTTAGGGATGTTTAATTCAACAACAGCGTTATTTTCGAATAGTTCATTAACTTCAGAAAAAATTATAGGAGCTGTTACAGCACAAGAAAAACATAGGGTTAAACATAAAAAGAGCTTAATAAATTGTTTCATGAAAATTTATTTTAAGATAACAATAGAATAAAGATATTGCATACATTTGAATACAACGAATTAAAAACTAAATTTGTTGTCAAATAAATTTTTTACAGATGAAATTCAATACCAAAACTATACATGGAGGTCAAGAACATGACAAAGCTTATGGTGCAGTAATGCCTCCAATTTACCAAACGTCAACCTATGCTCAAAGTACACCTGGAGGACATAAAGGTTATGAATACTCAAGAACTCACAATCCAACCCGAAATGCTTTAGAGAACGCTTTCGCAAGTATTGAAAACGGAAATTTTGGTTTGGCTTTCGGTTCTGGTCTTGCAGCTATTGATGCTATTATTAAATTATTGAAACCTGGAGATGAGGTAGTTTCAACCAATGATTTGTATGGCGGAACCTATAGATTATTTACCAAGATATATGAAGCATTCGGAATAAAATTTCATTTCATTGGAATGGAAAATGCTGATAAAATTGAAAACTATGTAAATAACAATACTAAGCTAATTTGGGTTGAAACACCAACAAACCCAATGCTTAATATCATTGATATTAAAGCGGTTTCAAAAGTTGCCAAAAAGCACAATATCTTGCTAGCTGTTGATAACACTTTTGCAACACCTTACTTACAAAAGCCATTAGATTTAGGAGCAGATATTGTAATGCATTCAGCCACTAAATATCTTGGAGGCCATAGCGATGTTGTAATGGGAGCATTGGTTGTAAAAAATAAAGAATTGGCAGACAGACTCTATTTCATACAAAATGCAAGTGGAGCTATTTGTGGTCCTCAAGATAGTTTTTTAGTGCTTCGTGGTATTAAAACATTGCATGTAAGAATGCAAAGACATTGTGAGAACGGGAAAGCAGTAGCTGAGTTTTTAGCAAATCATCCAAAAATTGAAAAGGTGTATTGGCCAGGATTTGAAACACATCCAAATCATGAGATTGCCAAATCTCAAATGGATGATTTTGGAGGCATGTTGTCTTTTACTACAAAAGGGAATGATTATGATGCTTCAGTTAAGATTGTTGAGAAGTTAAAAATATTCACCTTGGCAGAATCTCTTGGAGGTGTTGAATCTTTATCAGGTCATCCAGCCAGTATGACACATGCAAGCATTCCTAAAGAGGAACGCGAAAAAACAGGAGTTGTTGATTCTTTAATTAGATTAAGCGTGGGAATTGAAGATATTGATGACTTAATTAATGACTTAAAACAAGCATTAGGTTAATCTAAATAATAGATATAACCAAAGTTAAGCCACAATAGCCAATCATTATATTTATTTGATGGTAACTGGTGGTTGAGTCCATCAATCCAATCATCAAAATAAAGCTGCCATCTCATATCTAGCATTAAATCAGATAACTTTGTCAATTTATAACGTACTCCAACACTTGTAACCATAGACCATGAGGTTCCTGAAGCTGGATTTACAGAGCCAGGTTCCCAATAAGGATAAAAGTTGTTTGGGTCAAGTATGTTACCAACATCATTAGTTCCAGAAGCATTTACATAATCAGTACTAGCTTTAGGATTAAATGATGTAAAATGAGCACCAAGACTAATAAAAGGAGCAAACCTATATGCAAATCCCTGAAAATCTCTAATGCTTAAAGGGAAATATTCCAGTTGCATACCAATATCAAAATTATTGGCCTCGCCATGATGACCTCTTAAACGTTCAGCAGCATCACTAGTAAGACTTGGGTCAACCCATTGGCCATGATGGTCTAATATGGTCTTGTTCCAGGAAATTTCACTTCTCAACTTAAAGTGATCATTAAAATAAGTATCAGTTGAGTAACAATTACAGTCAGCTCGATAAGCAAAATTTATATAGTGCACGATACCAATTCCAATACCTGAATTCCCTATATTGGTAGGTTCGTTTTCACGTTGACCAAAATCAGATCTAAATTCAACAGGTCCAACGATAGCGCCTATTTCGTGAGAAAAACCTAATTGAGCATTTCCTACAGTCAAACAAAAATAAGAAAGCGAAAAAAAATATAATAGTTTCGTTTTAAGCATATTAGTTTATCATGATGTTGAGGCACTATGCGAGCAAATATATAAAACTTCGATGAAATAACAAGTATCTTCGACGAAATGCATAAAATTTCTATTTTAGTGCTAGACCAAATATAAAACAAATAATTGTTTAATGTTATTGTGAAATTTAAAAAAAAACATCATATTTTTTAAAGATAACGTATATTTGTCACCATTAATTTACTTGAAACCAGTATTATTATAATTTTTATAAATGAAACACAAAATTGAAGCTTTTTTAGATCTTGTAAAAAAGACTAACGGACATGAACCAGAATTTTTACAAGCTGTTGAGGAGGTTGCTGAAACTGTAATCCCTTTTATTGAAAAAAATCCAAAATATCAAGATAAAATGCTATTGGAGCGTATGGTTGAGCCAGAACGCACCATCATTTTTAGAGTGCCATGGATTGACGATAACGGAAACACACAGGTAAACAGAGGTTTTAGAGTTGAGTTTAACTCAGCTATTGGGCCTTACAAAGGAGGCTTACGTTTCCACCCAAGTGTAAACCTTAGCATCCTTAAATTTTTAGGTTTTGAACAAACCTTTAAAAACTCTTTGACAACATTACCAATGGGAGGGGGAAAAGGAGGCTCTGATTTTAATCCTAAAGGAAAGTCTGATAACGAAGTGATGCGTTTTTGCCAATCATTTATGAATGAATTATTTAGACATATTGGTGCAAACACTGATGTTCCTGCTGGAGATATTGGTGTAGGAGGTCGTGAAATCGGTTTTATGTTTGGGCAATATAAAAGATTAAGAAATGAATTTACAGGTGTGTTTACTGGTAAGGGAATCACTTATGGAGGTTCTTTAATTAGACCTGAAGCAACAGGATATGGAACTGTTTATTTTGCAGAAAACATGCTTGCTACCAAAGGGGATTCGTTTAAAGGGAAAACAGTTGTAATTTCTGGATCTGGAAATGTGGCTCAATTTGCTTGTGAAAAAGCAACTCAAAAAGGAGCAAAAGTGGTAACACTTTCAGATTCTTCGGGATATATTTATGATGCTGATGGTATTGATGCTGATAAATTAGCCTTTATCATGGAATTGAAAAATGTTAAGCGTGGAAGAATTAGTGAGTATGTAAAAAAATACAGTTCTGCTTCTTTTCATGAAGGCAAAAGGCCTTGGAGTGTAAATTGTGATATTGCTTTGCCATGCGCAACGCAGAATGAATTAAACGCTGAGGAAGCCAAAGCACTTATAAACAATAATGTAATTGCTGTGGCAGAAGGTGCTAATATGCCAACTACTCCAGAAGCTATTGAAGCTTTACAAAAAGCAAAAGTTTTATTCTCACCAGGGAAAGCATCAAATGCTGGAGGTGTAGCAACATCTGGACTGGAAATGAGCCAAAACTCATTAAGACTTAATTGGGCAAGAGAAGAGGTTGATGCAAGGCTTAACAAAATCATGGATGATATTCACGCTTCTTGTGTTGAATATGGTACTGAAGAAGATGGTTATGTGAACTATGTAAGAGGTGCTAATATTGCTGGTTTTGTAAAAGTTGCTGACGCTATGCTTGCACAAGGTGTTGTATAATATAAACTTATAATAAAAATAAAAGCTTCCATTATTTTGGAAGCTTTTTTTATGAGCAGATATATGATTTTAGTTCTTTTAACGTTTGTTATAGTATATTTGAACGAAACTCAATAAATGAAGAATAAGTACAATTTTATCATACTTTTTTTGACAATGACTTTTTCAATTGCGCAAGATTATTCTGCACTTTGGGAAGATCATTTTTCATACCTAAACATTAACGATGTAGTACAAGGAAATGGAAAAATATTCGCCGCTTCAGAAAATGCCATATTTGTTTATGATATTCAAACGACAGAACTAGAAACTATTACTACCATTAACGGTTTGTCAGGAGAACTTATTTCAACAATCCACTATAGTAATGTTTATAATTTGCTTATAATAGGATATAAAAATGGGCTTATTGAGGTTTACAACGAGTCAGATAAAACCATATTATCAGTAGTCGATATTTTAGAAAAACCTACAATCCCTCCAGACAACAAATCAATAAATCATTTTAATGAATACAACAATGTTGTTTATATATCAACAGATTTTGGCATTTCAGTATATGATTTAGATCGATTAGAATTTGGAGACACCTATTTTATTGGTAATGGAGGCTCGCAAATTATTGTAAATGAAACAGCTGTTTTTGGAGATTACATTTATGCTGCATGTTCAAACTTGAGCGGATTACGAAGAGCGTTAGTTGCAAGTGATGGCTTAATAAGCTATGAAGAATGGACACAGATAGCCACAGGAAATTATGCTAGAATTCAACAAACAGAAGACAAACTATATACTGTAAGACAGAATAGAGTTATTTATGAAGTTGTAGGTTCATCTCTTGTTCAATTATTTATATATAATTCGTTGCCCTTAGATATTAAGAGTTCAAATAACAACTTGGTTGTTACAACAAGTGGTAATGTTTTTATTTATGATCAGAATTTCACTTTATTGGCAACTGCCAATGTGACGCCTGAATTTAACTCTAATTTCACCTCGGCTGTAACCACAAGTGAGGGTGTTTACATTGGAACCTCTGGATTAGGAGTTCTTAGATCTATAATAGATAACGTTTCAAGTTATGTCAGAATATATCCCAATGGGCCTTTGCGTAATAATATTTTTTCCGTTGAAGCCAATTTTGGCAATATTTGGGCAACATACGGCTCTTATTCCTTAACGTATTTTCCAGGCAATAATAAATATGGAGTAAGTCATCTTCAAGATGAATGGAAAAACATACCATATGATAGCCTGCAATTTCCTGCATACAGTTTAAATTACACTGCAATAAACCCATTCAAGCCACAGCAAGTTTTTATAAGTTCATTTCAAAGTGGGTTATTAGAGATAGATAATGATGAGCCAATTAATTTATATAATCACTTAAACAGTGGTTTGGAATCTCTAATTGTTCCAGGAAGCCCAAACTATATTAGTATAAGGGTTACAGGATCTGCTTTTGACAGAGAAGGAGTCTTATGGAGTATGACAGCTCGTGTGCAAAGACCATTAAAATCATATAACCCAAGCACAGGACAGTGGGTTGGATATGATTTTTCTCAAATTCTTCCAGATCCCTTAAATGATGAATTTGGATATAGTGATATTGTAATTGATGCAAACAATACAAAATGGATCGGAGGCTATAAGTTAGGACTTATTGGTTTTAATGAAAATGGAGGCAATCACTTGTTAAAGTTCATTAATGATGAAAACATAGCAAACCTTCCATCTCCACTTATTAGGGCTCTGGCAATTGATAAACAAAATCAATTATGGATTGGCACAAACAAAGGTTTAAGGGTGCTTTACAATACATCTAACTTTTTTGAAGATGAAACCGTTGGGACAAGCGCTATAATAATCTTAGAAGATGGAATACCAAAAGAACTATTAGAGCAACAATTCATTTCAGATATTATTGTTGACGGCTCAAACAATAAATGGGTTGCAACCATTGGAGCTGGCGTTTTTTATTTTTCGTCCAATGGTCAGGAAACTATTTATCACTTCACAAAAGACAACTCTCCATTGCCATCAAACAACGTTAATGATATGGCTTTAGACAGTAACAGCGGCATCATGTATTTTGGTACAGATAAAGGTTTGGTTGCTTATCGTGCTGGAGGTTCTGAAACTAAAGATGAACTAGCCAATGCTTATGTTTACCCAAACCCTGTGCGACCAGGTTTTGACACTTTAAATGAAAAAATAAAAATAAAAGATATTAGTGATAACGTAAACATAAAAATCACTGATATAGAAGGCAACTTGGTTGCCGAAGCCGAGTCAAGAACCAATTTAAGGTACAGAGGTTACAACCTTGAAATTGATGGCGGAACAGCCTATTGGAATGGAAAAAACCTTGGAAACAATCAAGTAGCTTCGGGTGTTTACCTAATCATGCTTTCAGATCTAGACACATTTGAAACCAAGGTTTTAAAACTAATGATTGTTCGCTAATGCAAGTGTCTACTAAAGCCATAGTAGTTTCCAAATTGCGTTATAAAGACCATGATTTAATTGTAAAATGTTATACTGAACAGTTTGGCATTAAAAGTTATTTGCTGAAAAATGTATTAAAGCCAAAAAAGGGAAAATTTAAGCCAGCCTATTTTCAACCACTCACCATTATAGATATTGAAGCAGACCATAAAGATAATAGGTCGCTTCAATATTTAAAAGATATTAAAGTTCAGAACGATTTTGAGTCCATTCATACCAATATCATTAAAAGTACAATAGCTATGTTTCTTGCTGAGGTGCTTTCATCTGTTTTAAAAGAAGAAGAAAAAAACCTATCACTATATAATTATCTTGAAACATCACTCATTTGGTTTAATGAAAACAAAACAGACACAAATTTTCATTTTATATTTTTAATAGAACTCACCAAATATCTTGGTTTTTATCCAGATAAAAGTCAATCCCATTTACCATTTTTTAATCTTGAAGACGGAAAATTTTACAGAATAAATTCTGGAAAGTACTTTATTGAAGGTGAAAATTTAACACTTTTAAAACAGCTGCTTGGTATAAAATTTGATACAGTTAAATCATCAAATTTTATACTAACCAATAAACTGGATTTTTTAAATATGCTTTTGCTTTATTTAAAATTACATTTGGACGGCTTTAAACAGCCCAAATCTGTAACAGTTTTAAACCAAATTTTTCACTAACATGAAAGTAATTTTTACACTTTTATTTGGCATTGTTATATTTAACGGAGTCGCACAGCAAACCTCAATCATGGACCAAACAACTAATGAGCCGATTTCTGGAGTTGTAGTCTACAACCTATTAAAATCTAAATCAGTTATGTCAGATTTTGATGGAAAAATAGATTTAGATGTGTTTAATGCAAATGAAACCATTGTATTTCAACACATGTCTTACTTTATTTACAAAGCAGAAAAAAAAGACCTAGAACCTGTTATTTATTTAGTGCCTAAAGCTCAAGATCTTGATGAGATTGTTGTTTCAGCTTCTAAATTTGAGCAGAGCAAACGCGATTTAGCTCAAAAAGTAATCAGTATAGATGCTGAAAAAATCCAATTTACCAATCCGCAAACAAGTGCAGATTTATTAGAACACTCAGGCAACATATACATTCAAAAAAGTCAGCTTGGAGGAGGTAGCCCAATGATTAGAGGGTTTTCAACCAACAGACTGTTAATTACTGTTGATGGAGTAAGAATGAACAATGCCATTTTTAGAGGCGGAAATTTACAAAACGTTATTTCAATAGATCCATTTACCATTCAAAATACCGAAGTTACATTAGGTGCTGGTTCTGTGGTATATGGAAGTGATGCTATTGGAGGTGTAATGAGTTTTTACACAAAAAAACCACAACCATCCTATTCGGAAAATCTGTTTTTTAAAGCCAACGCTGCTGGAAGATACTCTACAGCAAACAATGAAAAAACAGGACATTTAGATTTAAATTTTGGGTTAAGTAAATGGGCATTTTTATCGAGTGTAAGTTATACAGATTTTAATGATTTACGTATGGGAAGTCATGGGCCAAGTGAGTACCTTAGGCCAGAATATGTCGAAATTATAAATGGTGAAGATGTTATTGTAGAAAATGATAACCCTTTAGTGCAAAAGCCAACAGGATACAATCAAATTAACCTCTTGCAGAAAGTTAGATATGAACCTTCGGAAAATTACAGTTTTGATTTAGGACTATACTATACCACTACATCCAATTACCCAAGATACGATAGGTTAATAAGGTATAGAGGTAATAATTTACGCTCGGCCGAATGGAATTATGGACCTCAAAGCTGGTTTATGACCAATCTTCAAGTAACAAAATTGAGCAGTAATTCTAGTTTATACGATAAAATTCATGCAAGTGCTGCCTACCAAAATTTTCAAGAAAGCAGAATGGATAGAAATTTTCAATCTGAAGAAAGGAGCATGACAAAAGAAGGTGTAGATGCTCTCTCCTTTAGCTTAGATCTAGAAAACGAGCTCAGTTCAAAAACAGAATTGTTTTATGGTTTAGAATTTGTTTATAATAAAATTAAATCAGAAGGTGAAAACTTTAATTTAGATACAAATGAATCTATGGCTGCCCTCTCAAGATATCCAAACGGATCAGATTGGCAATCAATGGCTGCCTATACAAGCTTGAAGTATAAACCTAATTCCAACTTTGTTTTTCAAACAGGTATACGCTATAACCATATTATTGCCAATGCAGATTTCACAGAAAATAATGTGTATTTAAACCTACCTTTCAGTGAAGCTAAAATAAATGCAGGAGCTTTTACTGGAACAGCAGGCGTAAGTTGGATGCCTAATAAAACCATCACATGGAAATTAAACGCTTCCTCTGCCTTTAGAGCACCAAATATGGACGATATTGGTAAGGTTTTTGACTCAGAACCTGGTTCTGTAGTAGTGCCTAACAATAACTTAAAGCCAGAATATGCTTATGGAGGAGAGTTAGGCCTCAATTTAAATTTTGATAAAACTTTTATTATAGATGTAGCAACCTATTACACTTATTTAGATAATGCATTGGTTAGAAGAGATTATAATATTAATGGCGAAACCGAAATAATGTATAATGGCGAATTAAGTAATGTACAAGCAATCCAAAATGCTTCTAAAGCATGGATTTATGGGTTTGAAGCAGGAGCACAAGTCAATTTTTCAGAGTATTTAAAACTTACAACTCAGTATAATGTAATAGGCGGAACCGAAGAAGATAATGGCATTGAAGTTCCTGTACGTCATGCAGCACCTAGTTTTGGAAACACACATCTGGTTTGGCAAAACAATAAATTACAGGTTGATGCCTTTGCTGTTTATAATGATGAATTGTCTTTTTACCAATTGGCACCTTCTGAAAGGGGAAAGGATTACATTTATGCTTTAGATGAAAATGGCAATCCATATTCGCCTTCATGGTACACCTTAAATTTAAGAACAAAGTATAAAATCACGGAGGCTGCAACTGTAGTTGCCAGCTTAGAAAATATTACAGATCAACGTTATAAAACTTATTCATCAGGAATTGCTTCACCTGGAAGAAATTTAATTCTATCGTTTCAATACAGTTTATAAAAAAGAAGAGCCATACTAAAAATGGCTCTTTTTTTGTTTAGTAAGTTGTTGTCTTATTTTCTTTTTATGGCTTTTTTGGTTATCACATAACCATTACTTAATTTAACTTTAGCAAAGTATGTCGCCTGACTTAAATTGCTTAATGAGAATGTTTGTGAGTTGCCTTGTGCATCTAATTGATAAAGCGTTCTGCCCAATAAATCAACAATCTCAATAGATTTCATTTCATATTGGCTAGATACTTTAAATTGCACATCACCATTAGGTAATTCGATAATTTGTAATGTATTCTTATCAATTTTTACTTCGCCTACACTTAAAGCATCTTCAGTAAACACAATCTCAAATCGGTCAGTGAATTCGCCAACTTCAGAAGTAAAACTATAATCTGATTCTTTAAGATTGTGAGTTTTATTAAGTAGATTATCCTTTATAAAAATATCATTTTGATTCATGAAGCTTCCTTCCAGCTGAGGAATTGAAAACTTATATAAAGTCGCTTCATCAATAGACGTATCAAAACCTAAAGCAACAACCTCATTTAAGGTCAGACTTTCAGGACTTTTTCCTTGGATGGCAAATTGCCTCTCTGACGAATCAATAACACTGTACAACATTGCATAAGTTCCAGTTGATAAATTACGTGGTGTATCAAAACTCCAACCATCATAAGCATCAGTTGCTCCGTTAACATAAGCCACAGCTATTTGACTAAACACACCATTGTCTGAAGACATATTTAACCACAAGATATTCTTTTCATATACATTGTTTGAATCTGTAGCTTTAATATTTTGAGAACCATCATTGGCTTCAAAAAACTGAGTGTTATCTCCTGTTCTTCGCATACTATTGGTAAAAATAACATTACCAGTAGTAATTGAATTAACATTAGTACTCAAGTTTTCTGTAAATGCCACAAAGAACCCTTGACCTGAAGGTATATATCTTAAAGGAACTTCTCCGCTTGTCCCAGATGTTGCAGCGGCTCTATTAATAATAGCATAATCAGATTGCGCAAAATTAATTGCTTCATTTCCATTGTTCCCGGAATCTGGAGGAAGAGATTGCGACCATAAAAAGATAGCACCTTCTGTCAAGCCATTAATTGCAGGGTTTAAAGGAACATCATCAATATTAGCACTAAAGAAATCATCTACACTTATGGATGAAGGATAAGGATTTCCAATAAAGTTCCAATTGTTATCATTTATTTCGTTGTTGTTTTTATAAAGCGTCACTGTAATGTCGCCTGTGTTCAAAGCACCGGAAAATACAGTTGAAGCATCCCTGAAAATTCCGGGTGTTGGAGGCAATCCACTAGCAGTTACAGCATAACCTCTGCCGATCTCCATGGCTCCAGAAGCAAAGGACCAATCATCGCCATTGTCATCAATGTCATCATGACCTGGAATAGTAGCATTGTTGTTTCCAGTTTCAATAAAAGAATCAATATAATTTTGAGCTGTAAAGAAATATTTTCTGTTTCCAAAAGGCGTTTGAAAGACGGTTGAGATATCTTCACCAAACCCAGGATTACTTGGGTCATTTATTGGAGAGCTCCAATAGGTGTAATTAATTAGAGAGATTCGAGAATCAAATTCTGCAGTTGTTTTAGCGACATTAGCTACGCCAGCTCCAGAATTGGTAAAAGTTCCTGCAGCAGCACCATCTCCTCGTTGTACAAAAGAGCCTTGTGTTTGTATATTGATTGTGCCATGATTTGTAACATTATTAACAATGTTCACATAGGTTGTGTTGCTTATGGTTAGTGTATAATTAGCATTAATAATTAAACTACAAGCTTCAAAACTTGTTTGACCACCAGTACCATTCCCAGTATTATAATTAGCATTAATAATCGCAATTTTACCAGAAGTTGGAGGGGAGGACCAAGTACCAGTCCAAATTGTTGTTGGTAAAGTTAATTGTACTGCATCACTTGCTTCATAACAATACTGATCGTCTTCTCTAATTTGACAATAGAATTGATATTTTTCTAGTGCTGAAGTATCCAGAATATCTAAAGTTGCTGTAGTTGGATTATCATAAATTGCATTGTCAGGCACCTCAGTCCAACCTATGTCTCCAGGAGCTGAATAATACCATTGGTAAGCCAATTCTTTTGTATCACCTCCTGAGTTATACCCTTCAGAACCAGTTACACTAATAGATGCTGTATTACAACTATAACTAATTGTTGGCCCAGAAGTTACTGTTGGTGAAACACCAATTGAAAAGTCAAAATTGCCAATATCAGAGTAATCAACAGGAGTAAAGGCCTCCCAATCATTTAGGTTCCAAGTAGTTGATGGCACTATAATGCCAGAGTTTTTTCTTCTATAAGTATAATCTTTAGATGCAATGGTAAAAGGGTTGCCAGATGTATCTCCCCAAAGATCAATCCAATTTGCTCCATCATAAAGCCTAATATGGTCATCTTCATTTATACCACCTCCACCACTAAAAAAGTCAGCAGTGTAACCACCTTCAGGATCCATTGCATTTGTGCCTCCAAAACCAATTACAACAATTCCGTCATTAGCAATAGTTCCAGACAATGGAATGGTAGTAGTTGCATTTGTTGCTCCATTATTGTGTATTCTTACTTCGTAAGTATTTAATGATATTGTGGCACCTGTGCCATTATAAATTTCAACATAAGAATGTGAGCCAGTTCCTTTATCTGTAACTTCACTAATAAATAAATCAGTAGGAGTTAAACCACTACTGCCTTCACAGCTTGAAATGAGCTCATCAATAACAGTAAATAAACCAGAACTTAAACAGCCTAAATCATCATTTATCTGGATGCTTCCTGTTGAAGCTCCTGCAGGAATTGTAACTTCAATTTCATTTACTGAAATTACAGTAACTGTAGCAGGAATTCCACCAATTAATGCAGTTGTTGAACCACCAAAATTAGAAGTACTTGAGGTTACATTAACAATTGTACCAACAGGGCCATTATCAGGTAAAAATGTAAGAGTACCAGAAGCACAATCACCATTTCCTTGAACATTAAATGTATACGGGTTTTCATCAGCATCATTGCTTACAATGGTTATTGTTGCGGTTCGCAGTCCTATTCCAATTGGAGAAAATATGATTTCAAAATCTACTTCTGTGTTAGGATTAATTGTTATTGGTGCAGGATTTAGTGAAATACTAAATTCAGTAGGATTTGATGATATAATACTTGTTAATGTTAAGTTTGCAGTACCTTCATTTGCTACATGATACGTTTTAGGAGCAGTAGTATTTCCTATAGTTGTAGAGGCAAAAATGGTATTATAACCAGCGTTAGCTGCTGAACCATTTGGAATTGAACCACCTGTATTACGCTCAACATCAATTTCAGGAGTTGGTGTAAATCCAACACCTGTTAAATTTACAGTACAAGCGCTCTCATTACTGTCATTATTGTTTATGGTTATCACACCATTTCGTGTACCATTAACAGAAGGTATAAACCTAACTGTAACAGTTTGCGAATTTCCAGATGTGATAGTTAATGGAGCAGTTGGTGACACTATAGTATAATCGCCGGTAATTCCAAAGGAACTAATATCTAAGTCTGCACTTCCAACATTTTCAATATCAAAAGTTAAATCAGTATTTGAGGATAAAGCTTGTGTGCCAAAATCTATGGAGAAACCACAGTTTTGATTAGTTGATGTACTATCAACAAGTTGAATTTCAGGAGTTGAGCCTTGACAATCACTGATGTGATTTCCTAAGTCAATAATATCTTGACCATATGAATCCCATTCACTAACTGCATATGTTATATTTGGATTTTGGATAGTAGACTTACGTCTTAAAGTAGTATTTTGCCCAAAGTTTGTATTACTTCCAATAATTCCAATTACATCAATATTTACACCACCAGAGGTTTGTAAAGCCATTGGGTCATCACCATTAAAATTCATGATGTTTTGATTTGTAGCCAAATCTATAGTTCCAGTAAAAATGGTTGCTTGGTTATTAGCAATAACAAAAGTATCATAAGATAATAAAGTTCCAGACAATGCTAGTGTATAAGTTGGAGTAGTATCAGTGCCATTATATTGAACTAGCCTATAGTTTGATAAATCAATAGATCCACTAGTTGGATTATAAATCTCTATATACTTATTATTTGATGAGCCTTCAACATATTCAGAAATCATTAATTCGCTACAACTTGGTATTGGTATCCATTGTGCGTATAATGTTACATCTGAAGAAAAATTATAGGAAGCATTATCTGCATAGTCAGTTCCACTTCCATTTGCTGCTGTATTCCATTTATCAAATGTGAAACCTGCTCTTGTAAAAGTATTAGGAGATAAATTTGTTGCTGTACAGGCAGTTTGAGGCGTCATTGTACCAGAGCCACCATTGTTATTAAATGTAACTGTATGATTTGTTGAAACCCATTGCGCATACAAAGTCGTATTTGCTGTTATATTAAAGGTGTTTCCTGCACTAAAAGACGTGCCAGAGCCATCAGATGCGGTGTTCCAATTATTGAATGTACTACATGTATTTGTTAATGAGCCTGTGTTTGCTAAAACCGTTACAGTGTCTCCTGAATTATATGCATTGCCATCTGTTGGCACTGTACCTCCTGTACTGCCATTACCGTTATAGGTTACAGAGTAGTTTGGCACACCTCCTTGTACATTTATTACAATATTATCTATTGCAAATTGATCACGTGAGCCACTTCCACTTGAATCATCTCCATTCCACCTTAAATAATAATAACTGCCATTTGAAATTGATAGCCCCGAAATTGAAATATTTTTTGGCGAAACAATTGTTGTTGAAGTAGCTGTTGCAGGTGAGGTATAATTTAAAGTTGCTTCTGGGGAGTAAGTAATATTATCAGAAGAATGAGAAAAATTAAAAGAGTTTGCTCTTGGTTGATTATTATAGCAAACAATATCATAGTCTATATTTAAAGAGTTTAGAGTATTTCCTGTGTTATTTTGAATCCTTAGTGTTAAAGTACCAGGAGTCCAATCACTACCACCAGGTTGACACCCTAATGCAACTCCGTTTCCAGGATTATTAAAAGCATACCAGCCACCAGTCGTTGAAAAGCCAAAATTACCAGATCCTCTTGCATAATCTCCATTAATTCCGGTACCACCAAAGTTCAAATTCCCATCACTCATGCCAGTATGTGCCCAAGCATCTGAGTCTAATCGCCCAGAGACTGGAGTTGGCTGCCAACCTAAACCACTAAAAGCACCATTATTAACACCAGAAATAGTATTATCAAAATCGATTGTATAATCTGTGTTGGTTAGGGTTATGTTGAGTTGCCCAAACCCATAAAAAAATGAGCATAACAATGCTATAAATACGAGGGAGTATTTTTTTATCATAGGGAGTAATTAATTTTTATTTCTAAACAAACCTCGCAAATATACATCAATTTAGCTATAAATCAATCGGTTAGAACAAATCAGTTATTAACAAATTGTTATTAAATTGCAACATGATTTCTAACAAAACATATACTGTTGAGGAAGCTTTATTAAAACTTCAAAATTATTGTTCTTATCAAGAACGTTGTCACCAAGATGTACAGCAAAAATTGATAGGAATGCGAATGATACCTGAAGCTATAGACCAAATCATAGGTCATCTTTTGGAGCATAACTTTCTAAACGAAGAACGTTTTGCCAAAGCATATGTAAGTGGTAAGTTCAGAATTAAAAAATGGGGACGTCGTCGATTAATTCTTGAATTAAAGAAAAAGGACATTAGTAAATATAATATAAATCAGGCAATTAATGAAATAAATGAAGTTGAATACATCGAAACTTTCAACGCTTTAGCTAAAAACAGACTCAATTATATTAAAGAAACCAATAAGCTCAAGAAAAAAAAGAAGTTAGCCGATTATTTACTTTATAGAGGTTGGGAATCGCATTTGGTTTACGAAAAGGTGAATGAATTGATTAAATAACTGTATTTTGTAAAAAAAATAATAGAATGAAAAAAAGTGTATTACTATGTATTGGAGTTTGCTTTTTGTTATCGTGTAACGAAACAATTAAGGAAACTAAAGACGTTATTGAAGAAGAAACTACTAACAAAGAAATTGTTGAAGCAACTGAAGCCAACGCCTTTAGGGATTCGCTACAAGCGCTTTGTGGAAAGGCTTTTGAAGGCACTTTAGTACTTCCTGAAAATGATCCAGATTTTGGAGGTAAACAACTGGTAATGCATGTACGATCTTGTGAAGACAACGTGATTAGAATTCCGTTTTTTGTTGGTGATGATAAATCAAGAACTTGGGTGCTAACTTTTGAAAATGATCGCATTGAATTAAAACACGATCACAGACACGAAGATGGTACAGAAGACGACATCACCATGTATGGCGGAATAACCACCAATTCTGGTCAAGCCAATATCCAAACATTTTCTGCAGATCAGCATACAAAAGAAATACTTCCAGCTGCGTCTACAAATATATGGTGGATTACTGTTGATGATAAACAATTCATCTACAACCTAAGACGATTAGGTACAGATAGAGTGTTTACAGTTGCTTTTGATTTAACTAAAACCATTGCAACTCCAGAAGCGCCTTGGGGCTGGGAAGATTAAAAAAAATTAAGCGAAACTTACAGATTAAAAGTTGCTCCTAAATTAATTGTAAACTGGTTGTGAATTTTTTCAGCTGGTGTTAATGTATCAGAATTGTACTTTGCAATTGGTGTATTGAACTCTGTGAAAATTCCAAACCCATCAGAGAAAAAGTATCGCATCCCTAAATGGCCACCAAAGTTTTTAAGTCCGAAATTGAGGCCTGGATAAATGTCAAAGTTTTCATCAATATTAACCACATTTCCTAAATTGGCATTAAAACGTGCTTTAATATCAAAACGATCTCCAAAATCTGCATCTAATTTATCATCAATTCCTAAAGCATATGTTGATGTAAGACCTAATGAAATATTTTCGCCAACACCAAAGTCATAACTTACATTAAGTCCTGAAGCATTATTTTGAAAGTTGGCACCAACTTGAAATTTGTTGTCCCCTTTTCCTTCATAGGCTTGTGCATTTACAAAAGCTATACTTAATATTGCTATAATTACAATTAGTTTTTTCATGGTTAAAATTTTAAGTGGGCAAATATAGGATATGTTTTTTTAATTTTAAGGTCTTTATTTTAATTGCTTGTTTGTTCTTTTTAGCGCTTGCTCGTTTTTCCAATCAATCCATTTTTGACCTTTTATACGTCTCATCATATTATCAAAGTTGCGCATCACAATTAAATTGTAAATGGCTTTACTTAGGTTTTTAGGGTTTTTTGCAATTGAGCGCAAACTCATAGAAAATCCAGGTGTGATATATTTCATATAATGCCAATAACCTTCAGGCATATACAAAACTTCACCATGATTTAAATTAGTGATATAGCCTTGTGCATTTTTAAGTGCAGGCCACTTTTCAAAATCTGGATTTGAAAAATCTATATCTTCTCTTGTAATGAGTGAGTGTGGAATTTTATATAAGTGCTTGTTCTGTTTTTGGTCGAATAAAATGATTTGCTTTTTCCCTACAAAATGAAAGTGAAAAATGTTGGCCAAATCAATATCATAATGCATAAAGGTGTAGGAATCGGTTCCGCCAAAAAACAGCATTGGCAAACCTTTCATGAGCTTTAGCCCAAAATCTGGATAGGTAAAATCATTTTGAAGTTGAGGTACTTCTTTTAAAATATTCCACAGAAAAATGCGATATCTTGTTGGTTCACGTTTAAGCAAGTCAACATAATCGCTCATTTTCATTTTAGCATGAGGCTCGTTGAAGCCATCTTTATAATCAACAGGCCTGTCGTCATAAAGTGGCACGGTTTTATCTCCAGCAATGGCTTTCATGTAATCCAAATTCCATTTGGAGTAAGCTGGCCAATCATCGATAAAACGTTCTATAACCACAGGTTTTTGTGGTTTGAAGTAGTGTTTTATAAATTCCTGTTTAGTAATGGTTTTTACACGAGGAATATCTTGAAGATTTAGTTTCAAAGGTTATGATTTTAACACCTCAAAGTTACTAAAACGTTATTTAATTTAAAATAGTGTGAAGTTTTAAGGCAAAAAAATCCACTTGAAAAACGGATTTTTATAACATTTGATTTTGATTTTTAAAACTTATACCTCAAATCCAACAACAGATTACCTTTTGGCATTGGCACTAAATTAGTCTCTGTGTATGCCTCGTTAAAAATATTGTTTCCAATAACAGAAAATTCAAACGCGTCAAAAGCAAGTGTGATTTTTGCATCTACAACACTATATGCCTCACCATTGGTGCGTTCGGCAAATTTGTAAACAAGACTTTGAGTTACATTTTTCAAAAATTGTGAACGATACGTCGTGGTAAAATGATGTTTAAGAGAGTTTATTGAATACCTTGAAAAGTTGAATGATGAATTATCTAAGTTTTCATTCAAGTAGGTATAACCAACGGAAATATTCTGATTAAAACCAACTGTTTTAAATCTGTAAGCTGCATTAGCTTCAAACCCAAACGTGTTTAAGTCTTGAATATTTGTAGCTTGCCATTTATCACTTTCATTTTCTTTTACATAATCTATTAAATTATTAGAATCTCTATTAAATATTGCTGCTGAAGCATTGAAATTCCGATTAAAATATTTTATACCAATTTCTTCAGTAATGGCCTCTTCTGGATTTAAATTTTCGTTCCCTGAAGTGGTTGGATCGCTGTAAAACAAATCAGTGTAAGTAGGAATTCTGTAAGTATAACCTGCGTTTGCATAAAACTTGATTTGGTCGTTTAGTTGATAACCTAAATCAATTCCTGGAAAGGCATGAAATTTAAAATCTGAAAAATAATTCACTGCAATTCCTGGAGTAACATCCAATTTATCATCTGCAAATTTAAAACGATGCTCTAAAAACACATTCACCATGTCGCGTTCATGCTTTCCTAAATTATTACTTGAGATATAAACTTTAGCGACATCTACACCAAAACCAGTAACACCAATTTTTGAAGTGTATGATGCGTTAAATTCTGCACCAACTTTATTGGTCTGGTGCAAATTGCGGTAAATAGATGGATTCTGACGAACAAACACATACATATCCTGATTGCGCTTCCAATACAAACGAGGTGATATGGTGAGTTTTTTCGACTTCAAATGCGTTGATACACCTACCAAACTACTTTGAGTTTCTTCGTATTGATTAATAGCTGAAGGTGAAGCATAAAAACCGTTAGCACCAAATTTTCGTTCAGTAAAATAACCAATAACATCAATAGGTGTGTTGTTTTTATTAAAACTGCTTTTTACAAAATAATTCTGATTTTCAAAATCAGTATTATGTCTGTAGCCATCAGAGGTGTTCACTGAAGCATGTGCTATAAACGAGCTGTTGCCAAAATCTTTTCCAGCAGTTCCAGACACATGTTGCTGACCAAATGAACCAAGTTGAAAACTAGCGACATTAACACTATCAGCATTGCTTTTAGTCACAATATTAATGGCTCCTGTAAATGCATTTTGCCCAAAAACACGAGCAGCAGGACCTTTTATAATTTCAATGCGCTCAATGGTTTCAATGGGTAAAGCCATGTTCATGGTGTGGTGTCCTGTCTGAGCATCTTCAACTTTAATACCATCAATGAGTAATAGTGTTTGATCAAAACTGCCACCACGAATGTACAAATCGGCTTGCATGCCATTAACGCCACGACGCCTCATATCAACTCCAGCGACTTGCTGTAATAATTCTGACACGTTCGTTGCTGTACTTTGCATGATGTCTGAAGATGAAATTACAGTAATGGTTCTGGAGTTTTCTTTAAAAGGTAAATGGATTCTGCTAGAGGTAATGACTACAGAATCTAATTCTTGGTTTTGTGTTTCGTTTTGAGCGTTAGAAACATAACTTGCTGCTAATAAAGCTGCTATAAATAATAAACTGTTTTTTGCTTTCATTCTTAGTGTTTTGAACGACCAAAAGTAGAAAATTAAGGTAAAAGCCAAAGCCAAATTTAACTTTTTATAAATTTTAGACATTGGTCAAAAATAGTATCTTAGTCACTTAAAATATTTATCGATGAAAAAAGGTCTTTTTCTAGCAATTTTAGTTGTTTTATCATTTCAAATAAACGCACAAATATCAAGCACTTACGAGGTGTCTTTTGAAAACGCTGTGCATCACGAAACAGAAATTAAAGCCATTTTTACAAACTTAAAGAACAAGGAAGTTGAGTTCAGAATGAGCAGAACTTCTCCAGGACGTTACGCTTTACACGAATTTGTGAAAAATGTTTACAATGTAAAAGTTACTGATGGTAATGGAAAAGTATTAAATGCAACTCGTCCAGATCCATATTCTTGGAAAGTTTCAGGACACAATGGAACCATTAAAGTAAGCTATACTTTGTTTGCAAATCATGGAGATGGTACTTACAGCCAGGTTGATGAAACACATGCACATTTAAATATGCCAGCTACGTTTATGTATGTGCCTGAGTTGAAAGACAAAGAAATGCAAGTGACTTTTAATGTTCGTGAAGATTTAAACTGGAAAGTAGCAACGCAATTAAAACATGTAAAGGACAATACTTTCTATGCTAAAGATTTACAATATTTCATGGATAGTCCAACTGAAATAAGCAACTATGGACTACGTACATTTGATGTCGATGGACAATCTGTGCATTTGGTGCTGCACCACAATGGAACAGATGCAGAGCTAGACCAATATTTTGAAAGCGTTAAAAAAGTAGTACTTGAACAAAAAGCTGTATTTGGCGAGCTTCCAAAGTTTGATTATGGCAATTATTACTTTTTGGCATGTTATATACCTAATGTGTCTGGAGATGGTATGGAACATAGAAATTCGACTGTTATTCCTAGTACTCGAAGTTTAGCCAATGGAGGAATGGAACGCAATATTGGAACTGTTTCTCATGAGTTTTTCCATGCGTGGAATGTTGAGCGCATTCGTCCAAAATCTTTAGAACCTTTTGATTTTGAAGCTGCAGATATGAGCGGCGAATTGTGGTTTGCTGAAGGCTTTACAAGTTATTATACAGGACTTATTTTGTGCAGAGCTGGTTTGAACACTCAAGAAGATTATATAAAAGGATTGGCTGGAACGTTTAATTATGTATGGAATTCTCCAGGGCGAAACTTTTTTAACCCAATTGAAATGAGTTACCAAGCACCTTTTGTAGATGCTGCAAGGTCTGTAGATGAAGTGAATAGAGGCAATACCTTTATTTCATACTATTCTTATGGTAGCGCTTTAGGTTTGGCCTTGGATTTAGCATTGCGTGAAAAAGGATTGAACTTAGATGATTATATGAAATTGGTATGGACAACTTTTGGAAAAACCGAAAACCCTTACACCATTGAAGGCTTGCAAAAAGCACTTATTAAGTATGCTGGAGCAGATTTCGGGAATGACTTTTTTAATAAGTACATCTACAAAAGTGAAATGCCAGATATGAAACCATTATTTGAAAGTGTTGGTGTTTCATTAACAAAAGATGCTGATAAAGTATGGTTTGGCAGTTTTGTTAGAGACGGAAAAATTTCTGGTTATCCAACTATTGGATCTCCAGCATATAAAGCTGGATTAGATAATGAAGACACTATAAAATCAGTTGGAGACTTTGTGCTCTCAGACTCATTAAGTTTTAATGATGCTTTAAAGAATTTTAAACCAAATGACAAGACCAAAATAGTTTTTGAACGATTTGGAGAAGAAAAAGAAACGGAAGTCACCTTTATGCCAGACCCAAGTTATTCTATTTCTGTATTTGAAGCGAATGGGTTAGTACCAACCGAAGCTCAGAAAGCAAATAGAGATGTGTGGTTAAGTTCGAAGAATTAATTTTTAATCAATTAACTTAATCACGATTAATTCTTGACAATAGGTTCGCTATAAAAAAAGTTGCAACAGCAGGCAATACCCAACCCAAGTTTTGGTTGGCAAAAGGTATTAGCTCTTTTATTCTTGTAAGCCAATCTGCTTCTATTAAAAACCCTAAAAAATCTGGAATGCTAAACACAAAAGTTGTTAAAACCACAGTTTTAAACACTAATTTAGAAGCATACTTTTCTGGAAAAATATTCAAGAAAATTAAAACCACTGTTAAAGGGTAAATAAACATCAGTACTGGTAGAGCCACATCAATAATATATTTCACGTCCATTTGGCCTATCAATATTCCGATTAAACATGATATAATAGCAGTAACTGTATAAGCTGTTTGAGATTCTTTAAATAGGCCTTTAAAAAAATCGGCTGTGCCTACAATAACGCTTACTGCTGTAGTAAAGCACGCTAAAGAAATAAGCACGCTTAAAAATAGATTGCCAATGTTTCCTAGAGTTTTTAAACTTAATCCCGAAAGTAATCCTGGCCTTGAAATTGAAGCTTCAAATTCAGTGTTGTGCAAAGCGCCGACTGCGATCATTCCAGCATAAATAATAAATAAGCCAGAGGCAGCTACCAAACCGGATTTGGCAATGATGGCTTTTTTGTCTTTAAAAGAAACACCTCCTTCTAAGTTGAGTGATATAATGACGACACCACCAATTAAAATTCCTCCAAGAGCATCATAAGTTTGATAACCTTCTAATAATCCAGCAACTAAAGGTGGTGATTTTAATACGGAAGGATTCATCGTTTCTGGTGCTGTAAAAAGCCCAATAACTATAATGGCTAAAAGAATCAGTACTATTAAAGGTGTGAGAAATTTACCAAGGATGCTTAATATACTATCCCGTTTCATTACAAAAATAAAAGCTAAACCAAAGTATAAACTACTTGTTAAAAGCGAGGGTGTACTAAAAAAGGGTTGTATTGCCATTTCATGAGTCACTGCAGCTGTACGAGGAATAGGTAAAGTGATAGCAATACTATACACACACAAACAAAATACTAAACTGAACAAAGGCGACACTTTATTACCAAAGTCTAGCATGGTGCCTTGCAGTTTTGCATGACCAAATAATGCCATCAGCGGAATTATAGTTGCAGATGTTATAAACCCAAGAGCTACCAGCCACCAATCTGGGCCTGAATTAAAACCTAATTGTGGAGGTAAAATTAGATTTCCAGCTCCAAAAAAACTTGCAAATAAAGCAAACCCAATTATAAATACGGTTTTCGTATTATTCATAACTTACAATTATCTTTGCCTAAGATAAACATTTCCATTAATGTCTAATTTTATAACTTATAAAAATGCTAAAATTCATTTTACTGATAAAGGTAAGGGAAATGTGATTTTACTTTTACATGGCTTTTTAGAGAACATAAGCATGTGGCATAACTTGTGTCCACATTTGATTAAAACCAATCGTGTTATCTGTGTTGATTTGTTAGGACATGGGAAGTCTGATAGTATTGGCTACATACATACTATGGAACTAATGGCTGACGCTGTATATTGTGTGTTAAATCACTTACAGATTAAGAGTGTTATTGTTATTGGTCATTCCATGGGTGGTTATGTAAGCTTAGCACTATTAGAAGCTCATCCAAATTTAGTAAAAGGCATGTGTTTAATGAACTCTACTGCTGTTGCAGATTCTTCGGAAAAACAAATAAATAGAGATAGAGCTATAACAGCTGTAAAAGAAAACTACAAAACCTTTGTGAGTGTCTCCATTGCAAACTTATTTAGACCCAAAAGCAGAACCATACATAAAGAAGCCTACCAAATAGTAAAAAGAGAAGCTCTAAAAATTTCCGTTCAAAGTATAATAGCTTCATTAGAAGGCATGAAAATTAGAAAGGATAGATTGCAATTATTCAGACATAGTAAGATTTTAAAATTGGTAATTTTAGGCAAAAAAGACACTATTCTTAATTATAAAACACAGCAAAGTTATTATAAAGATTCTGATGTTATTGTTGTGGAATTTCCTGATGGTCACATGTCTCACATCGAAAATAAAGAAGATTTTACTTACAATATTATGCATTTCATCGAAAATATATAATGTTTTATCGTTTATCGTATTATTTTTTTCTATGTTTATTGTCCCAAAAATCCTAATTATATGAAAACAACTACTTCAAGCCCTAATTCAGTATTAAAATTATACTGCAATGTTTTTGGACATCAGTATGATGTTTCTAAGGATGTGACCAAGCATGTTAAAGAATACACTTGTAAATGCTGCAAAAAACAATTGACTACAAATGGCAATGGAAGACTCACAGAATTAACACCAACTTTTAAAGAAATCAATTCTGTTTTAGAGTATATTCATACAAAACGCTCTATGCGTTTAAACCAGAAATTAGCCTCTTAATCGATTTATTGCATTGAACATCAAGTATTTCATAAAAAATTCATACTTTAGTAGTTATCCTTCTAAAAATCAACTAAAAGTAATTAATTGTGAAACAACTATACTGTTCAATTTTCGGACATGATTATCAAATCTCTAAAGAGGTCACTTATCATGTTAAAGAATATACTTGCAAACACTGCAAAGAGCAAGTAACCACCAATGGAAATGGTAAACTTACCTTACTTACACCAAAGTATAAGGAAATAAATGCGGTTTTAGAACGCATTCATTATAAACGCCTCAAAAAGAAACAGCTTATTCTTGATCGTTAAGTGCATTCCAGCCTTGCGCTTTTATTGGAATTTTTGTGTCTGCTCTTGTTACTAAGTGCATTCCCGAAGATGCTTCTGTGATATAACCGATTACTGTTAAATTAGGATTTGCTTTTATTTTTGGAAAATCTTCTTGTGCAATAGTCATTAATAATTCATAATCTTCACCACCATTTAAGGCTACAGTTGTACTATCAATATCAAATTCTTCGCAGGTTGAAATAACTTGAGGGTCTAACGGAATTTTATTTTCATACAAATCACAACCAACTTCACTTTGCTTACACAAATGAATAATTTCAGAAGAAAGACCATCACTAATGTCAATCATTGATGTAGGTTTTACATTCAGATCTTTCAACAATTTAATAATATCTTTTCTAGCTTCTGGCTTTAATTGGCGCTCAATAATATATGTATACATCTCCAAATCTGGTTGACTGTTTGGATTTACTTTAAACACTTCCTTTTCGCGTTCCAAAACCTGAAGCCCTAAATAGGCACCACCTAAATCACCTGTTACAACCAGTAAATCATTTGGCTTTGCTCCATTTCTATAAACCACATCGTCTTTGTTAACTTCGCCAATTGCAGTTATAGAAATTAACAATCCTGAGGTTGATGAGGTTGTGTCACCACCAACAACATCAATATTATAAATGCTTGCAGCAGTTTCAATACCTGCATAAAGCTCCTCAAGCGCTTCTAAAGGAAATCTGTTAGACACTGCTATTGAAACTGTAATTTGAGTTGCATTAGCATTCATTGCATATACATCAGATAAGTTTACCACAACAGCTTTATAGCCCAAATGTTTTAAAGGCATATAGCTTAAATCAAAATGGACACCTTCAACCAATAAATCTGTAGTAACTACTATATTTTTGTCTTTATGGCTCAAAACAGCGGCATCATCACCAATACCTTTTATAGTTGATTTATGATTAATTTTAAAATTAGTTGTTAAGTGGTCTATTAGTCCGAATTCTCCTAATGCACTCAAAGGTGTTCGTTGTTGGTTCTTATCTTCTATCATGCTGCAAAGATATGGCAATTTGTTTTATTTGATAAAGGGATAAGTTAGCTTAAAACAAAAATAGCACCTTATCAAAACAGGTGCTATTTGAAATTTTTTGTATTAAATTATTTCAGCTCGTAATATTTAAAAACAGGGTAAGCTATAGGTTTCTTATCAAGACCGTTTTCTTTAAAATAATCATCAAAGAAATTCCAGGTTACCAAGCCATCATCAGATTGTGGTTCCAGCATATAAAAAATTAGATTTGATAATGGTTGTGCCATATCTATCCAATAATCCCCATTTTTAAATGTTTTGGTTTTAGACACAAATTCTCCTTCGGCATTTGCCATAAAATGACCTTCAAACTCACGTGTTGATAGGTTTAAACTTGAAAGCATAAATTCTTCTCCTACTGCTTTTTTAGAGCTTTTGAGTTCAGTTACTTCTACACCTTGTTTTTTTAAATGGTCAACAATATGTTTCATGGATTTTGGCAAAAGATATCCTCTTGGTAAAGTACTTTCAAGGTCTGCATCAAATTTCGAGTAGTTTTGAACATTTGGAACATTAATAATCTTTCCGGAGCGAACGTACCTTGTTTCTCCTGATTCGTTTTTGTAAGCAGTATAATCATAAGTTCTTAATGTAAACGTATCATCTAATGGTACCATTTTAAAACGCACTCCTTTTTTTGCTTTTCCTGCATTTAGTTTAACATTTTCAATAGCATCTTGTGTTGCCTTGGCATTTATTTCAGCTATTTTTCTTCCATTGTTATTGGTAAATTCTAAAATTTCGGCTACAAAACCGTAAGTGCCATTCATACGTTCATAAAGTCTATCATGGGCAAATGCTTCACTTAAAATACCCATTTTATTTCTTAAACCCATTTGGTTGACAATATATCTTGGATGATGATTGTAGGTATAAATAGCCTTTGCTGGCCAACCTTCTCTTAGCGAATAACCACCATAAGGACCTAGTTTTACACCATAGTTTTTATCAATAGACTTCACAATACTAGGCAACATAGTGTTCCAAGTAAAGTCATAAGGTGCTTTTTCACCAGCATAATGATAGCTTGGTGCATACGTTACACCATAACCATGCCACGTACCATTGGTTGTATGCAAATCGACTAACATTTCAGGATCCCATTTTATCAGCACATTTTGTATCAATGCATTGGTTTCAAAAGCTTCCATTTTTATACCATCTCTATTTAAATCAAACCCTTGGCTGTTGGCTCTAATACCAACTTCAACAGGACTGTCTTCTTGCGATGGTCGCCTGCCTTGTTCCATTTTATCATTGGAATCTGTGTTGTATATTGGCGCAAAAATGATAATTTGATTATCTAATAAATGCTTTTTATCTCCCAATAAAATATCACGCATCATTTGTTGCAAAATTTCTTTTCCTTCAACTTCTCCTGAGTGTATATTTCCTTGAATATACATCACTGGTTTCCCTGAAGCTTTAGCTTCTTGAGGAGAGCTTACTTTTGGATTTGCCATCACGACCACAGGAATATCTTTGCCTTCCATGCTTTTTCCCATAAATTCAAGATGCACTAAATCTGATTTGCTTTGAATGGCATTTATAAAAGCCATCACTTCAGCATACGTTGAGGTTTTTTGGTAATTGGATTTTTCAGGGACTGTTATTAAGTTTTCGCTCCAAGGGGTGTTTTGTGCTGTTAATTGTATACAAGCAAAAAAAACGATTAATTTTAAAAATGATTTCATGTTAAAACTGGTTGGTGTTGTGGTTTTATAATAAATAAAAGTATTTTTTATACTACTAGCTAATTAGTGTTGCAAATTAACATATTGAGATGATATTCAAGAAAATCAATAGTTAAAAGTTGATTTAATTATTACCAAAAAATCGATCTTACTTCATATAATAAAAACCTATCAAACCATATACTAATATAATGTTATGATGTATGGTAAAACTCCACTTATATTGTATATTTGCTCTCTATTTAGAACTAATCTATTTTAACTATGATTAAAGTTTCTGAAACAGCTAAGAAAAAAGTTGTAGAACTTATGCAAGACGATGGCTTTAATCCAACTGAACATTACGTTCGTGTTGGTGTAAAAAGCGGTGGTTGCTCAGGCTTATCGTATGACCTAAAATTTGACAAAAATCAAGAGGAAGGCGATAAGGTTTTTGAGGATAATGGTGTAAAAATTATTGTTGATAAAAAAAGTTTCTTGTATTTAATTGGAACCACACTTGAATATTCAGGTGGTTTAAACGGAACAGGATTTGTATTTAATAACCCAAATGCAAACAGAACATGTGGTTGTGGCGAATCGTTTTCGCTATAAAAAATAAGAAAAACAAATTATGTCAAAGTATACAGAAGATGATTTAAGGGAAGAACTAAAAACCAAAGAATACGAATATGGTTTTTATACAGATATTGCATCTGACACCTTTCCTGTTGGTTTAAATGAAGATATTGTAAAAGCCATATCAAAAAAGAAAGAAGAACCTGAATGGATGACTGAGTGGCGACTTGAAGCTTTTAAAATCTGGAAAGAGATGATTGAGCCTGAATGGGCAAATGTAAATTATAAAAAACCAGATTTTCAAGCTATATCTTATTATTCCGCACCAAATAGTAAACCAAAATATGATAGTTTAGACGAAGTAGATCCAGAGCTTTTAGCCACTTTTGAAAAACTTGGTATCTCTTTAGATGAACAGAAAAAACTAGCAGGTGTTGCTATGGATGTTGTTGTAGATTCGGTTTCTGTAGCGACAACTTTTAAAAAGACCTTAGCTGAAAAAGGTATCATTTTTATGAGTATTTCTGAGGCCATTAAAGAGCATCCAGAACTTGTAAAAAAATACATAGGCACTGTTGTACCGCAAAAAGACAACTTTTATGCAGCTTTAAATAGTGCTGTGTTTAGTGATGGAAGTTTTTGTTACATACCAAAAGGTGTACGTTGCCCAATGGAACTGTCAACGTATTTCAGAATCAATCAAGCAGGTACAGGGCAATTTGAAAGAACATTAGTTATTGCAGACGAAGGCAGTTACGTCAGTTACCTTGAAGGCTGTACAGCACCAAGTCGTGACGAAAACCAATTGCACGCTGCAGTTGTTGAATTGATTGCGCTTGATAATGCCGAAATTAAATACTCAACCGTTCAAAATTGGTATCCAGGAAATGACCTAGGCAAAGGTGGTGTTTACAACTTTGTAACCAAACGAGGATTATGTGAAACCAATGCCAAAATATCATGGACTCAGGTAGAAACCGGAAGCGCTGTGACTTGGAAATATCCAAGTTGTGTACTAAAAGGCGACAACTCCATTGGTGAGTTTTATTCTATTGCTGTAACCAACAATTACCAGCAAGCTGATACTGGAACCAAGATGATTCACTTAGGAAAAAACACAAAATCAACAATCATTTCCAAAGGAATTTCAGCTGGGAAATCTCAAAATAGTTATCGTGGTTTAGTGCAAATCAATTCGCGAGCAGACAATGCTCGTAATTTTTCACAATGTGATAGTTTATTGATGGGAAATGAATGTGGTGCACATACGTTCCCTTATATAGAAGCAAAAAATAAATCGGCTCAGATTGAGCATGAAGCTACAACCAGTAAAATTGGTGAAGACCAAATTTTTTATTGCAACCAAAGAGGTATCGATACCGAAAAAGCCATTGCATTAATAGTCAATGGTTTCAGTAAAGATGTCCTTAATAAATTGCCAATGGAATTTGCAGTTGAAGCACAAAAATTACTGGAAATAAGTTTAGAAGGAAGTGTAGGTTAATTCATTCCAGCGAAGGCAGGAATCTCAAAATTAATAAGAACAATACTATGAAAAAAACACTTTTAATCTTAATCACAATTACAGCTTTTATAGCCTGTAAAAATGAAGCAAAGTCAGAAACACAACAAGAAGTTATTGACCAGTCTCAACAAAGAACAGAAAAACAAAGTGATGGCTTAACCTTACTTAAAGGTGAATTTATTTATTATGCTGATGCTGCTGTGTTGCAGACTCACAGAGAAATGTATGCAGTAATTATTGATGACAAAATGCATGAGTTGGACGATATGGCTAAAGCTTTTAAAAAAGAGGCAACCGATTTTGTTCAAGTTGAAATAAGAGGCAAAATAACACCAAAACCAGAAAACGAAGAAGGTTGGCCTTATCGTGTTGAAATAAAAGAAATATTAAATGTACAAGCTGCAAAGGAAAGCAGCGATATTGTAAAATTAGGAACTGAATAATATGTTACAAATAAAAAATCTGCACGCAAGTGTTGAAGACAAAACAATTTTAAGAGGCATTAACCTTGAAGTGAAAGCTGGTGAAGTTCATGCCATAATGGGACCAAATGGCTCTGGAAAAAGCACCTTGGCATCAGTCATTGCTGGAAAAGAAGAGTATGAAACCACTCAAGGAGAAATTATCTTTGATGGAGACGATATAGATGAGTTAGCAGCAGAAGAGCGTGCTCACAAAGGCATATTTTTATCGTTTCAATATCCTGTTGAAATTCCTGGAGTTACTGTAACTAACTTCATGAAAACAGCTATTAACGAAACCCGTAAAGCCAAAGGCCTTGATGAGATGCCTGCTAATGAGATGCTAAAACTCATTCGTGAAAAATCGGAACTATTGGAAATTGACAGAAAGTTTTTGTCGCGTTCATTAAACCAAGGATTTTCTGGTGGCGAAAAGAAACGAAACGAAATTTTCCAGATGGCTATGTTAGAGCCAAAACTTGCCATTCTTGATGAAACAGATTCAGGATTGGATATTGATGCTTTGCGAATCGTTGCCAATGGTGTAAATAAGCTTAAAAGCAAGGACAACGCTGTTATTGTAATAACGCACTACCAAAGATTACTAGACTATATAGTCCCTGACTTTGTGCATGTATTGCATAACGGAAAAATTGTAAAATCTGGTCCTAAAGAACTTGCTCATGAGCTTGAAGAAAAAGGTTACGATTGGATAAAGCAAGAATTGGTTTAGCCAATTCTTGTGTTTAAAGTTTAATGTTCCTAGTTTATGGCAACTATCACGCGATTTGAGGATTTGGAAATCTGGCAAGAAGCTAGGAGGCTTTTCAATCAAATTAAAGATATTTGTAATCAAACCGCTTTAACAAGTGATTTCAAATTGAAAGACCAAATTAAAGCTTCTTCAGGTTCTGTAATGGATAATATAGCCGAAGGTTTTGAACGAGATGGAAATTTAGAGTTTAGGCAATTTCTTTCTATAGCTAAAGGTTCGGCAGGAGAAACAAGGTCACAATTATACAGGGTATATGATTCTGAATACATTTCAGAAGAACAATTAAAAGTATTAGTAGAAGAATATGAGAATTTAAGCAAAAGAATTTCGGCTTTTATATCATATTTAAATAAAAAGGATTTTAAAGGAAACAAGTATAAATAAGGTTGAAAAAATGATAAATAAGCAACCTTAAACTTAAAACTTGAAACAATTAAAACAATGGATTTAAAAGAAAAATTAGTTTCCTCATTTATGGCATTCGAAAACCAAGTGGATGTTGATACTTATGTTCATGGTATTAGAACAGAGGCGATCAAAACATTTGAAACTACTGGTTTTCCTACTAAAAAACAGGAAGCTTGGAAATATACATCGCTTAATAAAATACTAAAAGAAGACTACAGTGTTTTCCCTAAACAAGAAAATAATATCGAGTACAGAGATGTAAAAAAATATCTTATTCACGATATTGATACCTATAAGATTATTTTTATTGATGGGAAATATTCCTCTCATTTATCTGAAACCACTCATGATGGTATCGATGTTTGCCTAATGTCTGCTGCTCTATCAAAACCAAAATACAGATTGGTTATTGAAAATTATTTTAACAAAGCAGCAACAAATGATAGCCTTTCATCTTTAAACACAGCTTTTTCAAGTGAAGGCGCATATATTCATATCCCAAAAAATAAATTGGTAAACAAACCAATACAGATTGTACATTTTTCAACAGGGAATGAATCCGCTTTAATGCTACAGCCTCGCAACTTAATTGTGGTTGATGAAAATTCTCATGTGCAAATTATTGAGCGTCATCAAAGTTTAACTGAAAACGCAGTGTTGACCAACTCAGTAACTGAAGTGTTCGCAAAAAAACGAGCTGTTGTAGATTATTATAAAATTCAGAACGACAATCAAAAAGCATCCTTAATAGACAATACGTTCATAAAACAAAAACAAGAAAGTCAAGCCTCTGTGCACACCTTTACTTTTGGTGGGAATTTAACCAGAAACAACTTAAACTTCTATCAACATGGTGAACGCATTGATTCTACATTAAAAGGCGTCACTATTATTGGCGACAAACAACATGTAGACCACAACACATTAGTACATCATATAGAGCCTAATTGTGAAAGTCATCAAGATTATAAAGGTATTTACGATGGCAATGCGACAGGCGTATTTAATGGAAAAGTTATTGTTGAAAAGTTGGCGCAAAAAACTAATGCATTCCAAGCCAACAATAATATTTTGGTAAGTGACAAGTCTACAATAAACACTAAGCCTCAGCTAGAAATTTTTGCAGATGATGTAAAATGTTCACATGGTTGTACTATTGGGCAATTGGATGATGATGCTTTGTTTTACATGAAAACCAGAGGGATTCCAGAAAAAGAAGCCAAAGCTTTATTGATGTATGCCTTTGCAAATAATGTATTGGAAAGCGTTAAAATTCCTGAAATAAAAGCAAGAATCACAAAGTTGATTGCAACCAAACTAGGTGTCAATATTGGGTTTAACCTTTAAAAAAACAGACAACATGTTTAATGTTGAAAAGATACGTCAAGATTTCCCTATTCTTTCTCGCAAAGTCAACGGTCAACCACTTGTGTATTTTGATAATGCTGCAACATCTCAAACGCCACAGCAAGTCATTGATGTCATTGTTGATTACTACTCAAACTATAACGCCAATATACACAGAGGTGTACATAGTTTAAGTCAAGAAGCGACTGATAAATACGAAGCAGCTAGGCATAAAATCCAACATCATTTTAATGCTGAAAAAGCACATGAAATTATTTTAACTTCTGGAACAACTCACGGAATTAACCTTGTTGCTAGTGGTTTTGCTTCGCTTTTAAGTGCAAGTGATGAAGTTATTGTATCAGCATTGGAGCATCATAGTAATATTGTACCTTGGCAAATGTTGTGCGAAAAAACAGGAGCTGTCCTTAAAGTCATTCCAATGAATGATGAAGGAGAATTGGTTAAAGATATTTACAATGATTTATTGTCTGATAAAACTAAGTTAGTATTCGTTAATCATATATCAAATGCTTTAGGAACCATAAACCCAATAGAACACATCATTAAAAAAGCACATCAAGTTGGTGCAGCAGTATTGGTTGATGGAGCGCAAGCTTGTCCTCATATCAAACCAGATGTTCAAGCCTTAGATGTTGATTTTTATGTAGCCTCAGCACATAAAATGTGTGGTCCTACAGGAGTTGGTATGCTTTATGGAAAAGAAGAATGGCTAAATAAATTACCTCCTTATCAAGGTGGTGGTGAGATGATTGCCGAAGTCACTTTTGAAAAAACAACCTATGCCGATTTGCCTCATAAATTTGAAGCAGGAACACCAAATATTTGTGGAGGCATTGCTTTTGGAGCAGCTATTGATTACTTAAATAATATAGGATTTGATGCCATTGCTACCTATGAAAATGAATTGTTGGATTATGCTACCAAACAGCTTCTAACCATTGAAGGATTAAAAATTTATGGAACATCAAAACATAAAACATCTGTGATTTCATTTAATATTGGTACAATTCATCCTTATGATATTGGTACTATTGTTGATAAACTTGGTATTGCAGTTAGAACTGGTCATCATTGTGCCCAACCCATTATGGATTATTACAAAATACCAGGAACCATAAGAGCATCTTTTGCGTTTTATAACACAAAAGCCGAAATTGATAAATTAGTTAATGCATTAAAAAAAGCGATAGAAATGTTGTCTTAATACATAAACAATAAATATTATGAATTTTAAAAAATTTAATTTCCTATTTACTTTAACACTTATTTTATTTGCTTCTTGTGCTAACAATGATGAGTCTAAAACACTTGAAGGAAATTGGGAAGTTACATCCATAAAAGAGATGTCTAGTTTTGAAGTGCCTCCAAATTTTTTAATCAATTTAGAAACTAAGAAAATTACAGGATTTTCAGGCTGTAATCGTTTTTTTGGAACCATTACAACCCAAGGCAATGATTTATCTTTTAGTCAAATGGGAGGAACAAAAATGGCTTGCCCAGATTTTACAGTTGAAAACTTATTTATTACAACAATTCCAGAAGTACAGTCATTTTCATTTAAAGATAACACATTGCAATTCAAGTCTGAAGCTGATGAAGTGGTCATGACCATGAAACCTATTGATAAAAAAGAGTAACTTTTTCAATTTATAAAAACAAAAAAACGTGACTATTAAAGAGATACAAGAAGAAATTATTGACGAATTTGCCAATTTTGACGATTGGATGCAACGTTATGAATACATGATAGAATTAGGAAAATCATTACCTTTAATAGATAAACAATACAAAACTGATGATAACTTAATAAAAGGCTGTCAAAGTAAAGTTTGGGTTCATGCTGAATTGAAAGACGACAAAATCGTGTTTACGGCTGATAGTGATGCAATCATTACAAAAGGAATTGTTGCCATTTTAATTAGAGTGTTTTCTAACCAGCATCCAAAAGATATTATAGAAGCCAATACAGATTTTATTGATGACATTGGTTTAAAAGAACATTTATCACCAACTCGAGCCAATGGCTTAGTGAGTATGATAAAGCAAATAAAAATGTATGCCATTGCATACCAAACACAATTAAAATAATGAGCACAACAGAAATAGATACTAATGCCTTAGGCGAAAAAATTGTTCGTGTTTTAAAAACAATTTTTGATCCTGAAATTCCTGTAGACATTTATGAACTTGGATTAATTTATGATGTCTTTGTTAATGAAGATTATGATGTAAAAATTTTAATGACTTTAACAACGCCTAATTGTCCAGTAGCTGAAACCCTTCCTCTTGAAGTAGAAGAAAAAGTGAAGTCCATTAACGAGGTAAAAACAGCCGAAGTAGAAATCACATTCGATCCACCCTGGAGCCAGGACTTAATGAGTGAAGAGGCAAAGCTAGAATTAGGAATGCTGTAAGTTATTTAGCAGTGTTCAATAGTAGTTGGCAGTAGGTACCAAGACAATTTTCCAGCTAAACGACAAACAATTTAACAACTAATTTTGAAAGGAGAAATCATAAATCGCGTAGCGAATAGCAAACTGGTCACCATAGATTTGGAAGATTATTATCCGGAAGGAGAGCGAGTGATGTTTGATATCAAAGATTGGCTGTTGGAAGGCTTGGTATTGCGTGAAAAAGTTTTTAGACAACACGCTAGTGAGCATAATTGGCAGCAATACGAAAACAGTTATGTGGCTTTAACGTGTTCAACAGATGCCATTGTTCCTGCTTGGGCTTATATGTTGTTATCAACTTATTTAGAACCTTATGCTGCAAAAATAGTCATAGGTGATTTGACCACTTTAGAAACTTCTATTTATCAACATATTATTCATGAATTAGATGTTTCTGAATTTCAAGATAAGCCAATCATCATAAAAGGATGTTCAAACAAACCCATTCCAGATAATGCCTATATTCAATTGACAACAAAATTGAAGCCCATTGCAAAATCTATTATGTATGGTGAAGCCTGTTCTTCAGTGCCACTTTATAAAAAGCCAAAAACATAAATAATTGTGACTTAAACATTATTTTTGTGTCTTAAATACTATATAATCTACAAAAACAATAAACTTTAAAAAATGAAGAAATTACTTTTATTAAGCGTTTTCTTTTGTGGTGTTGCTTTCGCACAAGCGCAAACTAAAGAAGAGCTAAAAACTCAAAAAGCAGAAAAACAAGCTGAAGCTGATGCAGCTCAAGCTGAAGCCAATGCGATTCAAGCAAAAATAGATGCCTTACCAGGTTGGAGAATAGGTGCTTTTGGAACCATAGGAGGGAGTTTGTCAAACTTTAATAATTGGTATTCGCAAGGCACTCCTAATAACTCATCTGGAAACATTGGTTTTACAGTAAATGCTTATGCAAACTTAATTGAGGATAAATTTTTCTGGAGAAACGCTTTATCTACTAACTTAAATTGGGTAAAACTAGACAATAAAGACACTGATTTGGATGATGATGATTTTAATCCAACAACAGATGTTTTTAATCTATCATCACTTTATGGTAGAAAATTAAGTGAGAAGTTTGCCGTTTCTGGTTTAGCAGAATACAGAACAACACTTCTTAACAACTTTAATGACCCTGGTTATTTAGATGTTGGTGTTGGTGCAACTTGGACACCTATAGAAAATCTATTAGTTGTTATTCATCCTTTAAACTACAATTTTGTTTTTGCTGATAATGACACTGTTTTTGAATCATCTTTAGGTGCTAAAATTATGGCTGATTACACCAGACAAATTGGAGCTGTAAATTTTAAATCCAACTTATCCATGTTTCAAAGCTACAAATCTGGAGATTTATCAAACTGGACTTGGACCAACTCTTTTGGATATACCTTATGGAAAATGATTGGTGTTGGTTTTGATTTTGGTTTAAGAAGCAATAAACAAGAAGCTCTTAACTATGCGCTAGGTCAATTTGATCCATTAAGTGGAGATGATGAGCCAACTTTTGGCAATGTTGATAACGATTTACAGACTTATTGGACTTTAGGCTTAAGTTATAAATTCTAAACACTTATCAAACAATAAAAAAAGTCACTATTTAGTGGCTTTTTTTATTCGTATGTTTCATCGTAATCTGGATATAAAAATTTGTTATAAGGGAAACGCGTTACATGAATGTCTCTAACCTCATCATACACACGCTTTTTAAATTCTTCAAGGTTTTCCTTATTGATTGCTGAGATAAACAATGCATTATTACCAACTTTGCTCATCCATGTTTTTTTCCATTCTTCAAGTGAAAAATTGGCTTTAGTTCGTTCAGCTAATAAATCTGTGTCATCAAAAGGTTCTGCTTCATAAGCATCAATTTTATTGAACACCATAATAGTTGGCTTATCCGCACTTTTAATATCTGCCAAGATATCGTTAACAGACTCTATATGCTCTTCAAAATTTGGATGTGAAATATCTACCACATGCAGCAATAAATCGGCTTCACGAACTTCATCTAAGGTACTCTTAAACGACTCTACCAATTGGGTTGGAAGCTTTCTAATAAACCCAACTGTATCACTCATTAAAAAAGGCAAGTTTTTAATCACTACTTTCCTAACAGTGGTATCTAAGGTTGCGAATAATTTGTTTTCGGCAAAGACCTCAGACTTGCTTATCACATTCATAAGTGTGGATTTACCAACGTTGGTGTAACCAACCAAAGCTACTCTAACCATTTGTCCTCTATTGCCACGTTGCACTTCCATTTGCCTGTCAATAGTTTCTATTTTCTTTTTTAGGAGTGCTATTTTATCTCTAACAATTCTTCGGTCAGTTTCTATTTCGGTTTCTCCTGGTCCACGCATCCCAATACCACCTTTTTGTCTTTCAAGATGTGTCCACATACCTTTTAGGCGTGGTAGCAAATATTCACATTGTGCAAGTTCTACTTGTGTTCTCGCATAACTTGTTTGAGCACGTTGTGCAAAAATATCTAATATGAGATTGGTTCTATCGAGTACTTTACAATTGAGCATCTTACTAATGTTTCGTTCTTGAGCTGGTGATAATTCATCATCAAAAATGGCAGTACCTACTTCATGTTCTTCAATGAATTTTTGAACATCTTGCATCTTCCCTGTCCCAATAAAGGTTTTAGGATTTGGCATTTCCATTTTTTGCGTAAAGCGTTTTATAACTTCGCCTCCAGCAGTGTAAGTAAGAAACTCTAATTCATCTAAATACTCTTTAGACTTATCTTCGTTTTGCTCCTTAGTAATAACTCCTATTAAAACAGCCTTTTCTAAGGCTATGTCTTTCTTTTCAATCATAAATACAAGTATGGCGCAAATGTACAAATGAATCCTTTTGTTTTTATTATTTTAGACAGATATTTGATTTGTGATATGGTTTCTACTTTAGAAAATGATTACTACACCATAGCTTTTTACAATCTTGAAAACCTGTTTGACACATTTGATGATGCCTATACTAATGATGATGAATTTTTACCAGATTCTGAAAGACATTGGACAGAAAAAAGGTATCACAAAAAGATTAGAAAACTGGGTCAAGTAATATCTCAAATAGGTGAAAAAACATCAGGTAAAGTCCCTGTTATTGTTGGTTTGGCTGAAGTTGAGAACAGATTGGTTGTTGAAGATTTAATAAATTTGTCATCTCTTAAAGATAATGCTTATGGTTTGGTACATTATGATTCGCCTGATGAGCGAGGCATCGATGTTGCGTTAATTTATAACATGAAGCATTTTGAGGTTACCCATTCAGAAGTATTTGCTATAAACCTCTTTGATGATGATGGCACAAGAGATTATACACGAGACATTTTACTAGTTGAAGGGCTTTTAAATGATGAGAAAATATATGTTTTAGTAAATCATTGGCCATCTAGACGTGAAGGAGTAGAACTCACTGAACCAGCAAGATTGATAGCCTCTAGTAAAGCAATTGAAATTATTGATACTATTAGAACAAAAGACAAACATGCCAAGATTGTTGTTATGGGAGATTTTAACGATAACCCAAAGAATAAAAGCATTACAGACTTAGTTGAATCGCAGGATTTGTACAATCCGATGAGCAATTTGCCAACATATACAAGAGGAAGCCTTAATCATAGAAAGGAATGGAATCTTTTTGATCAGATTTTGTTTACTACTAACTTTTTTGAATATGGTGAAGGTAAACACAGTTTCTCTCAAGTGAATATTTTTGATAAAGACTTTTTAAAACAATACAAAGGCAAGTATAAAGGCAGCCCTTTTAGGACTTATATCGGTTACAAATACAAAGGAGGATTTAGCGACCACTTTCCCGTATACTTACACCTAAAAAAACAGTAAAAAAATACCGTTTAAAGTCTCTTTTTTATATATTGTAACCATAAAGCAACTAACTAACCAATTTTTTTAAAGCCTTAACAAACCTATAATGTTAAGGCTTTTTTTATAAATTTTGTAAAAGCAGTAGAGATAAAGTTATACACCCAAAAGGCAGTGACCAAAGTACCCAAACACTATACTTTTGAGCTTTTTTATTAGTTGATTTTGCGTTTAATACACGACGTTTTTTTCCACTATAAGCCATCCAATTTTTAAAGTAGAGCACTATAATCGCAATTATAAAGAGTGTCCAGGCTTTTGTTGATGACATGGTGTCAACGTTCATTTGTTCAAGAAAAAGAGAAAGAAGAATACCAAATAGCAATAATAATGAGGCTTGAAGAAAGGTAATATACACTATTGAGATACTATTTGCCTTAGCTTTGTACCTTGGTTTATAATATTGAAACATGTTAAAAACAAAATGATCAAATAGTGTCATGGTTATAAAAATAAGATAAAAATAAAGCCACAATCATTTGATTGTGGCTTTGCTTATATATTAAATAAAACTATTGTACAAAAACTGCGACATTATCAACGTGTATCGTAGTGTTAAGATTCATAGTATCGCTTCCTGTATATTTAAAAGCTATGTAAAGTGTTCCTGTGTAACTTGATAGATCTATACTTCCAGAATCAACAAAATTAAACCAAGTTTCGTAATCAGCTTCAAGACTTGAAGTAAAATCTAAAGGAATCCAAGTAGCAGAACCAATACCAGCTTCTGTTCCATTAAAATCTGTTGATACGAAAAGTTCTAATGGCACGTGTCCAGCATCAGGATAGGCATGTTCTGTTTGAAATGATAGCATTTCACCAGATTGTGCATCCATATCAATACCTGGAGAAATTAACCAGCCAATATTACTAACATCTCCTGTACCAAATGCCGAAAACTCTGCATATCCATTTCCACTGTAAACCTGCTCTGTCCAGTACTCTCCTCCAGCTTCTGCATAATTAATCCATCCTTCAATGTTTAGGTTTGTATTATCAATTGCAGAGTTGAATGACTCCTCAAAAACAGGATCGCAACGTTCGTTTGTAAAGTAAATATCATCTGTAGTATTTAAAACCATCACTTTTGGCGAACCACCAAAACCTTGTGTAATAACTCCAGAAATACTTCCGCGACCATCTACTGGCAATGGTACTTGCGTAAAGCTTGCAAATGAACTTGTTTCTAGTCTAAATTCTGATCCATTATCACAGCTAACCATGATATGACGTGTATCAAAATCATCAAAAGGATCTACAAATGTTTCACCTTCCAAAGATGTTGGGAATTGCATATTCTCAAAAGTAACAAACATTCCTAAATGCGAATCGTTAACAGCTGAAGGAATAAGTACCAATGGTACAATATCCATTGTAGTTGCAGAACGGAATACGTGTTGAGGTATTTGGTTTGCTGTCATTTCTTCTAGATTGTTTCCATCCAATTGACCTCCAATAGTCAAAACATCAGAAGAATTTTCACCTAAATATAATCCTTTAAGTTTTATGTAAATCTCACGTCCTTTATTAAACTGATTGTATGAATCTACTTGGTTTAATGTCACGCCAATAGCAGCTGTTGGATTTTCAGGAGCATCTTGCATATAGAATTCTTTGTAGAAATTACCTGTTTGGTCTGATGAACTCACATACCCTTTTACAACAATATCAGACTCAATCAATGTAGCTTGACCTGAATATAAGTCCAATAAATCTGCGATGCTTATTTCAGTTAATGATCCATCTGCCAATCCAGCCATAATAGCTTGTAGTCCTGCGTTTTCTTCATTTCCTAAGCTTTCAGGAATTGAAAATTCATCGTCTTGTACACACGACACTAAAGCAACAGACATTGCTATTACAGTGAAGAATGCTAAAATTTTATTCGTTTTCATAAGTACTAATTTATTATTTTTTTATTTAAAATCTAAAATTCACGTTTAAGAAATAGGTTGTGCCACGTCCATACCAATATTTTGGACCAAACACACGTTTTGGATTGGCATTATCATCTCTAAGTTCTCTATAGTTGGCGTTTCTGCCTTGCTCAAAGCCACCAGACTTATATTCTTTATCCAGCAAATTGTTTACGCTTGCAAAGAAACCAATAAAGTAATCGCCTATTTTCCAAGATTTACCACCAATTAAATTTACGGTCATGTAGTCTTCAAATGATTCCTGTTTTAGTAATTGTTTAGCCAATTCAGGGTCGTAATCGTTAAAAGGTAATCCATCGCTGTCTAAGTAAAAGTTCTCAGTTCTTGTTAATGGGCTAATATCTACATACGTGTTTGTAAAGAAATTAGTTGTTGCACCAAACCACCAATAATCAGGGTCTCTATACTCAAAACCAACAGAATAAGCACGTTGTGGTCCTCCTGCAATTTTGTAGTTTTTTAAGTTTGCTTGTCCAAAATCTTTAAATCCATTTTGACTTAACTCATCTGGTGCTGTTGGGTCTGGAGCTGTTGTTAAATATAAATCTGGATTGTTGTCATACGTATATTGCCCAACTGAAGCCGCACCTTTTAGTAAAATTGTAGGTGTTACCTGAGCTTCAATACCTAATTCTGCACCAAAGTGTTTTTTGTCTATGCCTTGTAAAATTTCTTGAACAAAGTTAGCATTGTCGCCTCCAATACCATCTGCAAAGAAGAATGATATTTCATTGGCATCTTGCATAGCAGTATAAAATCCTGTTAAACGAGCTTTTACTATTGGAGACCTGAAAATATAACTAACGTCAGCTGATGTTACTTTTTCTTCTGTAATTTCATTTCCACTAACATCACCTACAACATTGTGATTTTCTCTTGAGTTAGAATACGTATTTCTCAATGATGGTGCTTTGCTTAAATATGCAGTATTGACATCAATTAAATGTTTTCCGGTAATTTTATAAGTTGCACCAGCTTTTGCGCCTAATCCATTAAATTTAAGTTTTCTTCCTTTTCCGAAAGAATTATCAGCAAATGCTTCGTGTTGGTATAACCCTTCACGCTGATATTGTGTATTAGTGTAACTTGCAGCAAGATAAAAATCTACCTTATTATACTTAAAGAATGCTTGTGCTGTTGCACTTATTACATCAGCATATAAGTTATAGTTATATCTAAATTTCTCACCCTCACCAACGATGCGATCTGGATTTTGAAGATCAAATTGAAAATTATCAAAAGAATCTACATTTAAATATCCAGAACCACCTAATAAATCGACAATCTCAGCAAAGTTATTAGATTCTAAACGCTTGTAATCAACAATTCCATTTACTCTAATGTTATCATTGATATCTCTTGTGTAATTAGAGTTTATGGTTAATTGTTTATCATCACTTCTATCTTCGTAAAGCACATATGCAGCATTTAACCCATTCATGTTATTGGTCAGGTTAGCATCATATATTCTGTTCCAATCTATCTGTCCATTATTAATAAACTCTTGTTCAGCTTGATAAGCTCCATCATAATCAGGGCCATTAGTATCTGCTAAGAAATAACTAGGTAATTTTTGGTAGTAAGAAGGGCTTGGATTTGCACCACCTGCGTAATCCAATCTACTATTTCCAAGCTCTCCAAATTGGTAAGCAACACTTGTATTTAAGGATGACTTTTCATTAATATCCCAAAGATGATTCAACATCAAAATTGGCTCTACAGTTCTTTTTACTCTTGAGTTTCGTTTTTCATCATCGTGATAGCCCCAATATTCATTATATCGAATATCTTTGAGGTCATATACCTCTTGGGTATTTGGTGATGATTTCCCACGTCTGTTAGGCGCAAAAATTCCTGTAAAGTTAATGCTATGTTTATCATTGATTTTCTTTTCTACAGAAGCAAAAAACGAATTGGCATCATAAAATGTTGCATCTTGGTAGCCTTCGTCTCCCCAACGTCTTCCTATAGAAATTGAGTAAGCCCAACCTCCATCAACCAATCCTGATGAATAGGAAGCCATGGCTCTATTGGTATAACTTCTGTTTGATGATGAATAGGTTACACGACCACCTTTTCTGTACATTGATGCTCTTGTGTTTATGTTTGTTGTTCCTAACAAACCACCAAAATTGTAGGCTGAAGGCGTTAAGCCATTTGAAAGCTCTTGGTTTCTCATAACATCGTTAAGTCCGCCCCAATTACTCCATTGTGGCCTACCATCAAACATCTTGTTCATTTCAACACCATTAATAAGCAATTTTCCATTTTCAGAATCCAGACCTCTTACTCTAAAAAATGAGGAGCTAAACTCAAATGCTGCGGTTCTTAAAAACACGTCTTGCGATGATTGCAATAATCCAGAAATATTATCAGCTCCACTTGTGTCATCATTTAACTCATCATCAGACAAGGTAATGGTAAATAGATCTGCGGAATCTGACACATCAATTCTAAGAATCATGTCTGTAATGTTTACTGTTGATCCTTCATTTACCACAATAGGATAACGCTCAGTTATGTAACCAGTTTTACTTACGTTTAAAACTTGTTCACCCAAAGGGACATTTCTAGTAAAACTAAATTCGCCTAAAGCATCTGTTTTTGTGGTTTGAGAAGTTTCTTCAATAGTAATTGTTACATCAGGAATGGCTTCATTGGTTACAGCATCTTTTACACTACCTTTTATGGTGGTTTGTGCAAAAGCCGAAAACACAGAAAAAATTCCTAATAAAAAAATAAATAAACTTTTCTTCATGTTCAATATTAAAATTAATACTTTGTTTTCCTTAAATTTAAAAATATTAAGGCTTGCAAATTTACATTATTTATTATTAATATTTACTTTTGGCTCAAGATTTGCTTTCATATTAACATAAACATAATACGACTATAAATGAAACTATTAAAAACGTTTGTTACTTCATTTTGCTTTCTATTAATTTTTACAAGTTATGCACAGGAAAAACGAAAGTTTAAAGTGCACACTATTGCTTTTTATAATGTTGAAAATTTATTTGACACTATTAACGACCCTCAAAAGTTTGATGAAGCAAGTCCAATCATGGAGCTAAAGTTTGATCGTGGCGAAATTTACAAAAAGAAGGTGAAGAATATGGCTCGTGTAATTTCTGAAATAGGTGCTGATGTTTCTAACAACAGCCCAGCGATTATTGGTATCTCAGAAGTTGAAAACAGGCAAGTTATTGAAGATTTGGCAAACGATGACGCTTTATATGGTAAGGATTATGGCATTATACATTTTGACTCTCCAGATGCACGTGGTATTGATGTAGCATTAATGTACCAAAAAGCCTTGTTTTCTCCTATTGACAGTAGCAGTCATGAATTAAAAATTTATGATGATATTACTAGAAAGCGAGTCTATACAAGAGACCAACTTTTAGTGAGCGGTAAATTAGATGGAGAGCTGATACACATTATTGTAAGCCATTGGCCTTCCCGTTCTGGAGGAGAGGCAAGAAGCAGGCCTAAACGTATTGCTGCTGCAAGATTGAATAAACGCATTATAGATTCACTACAAGCAATTGATCCTTATGCAAAAATATTTTCAATGGGAGATTTGAATGACGACCCAACAAATGCAAGCTTAAAAGATATATTAAAAACTGAAAAAAACAAGGAAGATGTTGAGTTGAAAGGCATATATAACCCAATGGAAGAATTTTTCAGACAAGGATTAGGGTCTAACGCATACAGAGATGCTTGGAGTTTATTTGACCAGATTTTAATTACTAAACCTTTATTGGAAACTGATTATTCTTCGTTTAGGTTTTATAAAGCAGGAATTTTTAATAAACTTTATTTAACCAATAAAGAAGGACGATATAAAGGCTATCCTTTAAGAAGTTTTGCAGATGGTGGTTTTACGGACGGTTTTAGTGACCACTTCCCTGTATATGTCCATATTATAAAGGAAGTTAAAGAATAAAAAAAGCGACACATTGTGTCGCTTTTTTTATTCTAAAATCTTGGCCATACATCCCAAGGAATTCTTGACAAAAAGCAAATTAAGGCTAATGTATAGAATGTTAATATGGTTTTGAATTTTGGAGAGGATGTAAGTTTCTTTTTATGCTTAGAATATCCAATAGTAATTAAAACTATTGCAATTATATTTATTAAAGGATGTTCTACAAGATATAACCTTGAAACCGAATCACTCATTACCTTGCCTCCTAATTCGCTCCAATCGCTAAATCTTGGAGATACAAAATATAATATCAACCCTAAAAGCAATTGTATGTGAGATACAATAAGCGTAAATAGAGAAACTCTAAAGTCTTTGGCACTATATTCTTTTTTTCCTGTATACCCAAGGAGTGCATTAATAACAGCTACAATAAGTATTATAACTACCAAATATGCCCAATAGGAGTGTAGCATTTTAATTGTTGAATCCATAATTAGTTTTATTAGTTTAAGCAAAAGTAATGAAATTTAAGCATAAAAAAACCTGCTCTAAATTGAGCAGGTTTTTTAAATATATGTTTAGCATTTATTGGTAAACCCAAACACCACCCATTTTTATAACTGCGAAGTCTTCTGTGGTATTGCTACCATTATAAACATCAATAGTAACAATATATTTTTGTTCTTCCTCTGCAGACGGATCAACTATATCAAGCACCACATTTATTGCATCAAGCACCATTGGATCTGTCCACTCGGCTGCATTCCCTGGTCTTCTATCCATATTACCATAGTTATCCATACTTGTTGTTGCTGCTGGATAATCAGTAGCTAAAGCTGAAACTATGGCAGCATAATCAGAATCGCTCATTGTGTATCTAATTGTATTATCCGGAACCCAAACACCATCTTCAAAGCCAAACTGTAACGTTGTTGAAATTGTTGATTCATGTCCTTTCCACTCACCTTCAGTTACAGTATATAAGTTTCCTCTTCTTTGTGCTCCTGAAGAACTTGAATAATAATCATAAATAATGAATAATTCTTCTTCTTCTTGACCATACGGAAATGTTAAACTCATAAAAGTTGGCAAATAATCATTAGGAGAAATTGAACTACTAAAGTTATTGTATTGACCTGGTTGACCAGATCCTTCTCCCATAGAATCAAAATCAGCAGAACTTAAATAATAAACACCTTCAATTGCTTCCCAGCTTCCTCCAGAGTAGATAAAGTATTCTCCTTTGGAGTTTGTTTCTCCTGTAGCACCAAGGGTTTTAATAGCCATGTTAGAAATTCTCCATCTGCCAGCATCTGTGTCAGTAGATTCATATTTGAACGCTACATTGATTATTTGACCGTCATAAGCTGAAAAATCATAATCTTCAGAAGGATCCAAGGTATCAACACCTGGAGGGGTTGCTAATGTAATTTCATCCCAAGTTGCAGCTCCTGTATCTCCTGTATAATCAGTAGAAACCAATATTTTAAGTAAAGATGCATCTGTTGCATATTTAAGAGCATGTGTTATTTGAAATTTAAGGTTATTTTCTCCTGTTAAATCGATTGAAGGAGATACTAACCATTCAACGTTAGCAAATTGACCACCAAAAAAACCATTACCTTGTACATATCCAGATTGAGAGGTCCAAGCGTCGTCTGATCCTGATTCTTCTACAATTGACCAGCCTTCGAAGCTACCAGCAAAGTTATAATCAACAATATTTGCCAAACCAACTACTGGATTTTCAAAATATTGCTTGTATTTTGCTAAAACTATTTGACCTTCAGTTGGGCTAGCTATTTGGGCTGTTAATACATCAGGGATTTTTGTTGTTGCATCTGTATTAGGATAGAAACCAAAGGCGTCACTACCAGTTGCTGCATAATCTGAGTTGGTTAATTGATAAATATCTGACCCTGTAAAATCACTTACTCCTTCTGCACTACCAATGTATAAATTATAGCCAACTGTTACAGATGAACCTTCACCCCAGAAAGGATATTTATCTGCTAAAAATCCTGGCAATAAAGTTTTTGCTTCATCTATAGAGTTAAAACTTCCAAAACCTAGGTCTAACTCTGCATAATCGTCACTTGTTAATGTGTAGAAATCAGTTCCTACAATAGGATCTGCAGATGAATCCAAACCGTCATAAATGTCTTCCATAGGGTTACAACCTACTAAGGTAAACCCTAAAATTGCTAAACAATAAATTATTCTTTTCATTTTAAATATTTTTTAAAAATTAACTTTTAACCCAACACTATATGTTCTTCCAGGGCCAAAATATACCTGAGCCGCTGAGGCTGTACCGTCTAAATCATTTGCATCTGAAACATACTCTGTGTTGAACACATTATTTATTTTACCCGTAAGAGTAGCTTCAAAAGTTCCAATGTCAAAAGAGTGTCTAGCTCCAACATCAAATAATCCAAAATCAGGAATTTTCCATACATCTGGTAAATCTTCACTACCTCTATTAGTTACATCATAAGATGAGTAATTGTCTCCTGCAAAGTTATAATCTACATAGATATTTGATTTTTGGGCCACTCTTAAATCTGCACCGATTGCAAATGTAGTTTGTGCAGCATCACCAACTTTAATGCCATCAGCAAAAACCTCGATAGGGTCTCCGACTTGTTCTCCTGCTTGGTCTCTTACTACAGCAGATACGTTACTTTTCCATTGCCAATCTCCTAAAGACGCCATACCTGTTAACGTTAAGTTATCAGTTGCTTTGTATTTAAAATCAACTTCTACACCTTGATGTAATGCGTCTATTCCTAGAAGGTTGTAAAAGAAAATATTATCTCCAGTAGGAATTGAACCTGCGTAAGTTTTATCTAACCATTTTGTATAATAAACATTCACATTGGCGCTTAGTTTTTCACTTCGATAGCCATATCCCAATTCTGCACTAAAAACTTTTTCATTTTCAGCATCTTTGTTTGCATCAATACCATCCTCATCTAAAAATACTGCATCTAAAAATGGAGCTTTAGAGAAGTACCCAACATTAACAAATACATTATTGTTCATATCAAGGTTATAGTTACCTCCTCCTTTAACACCAAAACCAACAAAGTTTACTTTATCTGATTCTCTACTGCCAACTATTTCACTATTCATGAATTCTTTTTGCTGGTATGTTGAGTTAGAAATATCTGCAGCTACAAATAAGTTTAACTTATCAGTTACTTGATATTCTGCTTGACCAAAAAGACCATATCTTATAACAATTCCATCGTAATCTTTATTATATCTATCACCTACTCTAAGAGGCTTACCATAGGCAAAAGTATCCGTTTCATTATCTAAGAAAAATTGTCCACCTAATAAGTCATCTACTTGATACCAGTGAGATCCAATATAATAACGACCATCAAAACCTCCGGATATTGTTAACTTATCATTAATAGTGTTTTTATAAGTTGATAATATACCATACCATTCATGTGAGTTTCTTGAAGATGAGATAATATCACTAGAACCATTAACTCCATTTGCTTGATTTTCTGCAACAATCTTGTCGAAATCTATTGGTTGTAAACCTGACGAACCAATTCTATAATCTGCAGATCCAATTTTAGAACCTTCGTCTCTTCTTCCTCCACCTGAGCCAAATGAAGCATATAATGCTGTTGATAAAGCAGAACTATCATTTATATTCCACAAGTGATTTAAAGATATTTGAGGTTTGTGATAGAAATTAAAAGATTGATGGTAAACTTCTCCATTTTTATAACCCCAATCTTTATTTGCTTTTTGAGGACCTGAATCTGTATCTTTTAATTCAGCAATAGTTGAACGGTTAAAACGTTGACCATGTTCTTGCTGAGCTCCGAATGCCGTAAAAGATAATCTATGATCATCACTTAATTGTTGAGATAAACTTAGAAAGTAATTATATCCTGAGAATTCTGTTCCATCTACATATCCATCTCCTGAAATTTTTGAAGCACTAACAGTTGCTGCAAAGCCTTTATCTGTTAATCCTGTTGAATAGGTCATTCCATATTTAAAGTAACCATCGTTAGCAATACTAGTTAAAAAGTTACCGCCTTGTACAGCATCTGTTGTTTTAGTGATAATGTTAATTGTTCCTCCAACCGAAGATACTGCTACTTTTGAAGCTCCTAACCCTCTTTGAACTTGCATAGTAGATGTCACGTCTCCTAATCCTGCCCAGTTACTCCAATAAACACGTCCATTTTCCATATCATTTACCGGAACACCATTAATCATTACTGCTATGTTATTAGAGTCAAACCCTCTTAAGTTAATGCGTCCATCTCCATAACCACCACCAGCTCTAGTTGCATAAACACCTGGAGTAGATTTTAAAATTTCAGGAAATTCCTGAGTACTTAATTTCAAAGCAATATCTTCAGATTTAATTGTAGAAACCGCTACTGGTGTTTTTCTGTCAACCGCTACAGATGCAACAATCATTATTTCGTCTAAACCTACTTCGCTAGATTTTAATGTAATAGTACCTAAATCTGTATCTCCATTAAAAGCTAAAGTTTGACTAATATAGCCTATGTAAGAGATAACTATTTCACCAGAAGCTAAGTCTGTTGTAAGTGTGAATTTACCATCGAAATCAGCAATTGCTCCTTTTGTAGTCCCTTTAACCACAATATTCGCTCCAAAAAGTGGAGCATTCAGTTCAGGATCCATAATGGTGCCTTTAACTGTGCTTTGTGCTAAAACTGTGGTCGAAAAAACCATTGTTAGAGCAACAAATAAAAATTGAGTGATTTTTTTCATATTCTGAAAAGTTAAAATTGGTTTTTAATTTTCGGCAAAATTAGTTATAATTATTGAAACATTATTAACTTACCATTAACAAATTAACACGTTTTTAAGAAGCCTTTTTTTTAAAAGCCCGAATCTATTATAAGTAAAGGAATCGAAAGAAATGATTAACGTAATTAATCAAGGCTTTTGTAGTAGTTTATTAAATTTGCTGTTGATGAATCATGACCTTCTTTTCGTGAATCATTAAATTCCCTAAGGATGTTTCCGGCTAGTTCTTTGCCTAACTCAACACCAAATTGGTCATAGCTAAAAACGTTCCAAATAACTCCTTGAACAAAAATCTTGTGTTCGTAAAGCGCCACTAGTTTACCTATACTTTCTGGTGTTAATTTATTAATGAGAAGCGTATTGGTTGGCCTATTCCCTTCGAATACTTTATAACTTAGCAATTTATTTTTTTCAAATTCAGATATGGTTTCTTTTCCAAATTCTTTTACCACCTCTTCTTCAGTTTTTCCGTTCATGAGTGCTTCTGTCTGGGCAAAAAAGTTTGACATTAATTTATCTTGGTGTTCTGTATTGCCATAAAGTGATTTTGCAAATCCAATAAAATCTGTAGGAACTGTTTTTGTGCCTTGGTGCATCAATTGAAAAAATGCGTGCTGAGCATTGGTTCCTGACTCTCCCCAAACAATTGTGCCAGTTTGGTAGTCAACACTTTCACCTTTTCTGTCAACACTTTTCCCATTACTTTCCATAATGGCTTGTTGCAAATAGGCTGGAAACCGATTTAGGTATTGTGAATAAGGGACAACCGCTTCGGTTTCAAACTCAAAAAAGTTGTTGTACCAAATACTTAAACAAGCCATAATCATTGGAATGTTTTTATCAAAAGGGTTATTTTTAAAATGCTCGTCCATTTTGTGAGCTCCTTCTAGAAGGCTTTCAAAATTTGAATATCCAACAGAAAGACTAATACTTAAACCTACTGCACTCCATAAAGAAAAACGTCCACCAACCCAATTCCACATAGGAAAAATGTTGGATTCATCAATCCCGAATGCTTTAACTTTTTCAATATTGCTAGAGACTGCCACAAAGTGTTTTGAGACTGCTGCTTTAGGTAGATTTTGTAAAAGCCATTGCCTTATTGTTGTAGCATTTGTTAAGGTTTCTTGAGTTGCAAATGATTTTGAAACAATAATGAATAAGGTTGTTTCTGGATTTAGGTTCTTGATGACTTCATTTACGTGATCTCCATCAATATTGCTTACAAAATGTGTATTTAAATGATTTTTATAGAACTGTAATGCTTCAACAATCATTGATGGGCCAAGGTCAGAACCACCAATACCAATATTTACAATATCTGTAAAACTTTTTCCTGTATAGCCTTTTCTATTTCCGTTTATTATATCATTGGTAAAGCTTTCCATTTTAGCTTTTACAATGTTTATTTCAGAAACTATATTTTTTCCATCGATTATTAATTCAGAATTTTGTGGAAGTCTTAATGCTGTGTGCAGAACTGCACGATTTTCGGTTTGATTAATTGTGTCACCTGAAAAGTATTTAGAAATGGCGTCTTTTAAATCGATATCCTCAGTTAGCTCCTTTAGAAGTTTAACAGTTTCTGAGTTGATTCTGTTTTTGGAATAATCAAAATAGAAGTCTTCCCATTTAATAGTAAAACGGTCTGCTCTATTTTTATCTTCGTCAAACCATTGTTTTAAATGGCAATTTTTTATATCATTAAAATGAGATGAAAGCTTTTTCCAAGCTTTAGTTTGCGTAGGATTAATAGATTTTAGAGCCATTTAATCGCGTTGGGTTACTAAATCTCCAGCAATGACTTCAAGAGGTTCGTTTTCTACAAATGGAATATTATCCAATTGCATTTTTATAGGTTCTATAAAATCTAAATATTTAAATTTCAAATCTTCAGATATTGGTTCGGCTTCTGGTAATTTTTCTTTGAAAGGGTCTACTTGCTGTCCATTTTTCCAGAAACGATAGCATACGTGTGGTCCACCTGTATTTCCTGTCATTCCTACATATCCAATGACATCACCTTGTTTTACAAATTGTCCAACTTTTACTGCACGTTTGCTCATGTGCAAATATTGGGTGCTGTAAGTGGCATTATGCCTTATTTTTACGTACTTGCCGTTTCCTCCTTTTTGTGTAGATTCTATAACTGTCCCATTGGCAGTGGCCAAAATTGGTGTGCCAATATTTGCCGCAAAATCAGTGCCTTTGTGAGGCCTTACCTTATAGCCATAATAGGCAATTCTTCTTTTTAAATTATATCTGGAAGACACTCGACTAAATTGAACTGGTGCTTTTAAAAAGGCACGTCTTAAGTTTTTAGCATCCTCATTAAAGTAATCAACAATACCTTTTAAGGTATCTGTTTTAAATCTGAAAGCATAAAATGGTTCATTTTTATGCTCAAAATAAGCTGCTTTTACAGTATGGACTCCAGCATAAATACTATCATCAATATATTTGTCTGTGTAAATCACTTTAAACCTGTCTCCTGCTTGAAGCCTATTAAAATCTATAGTCCAAGCGTATATATTATCGGCCATTTTATTAACTAAAACTTGACTAAGCCCTTTTTCTTCTATTAACAGTGAAATGTTAGAGCCAGGAGTAATGGATCCTGTTGCTACTTTTTCGACATATTTAATAGGTTTTTTCTTTGAATATGCATGGATTGAGTCTTTAAAGTTTATGACTACATATTTTTCAATGTTTGGTTGATATATAAATGACTCTGGTAATTGCAAGGAGTCTTTAGAGCATAATATTGTATAAGGTTTACCTAATTGAAGTTTTGCAATATTGAAACTGTCTTTTACTTTTTCGACAATGTTATAGATTTGAGGGTAACCAATTTTATTGCGTTCCATGATTTGCCCAAAGCTGTCTCCAGGCCTAATTGTATCACGAACAACGACATAGTCGTTAAGGTTATAGCCAAATTCAATGCTTTCAACAATTGGTTCAGCTTTTACTAAACTGTTTATGCGGATTTCGTTGGTGGTTTTGTCAGATTTACAAGATTGTATAACACATGAAAGTGCTGCTATTAATACAATTTTTATGGGTTTCATGGTTTAGTTATTTTCAGTCGTTTTAGTTGTTATTGTCCCCAATTATTTAATTCTTCTTCACTCCAAAGTTCAGGAAAAAATATTCTTTTTTGATATTTTGGATGCATATATTTTTGCCAATCGCTTCCGCCTGTTGCTCCACCATCTCCATCTTTACCTAAAATATAATGCTTGGCTGCGTTGTAATGTGCCATTACCCAAGTTATATTTACAGTAAAATCGTAATGCCTCATTGCTGCAACTAAAGTTTCGTTTTGTTGATCCTTTTTAGGCAGCTCTTTAAATCTTGACCACAAGTTTTTAGTATTATAAGTTTTCATAAAAGTAATGAATTCTTCTTTATAGCGATTTTCAAAATTTGTGAGTAAGGATGATTTTTTGCCAGTTTTATAGTCTTTACCTGCTGCTTGCCAATATAAATGCTCAAGAGCATGTTCAAAAGGTGTGTTTCTATCGATGGTTTTTCTGAATCGATTATCTATAAGGTTGATGAGTTCTGTTGAAGCAAATTCGATAAGTCTGTACTGAGCGCTCTGAAAACCACTTGCAGGAGTTAAGGTGTGCCTGAACTTACCATATTGTTCAGGATCCATACCTTCACGCATGATATTGAACGAAGTTGTAAGCATATCAAAATAGCGACTAATACGCATGAGCTTTTCCTTAAAGAAAGTAACATTGAGATCTTTTTTATTTGCAACTTGAGAAATTTCCCAAAGAATCATTTTAAAAATAAGCTCGTTTATTTGATGGTAGGCAATAAAAACCATCTCATCAGGAAACGTAGTGCGTTGAATTTGTAAGCTTAATAAAGCATCTGTGTGAATATAATCCCAGTAGGTGATAGATTTTCCGTAAAGCAGTCCTTCTAAATAGTTTTCGGTGTCTTCACTTTGAGCGTCGTACTTGGCTTTAAGTTTTTCTAAAATCTCGTCGTAATTGGGTTCTGTAGTCATAATTACTAATTAGAATTGTATTTCAAATTGATGTTTTAACCCTCTAAATGCTTCAAGATCTGCTCTTAGTGAACCAATGGCTAAATCTGCTTTTAAGCGTATTGGAATTCTGTTTTTATCAGCACTTACCCAAAGGGTTAAACTTTCTTCTTCTTTAAAAACGCGTCCTGCCATTACGTAAGGCCGAAACACTAAACATTCAACCTTGCCAAAAGCGGTTCGTAACGTTTCTTTTCCTAGGTATTTTATTTTAAAACCATAATTTTCACCATCAAAAAACATATCTGTTCTTATTTCGTCATCAACTTTTAACTTGCTTACGTCTAGTTTGTTTCTCAAATAATAAAACGTAGATACCATATCTTGAACATTTGGCTTGGTGTCAATTACCTTTCTGGTATTGTGCTTTATATTGTAAACATGGGCTTTGTTGTTTTTCTGGTCAAAATTTATTTCAATGTTTTTGGTGTGGCCTCCTTCGTCAATGTCCCTGATAAAACGATAAGGAACAAGTTTTTCTTTATCAAAATAGCTTTCGTAACGATCTTTTACTTTAAAAAACCAACTGATAACTCCTGTTGTTTCTCCCTTTCCAACCACATGAAATACAGGTTTTCCATCAATAAAATCTTCATTAACAGTTAGAGTAGCTTCTCCTGCTTTTGCCCAGCCACTATAACTCATTTTAAATTTAAACCACTCACCTGTGTCGAAAGCAGATTCTGTTTGTGCAATTGAGGCATTGCACAAAATAAATGATACTAATATAAGTAGGACTTTCTTCATAATTTTTTAATTGTAATTAAACTAACGTTATAGTATAATTTATGTTATACCATTAAAAATTACAATTACTGTTCCAAAAGTAAAAAAACAAAAAACTCTAACGACATTATCGATAGAGTTTTTAAAGGTTTTTTAGTTAAATATTTGTTATAATGTGCCTCTGTTGGCTTGTTCACGTTCAATAGACTCAAAAAGTGCTTTAAAGTTTCCAGCTCCAAAACCTCGAGCTCCCATTCTTTGAATGATTTCAAAAAACAATGTTGGTCTATCTTCAACTGGTTTTGTGAAAATTTGAAGTAAGTAGCCTTCTTCATCTGCATCCACTAAAATGGATAGTTTTTGAAGCTCTTTAATATCTTCTTTCATCATATCCATATGTGAGCCTAAACGACGCGGAATATCATCATAATAAGCTTGTGGAGGTGGTGGTAAAAACTCAATACCTCTTGCTTTTAATTGGGAAACAGTTTTAATAATGTCATCTGTTGCTACTGCAATATGCTGAACGCCTGAGCCTTCATAAAAGTCAAGATATTCTTCAATTTGCGATTTTTTGGCTGCTTTTGCTGGTTCGTTTATTGGGAATTTAATCCTTCCGTTGCCATTGCTCATCACTTTGCTCATCAATGCTGAGTATTCTGTATGGATTTGCTTATCATCAAACGATAAGAAGTTTACAAATCCCATAACATCTTCGTACCATTTTACCCAAACATTCATTTGGTTCCAGCCAACGTTACCTACCATGTGGTCAATGTATTTTAATCCTGTTGGTTCCGGATTATAATCTGATTTCCACTCAACAAATCCAGGCATGAATACACCTTTATAGTTTTTGCGCTCTACAAACATGTGAACCGTTTCGCCGTACGTGTAAATTCCTGCTCTCACAACCTCACCATGATCGTCCTTTTCAACTACAGGTTCCATGTAAGATTTTGCGCCTCGTTTTGTGGTTTCTTCATAAGATTTTCGTGCATCATCTACCCAAAGTGCTATGACTTTTACACCATCACCATGTTTTACAATGTGGTCGTTTATTGGTGATTTGCTGTTTAATGGTGTTGTTAAGACTAACCTTATTTTGTCTTGCTTCAATACATAACTTACAGAATCTCTTGAACCTGTTTCTAAGCCCTTATAAGCATAGGATTGAAACCCAAAAGCTGTTTTGTAAAAGTGAGCCGATTGTTTAGCGTTACCAACGTAAAACTCGACATAATCTGTTCCTAAAAGTGGAAGGAAGTCTTGTGCTCCTTCAAATATTTTTTCTAAACCGTAGTTTACTGATTTTACCTCTTTACTCATAATGAAAAGCCCATCCTAACCCTCCCAAATGGAGGAAACTCAAAACTGGACGGATTTTGAGTGCTTAATTAATAAATTTTACTTGCCTCAAAAAGTCCCCTTTGGGGATTTAGGGGCTTATAACCATGATTTATAATAATCTTCATCTGCAATTTTCATGGCTTCTTCTGTAACCATTAACGGTTTAAAGGTATCTACCATGACTGCCAACTCATCTGTTTTTACCTTACCAATACTACGCTCAGTGGCTCCTGGATGAGGTCCATGAGGTATTCCAGCTGGATGTAAAGAGATATGTCCAGCATCGATATCATTTCTGCTCATAAAATCGCCATCAACATAATACAGAACCTCGTCGCTATCAATATTACTATGATTGTAAGGTGCAGGAATAGCTTCAGGATGATAATCGTACAATCGAGGCACAAAACTGCAAACTACAAAAGCATCTGTTTCAAAAGTTTGATGTACTGGAGGTGGTTGATGAATACGACCAGTTATAGGCTCAAAATCGTGTATTGAAAAAGCGTAAGGGTAATTAAAACCATCGTAGCCAACGACATCAAAAGGATGTGTTGCATATATCATTTCAAAAATATCGTTTTGTTTTTTTACTTTTATTAAAAACTCTCCAGTTTCATTATAGGTTTCAAGCTCTTGAGGTTGACGAATATCGCGTTCACAGAAAGGTGAGTGTTCTAGTAACTGACCAAACCAATTTCTGTAGCGTTTTGGTGTGTAAATTGGCCTGTGAGATTCTACTATGAATAAGCGATTAACTTCAGTATCAAAATCTAGTTTGTAAATAATTCCTCTTGGTATTAGCAAATAATCTCCATATTTAAAATCGAGATTTCCCAACATGGTTCTGAGCTTTCCTGTTCCATTGTGTATAAAAATAAGCTCGTCTGCATCTGTGTTTTTATAAAAATAGTCTTTTGTTGATTCTTTTGGTGCTGCTAAAATAATGGTACAATCACTATTGGTTAAAACAGCTTTTCTGCTTTCTAAATAATCGTTTTCAGGCTGTACCTGAAACCCTCTAAAACGATAGGATTGTATGTGGTTTGACTTTGCAATTTTGGGCGCAACGCTATATTGTTTTTTTATTTCTTTGACTTGTGTTGGTCTATGCTCATGGTATGAGTTTGTTGACATTCCGTCAAAGCCAATGGTGCCAAAGAGTTGTTCGGCATAAAGGCTTCCATCTGGTTTTCTAAACTGTGTATGTCTTTTAGGAGGTATGTTTCCTAATTTATGATAAAAAGGCATTTGTATGAGTTTAATGTTCTGATTTTAAAGTTTAAAGTTGGTGTAACAATTTAAACTTCTTGAAATTTATATAAAGATAATTAAATTATAGAGATTCTTGCGCAGGCAGGAATGACAAAAATGCGTACTTACTCAGGTTTTCTTTTAATAAGAAATTGAAGGTGAGATAATAAATCGTTCCAAAAGTGATGCATAGTTTTACAAATTACGTAAAAATGTGATGGCTAAACAAACTTAAATTTCAAAATCAAAACCAAAACCCAACATTAAAAAACCATGCATCTTGCTTTACTTCTGGCGACCACGTGTATTTTATTTCAACTGGACCTAAAAATGTTTCTAATCCATAACCAATGGCATAACCACTATAATCTGGAGCAGTAATCCATTCGCCATTTGTAAAAAGATCGTTCCCAACATTGGCATAATTAGCTGCAAGGCCAATATGGTGTTTACTTGCTATTTCGTAATCTATATTAATAGTGCCTTTTACAAAACTATCGCCAATTATTGAGATATAATCATACCCATAAAAAGAAATGAAGTTGTTTATTAAATTTTGCCCATAACCACCAAGTGCGAAACTAAGCGAGTTGTTAGAATCGTCACCTACTTTAAAGCCACCTTCTGAGCCAATGAGCAATGATAGTTTGTCTGAAAAACTCATGGCATAGCCAACATTAGCTTTTGCAAACGAAAATTGAGAGAAATCGTTGTTAAAATCTGAGGAAGATAAATACAATTGAAAATTACCATCAAATAAAAATCCATTATCTGGAAAGTATTTATTGTTGTAAGTGTCAAATTTTAAATTTCCAAATACGCTAAAAAAATCACTTTTTTCGAAGGTGGTTTTTTCGGTTTCTCCCTCTGATTCGTCTACAAATGTTTCAGAAGTAATTTTTAACCGTTTATGTTCTGCTCCCAGTTTTAAAGAAAAATCTTTTCTAAAAAGTGTTTGCACAAAAAATTGATTGGTTTGGTCGGTAAGCCTTATGTCAGCTTTTTTTAATCCTACAATGCCTAATTCGCCTTCATCTAAAAATAATGATGCATTTACACTTTTATGAAATGTATTGTATCTAGACCTTAAACCTATGCTCCAATAAAACCCTTTGTCTATGTAATATTCAAAATTATATCGAACGTTATCGCCTAAAATCATATCAAAAGAAGCTAAGTCATTTTTAAACAATAGTTGTTTTTGAGTTATATTTACTAAAGCTGCACTTTTGTAAAGATCGTCATAATGCACTCCAAACTTTAAAAAGGTTTTATTTGTACTCTCTTTTAAATAGACTATTAAATCATAACCATCGTCATTGGGTTCAAAATCATACAAAAAACTATCAAAGTTTTGAGTTGCCACAATGTTGTTTATGCCTTTGCTAAACTGATCATAACTAACCGTTTCGTTTGGCTTAAGTTTAAGTTTTCCTAAGATGTAGGATCTTGTATACTTATCGTTTCCTTTAGTGTCAATTTTCTTAATTCGCAGGCTGTCTGCAGCTACGATTTTTATTTTTTTTATTGGTGCATGATGCTGATTTTGAACAATAGCTTTTAATTCGTCTTGCTTTTCAATGGCTGCAATGCGACCCTTTTCAATAATTTGTTTTCCAAATTGAAAAGACACAACATTAAAGCTTTTAATATCTGGCTTTATATAAATGTCTGTTTTTTTTGCTTTGTCTTTCATCGCGTTAATTGTCCTGAAGTTACTTATTTGAAGTAAAATGTTTGGTGCAGAATTCAACTCTGCACGCTCTGCCAAACCATCTTGGACATCGACTCCAATAATAATATCCATGCCTTTTGCTTTAAGCTCATCAATTGGGTAATTGTTAACCACACCTCCATCAATTAATATTTGGTTATTGATAATTACAGGCTGAAACAACGAAGGTAAAGCACCACTAGCCGCTATGGCTTGAGGTAAACTGCCACTGTTTAAAACAACAGGTTCACCAGTTTCAATATTTGTTGCTATACAGAAAAATGGTATTGGAAGATTTTCAAAATTTTCAATATCACTTATGTGCAACAAGAGTTTTGAAAACAAATTAAACACATTCTGTCCTCTTGAAATTGCAGAAGGTATCTGAACTTTAAAATTATTGAAAGGCAAGGTTATGGCATACTTTTCAGAATTATCACGTTCGTAAAATGTTTTGGCATTACGAGGTAAATTGTCGTTTATAAGTTCGTCAAAATCGACCGTTTTAAAAATAGAATCTATTTGTTTACCTGAATAACCTGAGGCGTAAAGACCACCAATAATGGCTCCCATACTTGTGCCTGCAACATAGTCTATTTTTACACCAAGGCTGTCAATGGTTTTTAGTGCACCAATATGCGCCAAGCCTTTTGCGCCACCACCACTTAACACTAAACCAACTTTTGGATTTTGTATATGTAAAGAGTCATTTTGCCCTTTGGTTGAAAGCGAAACTAGTAAAATGAGAATTAATATGAATGTGGTTTTTTTCAAGTTATTTGTTATGATGATAATAATTATAAATCCTTTTAGCTCTGGAAACACCAATCACGTATTCTAATTCATCTAACTTAGCATAAGATATCCGTTTAACTGATTTAAAATGCTTTAACAGCTCTACTATGGTTTTTTCTCCAACTCCAGGAATGGTTTCAAGCTCAGTATTTAACGCGCTTTTGCTTCGTTTATTTCTATGGTGCTCAATCCCAAATCTGTGAGCTTCATTACGCAATTGCTGTATGATTTTAAGAGTTTCGCTTTTTTTATCTAAATATAATGGAATTGGATCATTTGGATAAAATAATTCTTCCAAACGTTTTGCAATTCCGATAATGGCAATTTTCCCTCTTAGGTTCAATGCATCTAAACTTTTAAGAGCTGATGATAATTGCCCTTTCCCACCATCAATAATAATAAGTTGTGGTAACGATTGCTTTTCGTCTAGCATACGTTTATAGCGTCTGTAAACCACTTCTTCCATTGATGCAAAATCGTCTGGTCCTTCAACGGTTTTAATATTAAAATGTCTGTAATCTTTTTTACTTGGCTTTCCGTTTTTAAATACAACACAAGCAGCTACTGGGTTTGTGCCTTGTATATTGCTATTATCAAAACACTCTATATGTCGTGGTTCTTCTTTGAGTCGTAAATCGGCTTTCATTTGCGCCATAATACGATTGGCATGTCTGTCTGGATCTACAATTTTTACTTGTTTTAACTGCTCTAATCTGTAGTACTTAGCGTTTCTGATTGATAAATCCAAAATGTGTTTTTTGTCGCCTAATTTCGGAATGGTCACTTTCACATCATCTCCAACATCAACTTTAAAAGGTACGTAAATTTCTTTAGATTGCGAATTGAATCGTTGTCTGATTTCAACAATGGCGATTTCTAAAAGTTCCTTATCCGTTTCATCGAGTTTCTTTTTTATTTCAAGCGTATGTGAACGTACGATGGAGCCCAAGGAAATTTGCAAAAAATTTACGTAAGCATAACTTTCATCACTTATAATGGAGAATACATCAACGTTGTTGATTTTTGGATTTACAATGGTTGATTTGGCTTGATAGTTTTCTAAAACATCTATTTTTTCCTTTACTTTTTGAGCTTCTTCAAAATGCATGTCTTTTGCAAGATTGTGCATTTGTTTTTTAAAGCGTTTTAAGGAGTTTTTAAAATTTCCTTTTAAAATTTCACGAATGGCTTTTATGTTTTCTTCGTATTCTTGAACTGTTTCATAACCTTCACAAGCACCTTTGCAATTTCCTAAGTGATATTCTAAGCAAACTTTATACTTACCAGCATCAATTTTTTCTTGCGACAAATCGTAATTACAGGTTCGTAATTGATACAAGCCTCTTATTAAATCTAGCAATGTATAAACGGTTTTTACACTTGTATAAGGCCCAAAATATTCGCTTCCATCTTTTATAAGTCGTCTTGTTTGAAAAACTCTTGGGAAACGTTCATTTTTTATGCAAATCCAAGGATAAGATTTATCATCTTTCAACAATACATTATATCGTGGCTTGTGTTTTTTAATAAGATTATTCTCCAATAAAAGAGCGTCTGTTTCAGTTTCAACTACGATGTGTTTAATGTTGGCTATTTTTTTTACAAGAATACGCGTTTTACCATTCTCGTGCGTTTTAGTAAAATAGGAACTGACTCTTTTTTTTAAATTTTTGGCTTTTCCAACGTAAATTATAGTACCATTTGCATCAAAATACTGATACACTCCAGGCGAGTTTGGTAAGGTTTGTAGTTGTATTTCTAAAGGAGATTTAGCCATTACTCAAAGGTAATAATTCAAACTAAAAAAGATAACATTTGCAATATCTTTATCTGTATCTTGCGCCACTTATTTTAAACCTTATATGACAAAGAAAATTGTTGGTAGAGTCGATAAAGTTGACTTTCCTGAACTTGGATTATTTGATGTTGCTGTAAAAATTGATACAGGAGCTTATACATCTGCAATACATTGTTCAGAAATTGTTGAAGAAAACAACACCTTAAGATGTACTTTTGAAAGCAAAGGACATCCTAACTTTAGCAGCAGAGATATTGTTTTTAAAAATTATACTTATACTGATGTAAAAAGCAGTAATGGCTATAAAGAAAATAGGTACAAAATTAAGTCTGAAGTGATATTCTTTGGAAAGAAGTACAAGATTAACTTAACTTTAAGCACTAGAGACGATATGAAATTTCCTGTGTTAATTGGCAGACAATTTTTAAGTAAAAAGTTTTTGGTTGATGTTGATTTGGAAAACCAATCGTTTAACAACAAAGCATTATGAACATTGTAATATTATCAAGAAATCCAAATTTATATTCTACGCGTCGACTTATAGAAGAAGGTGAACTTAGAGGTCATAAGGTTGAAGTGATTGACCCTTTAAAATGTGACATTATCATTGAAAAGGAGAAACCAACCATTTATTACAAGGATAGATATCTTGATTATGTTGATGCGATCATTCCGCGAATTGGAGCTTCGGTCACCTTTTATGGTTGTGCTGTTGTGCGACAATTTGAAATGATGAATGTGTTTACCATTTGTACCTCTGATGCGATACAGCGTTCAAGAGATAAACTTAGAAGTTTACAACGACTCAGTAAAGCTGGAATTGGGATGCCAAAAACGGTTTTCACGAATTATTCACGCGATGTTGAAGAGGTGATAGAACACGTTGGTGGTGTTCCAGTAATTATCAAATTACTAGAAGGAACTCAAGGTTTAGGAGTTGTTTTAGCTGAAACAAAAAATGCAGCAGAATCCGTTCTGGAAGCTTTTAATGGTTTGGAAGCTCGAGTGATAGTTCAGGAATTTATTAAAGAAGCCAAAGGAGCAGATATTAGAGCCTTAATTGTTGATGGACAAGTGGTTGGTGCTATGAAACGTCAAGGCAAGGAAGGGGAGTTTCGTTCTAATTTGCATCGTGGTGGTTCTGCCAATATTATTAAACTAAATACTGAAGAATTAAAGCTTGCTATGAATGCTTCTCGTGCATTAAAACTCCCTGTTTGTGGCGTCGATATGCTACAATCTGCTCGTGGACCATTGTTATTAGAAGTTAACTCAACTCCTGGATTGGAAGGTATTGAAGCCGCAACACATAAAAATATTGCAAGAGCTATAATAACTTATATTGAGAGAAATAGAAACTAATTAATGATTTCCGTTTTCACGGAAAATAAATATGAGCGAAAAAGATGTTTTAGAGATATTAGGTGAAAAAGTTGCTCTTGGCAAAAGCGCAACTGTTAGCTTTAACGTGGCTAAATTACACACTCAAAACACCATTGATGTTCCTGTAATAATTGAACGCTCAAAAAAACCTGGCCCAACTGTTCTAGTCACAGCTGGAATACATGGTGACGAAATAAATGGTGTGGAAATTGTGCGACAAATTATTGCTAAAGGCATCAACAAACCTAAAAAAGGAACTATTATTTGCATTCCAGTAATTAATGTTTTTGGTTTCATTCATATGGATAGGGAATTTCCTGATGGTCGTGACCTAAATCGTGTGTTTCCTGGAACAAAAGGAGGTTCGTTAGCAAGTAGAGTGGCTCATAAACTAATCACTGAAATCGTTCCTCATGCAGATTTAATTATGGACTTTCATACTGGAGGAGCAGACCGATTTAATTCAGCACAAATTAGAATTAAGAAAAAAGAGCCCATTTTAAACGAATTAGCTGAGGTCTTTGGCGCTCCTTTTGTTTACTACTCAAAGAATCTGAATAAATCGTTTAGAAATACAAGCTATAAGTTAGGTATTCCGATGCTTCTTTTTGAAGGTGGAAAGTCATTTAATATTGATGCTACCATCACAAATACTGGAGTTAATGGTGCTAAACGTGTTTTACATCATCTTGGTATGCTGAAAACTAATTTTAAAGTTTCAAGACCTAAAAAAGCTACTATATATATTTCAGATAGTAAATGGCTTAGAGCAAAATATTCAGGAATGTTTAAAGCTTCTATTAAAATCAATTCTTTTGTAAATGAAGGTGATGTTATAGGCCATATTACAGATCCTTATGGAAGCTTCAATCATTTTGTAAAAGCTCCAAATAGTGGTTATATCTTTAACATAAATGAGTCGCCTTTGGTGTATCAAGGTGATGCTATTTTTCATATTTCTACAAAGCTTACCGAGTAAAATTATGGTTTGGATATGAATCTGAAAGTTATATACTTTCTTGATTCAAGGAAGATACTGTTTCTGTAATTTTATGTTCCTTAGGAAACGCTCTTTTATTAAATAGAATCAGCATTCCAACACCTGTGCTAATTGCCATATCAGCAATATTAAAAACAGGTTCAAAAAACGTAAAGTATTTGCCTCCATACCAAGGTATCCATTCTGGTAAATAGCCTTTCCAGATGGGGAAATGAAGCATATCTACTACTTTTCCATGTAAAAAAGTATCATAACCTCCTTCACTTGGCAAAAATGATGCAACTTGTCCGTAACTATCATTGAACAAAACGCCATAAAAAACGGAGTCAATAATATTTCCAAAGGCACCTGCAAATATGAGAGAGACCGCAATAATTAAAACTCTAGAACCTTTATTTTTAATTGATAACCACAACCAATAGCCAATACCAACAATAGCAACAAGTCTAAAACTGGTAAGAATAACTTTAGCTGTTCTATCTGAAATTACAGAGGTGAAATCACTAAGTTTTGCTCCCCAAGCCATCCCGTTATTTTCAACAAAAAGAATTCTGAACCAATTGAACACTTTAATTTCTTCTTGAAGTTCAAAATGCGTTTTAATGTAAATCTTTGAAATCTGATCAATAAGAAGAATTGAAATGATAAGTATGGATGCCTTTTTTATATTCATCAAGGTTGCTTTGTTGTCAAAATTAAAAAACGTCTCAATTTATGAGACGTTTTTTACAAACTATCTTTACAGTATTTTACTATTGCATGTTTTTAGCTTCAATGCTCAATGTTGCATGAGGCACTAGCTCTAAACGCTTTTTATTGATTAGTTTACCAGTTACACGACAAACACCATAGGTTTTATTTTC
>JAGQYS010000097.1 GCA_020435965.1 Flavobacteriaceae bacterium | reverse complement strand
TTTAAATAATTACCAAGATAATATATTGTTTTTTTATTTTTTTTATCATATTTTTTAATTTAAATAGGTATTAAGACCAAGCCACGCAACTACAGTATTTAACCACTCTGCGTCTGATGTTTTTATTAAATAACTAAACAATGCAATAAATACAGCGAAAATGATAGTTGCCCCAATAGTTCTTCCTAGTCCTGAAATAATACCATTCCAAAAAATTCGTATTTGTGAATTTTGTTTGTGAACCTCTTTGTTTAACTCCTCTACTTCATGACTTAACTCTTCAGCAAGTTCAACAGTATGTTCCATATTGAGTTTTTTAGAAATTTCTACATCCTTATCCATGTACACTATTATATCAAAATTATTATTTTGTGGATAAATTATTAGACAATAGAGATTATTTAATTAATATAATACATAGATTACTTCATAAAACGATGTCAGGTATGAAGTATCCTTCAATTTAATATTTTGTTAAGGCACCTTTTTCTGTAAGATTAAGTATTATTCAAATTATTTTTTAAGTGTTAGTAAGTTTAATTCGAAAACTTAGTTGGATACTAAAAAAGACCTTAACCTTATAAACCTCTTACTCTTTGTTCTAAAGAATAAGAGGTTTTTTCTTTATTATAAAAAAACACCATAAGGTGTTTTTTTAATTGAGAAGGTATCGTAATGTTGAAACAACTCGGATTTTTTTATACTCTGGTGAACCTGGGTCTTTGTCGGTAATACTAAACACGCCTTGGTTTGCTCGAGCAATATCACCAACACGAACCCCTGAATCATTTGCAAATTGCTCTGCTGAATCTCGAGCATTTGCAATTGCCTCTGCTAACATTTCTGGTTTTATTGAATTTAAATCAGAGAATTCAAAATTGATATATGAACCGCTCATAACAATCCCTTTTTGAACTAGACTGAGGGTGTTTTGAGATGTTGTTCGTACTAAATCAACCTTATCGGTGTAAATAGACATAGAAACCCGAGCATTATATCGATACTGTGCTCCTTGGTAGGTGTCCTGGTAGGTATCAACTGGTGCTACAGAAATTTCTGAATCTTCAAATCCTGCCTCTTTCAGAAATTGCTCTACGTTATTAATATTTTTTTCAATTTGATTAAATAAATCACTACTATCATTTGATTTAACTTCAAAATTAATTGGCCAAATAGCACGATCTGCCTTAACAATTCGTTCTGAGAGACCTTTTACCTCTACATATTTTCCTTGATTTGAGAAACGTTTTGCCGAAATTGAGAATATCAAACTGGCAATAATAATTGCCCCTGCAATTACGCCTATAATTATTTTAGTATTTTTGTTCATATATCGTTATTATACCACTAGAAAAAACAAAAACCAGAAATAAATCTGATTTTTATCTTCGTTGCTTTTTTTCGGTAAGCTTTACTCGATTTAACTCCTTAGCAATATCGCGCTCTAGTTTATTGTAATCAACCTTATCAACATCTGATGAATTGTTTTTAATATCTTCTGCACGTTTTAGAGCTTCTTTTGCACGCTCGATATCAATTTCACTTGCATTCTCACTTCTGTCAGAGAGGATAACAACCTTGTTATTGTGACGTACTTCTAGAATCCCCCCATCAATTGCATAGTATACTTCATGACCATCATTTTTTACCATTACTTGACCTATTTCTAGTGTCGTAATTAATGGAATATGGTCAGGAAGAATGGTTAATTCACCAACTGATGTAGTGACCGTTAATTGATCAATATCGTTAGTGTAAACCGTTCTCAGTGGAGTTGTAATCGTAAGGTGTAGTTTTTTATCTGACATACTCCTCGTTGATTAAGCTTCTTGTTT
>JAGQYS010000096.1:2901-3100 GCA_020435965.1 Flavobacteriaceae bacterium | reverse complement strand
GAAAGGTAGCAGTCAACCTGACTGAACTTACAAAACAGAATGTCGTTTTCAATCCAAAATTTTACTTTTTCAGATTGATCTAAAATAGGTGTATTCATATAAAGGCATCATTTGGGGATTTAATGCGAAAACACATTGCCAATATGTGTGCCAAACACTTCAAAAAAGACTAAATTGTCTTTTATGTAATTGTAAGTAA
>JAGQYS010000096.1:729-2844 GCA_020435965.1 Flavobacteriaceae bacterium | reverse complement strand
CACGGCATACCGATAAAAATATTCGACGAAAAGAAATTACACGGAATACCGTGTTTTTATTTAGGTCTTTCTATACCCAATTTTTTTATCCGGTCCCTTAAGGTGCTGGGTTTCATTTCCAGTAATTTTGCAGCTCCTTCTGGGCCGTCAATTTTGTAGTTACATTTTTTAAGAACTTTCTTGATATGGTTTCTTTGTACATCGTCCAAAGACAAAATGGTAGATGAGATTAAAGACTCTTTGGATGAGGATTTAAAATTGGGAATCACCAGTTTTTCATCATTGGATAAAATAACGGCTCGCTCCACCAGGTTTTCCAATTCCCTTATGTTACCTGGCCAATTGTAGGATTGTAAATTGCGTTTGGTCTCTTCAGAAATGTATTTGACGTTTTTATTGTATTGTTTACTGAATTTATTGACAAAATGTTCAATTAATATTGGTATATCCTCAACACGTTCTCTTAATGGCGGAATGATAATGGGAAAAACATTTAGCCTGAAATATAAATCTTCACGAAAGTTTTTTTCTTTAACTTCTTTTTGAAGGTTTCTGTTGGTTGCTGCAATAATTCTTATATCAACTTTTTCGGTTTTAGTGCTTCCTATTTGTTCCACTTCCGATTCTTGAATGGCTCTTAGCAACTTAGGTTGCATGTCCAATGGCAATTCGCCTATTTCATCTAAAAACAAAGTCCCTCCATCTGCCAATTGAAATTTTCCCAGCTTATCATTAATAGCACCAGTAAAAGATCCTTTTTTATGACCAAACAGCTCACTTTCTATAAGTTCCTTGGGAATTGCAGCACAGTTTACCTTAATCAATGGTTTGTTTTTTCTAGGGCTAATATTATGTACAGCTCTAGCCAACAACTCCTTACCTGTGCCAGACTCTCCCAATAACAAAACGGTAGCATTTGTGGCTGCCACATGCTCTACCTCTGTAAGCACTTGACTAAAAGACTTGCTTCCATAAACCATTTCTTCATAATTAAACACCAAATCAATTTCTTTGCGTAAATAGATGTTTTGCTGTTCCAATTCTTTTTTTAATTTACTTAATTCTGAATTTAAGGAGACCAGTTTTTCATTGGATTTGATAAGCTCTATTTCGGCTGTTTTTCTTTTGTCACTTTCCACAGCCAATGATATGATACTGGCTATGGATGTTGCAAATTCCTCGTCTTCAATTGTCCATCCATCTGTAGATTCCAAACGCTCAAAACACAACACACCATAAGGGGAATAATGTCCTTGTATTAAAACATCTAAAGTGGATTTAATCCCATAAGGCTTAAAATAAGCATCTGCAAAATTCTTTGTTCTTTTATCTTCCAAAACATCATCAACCTTCATAATTTTGTTCTTAAAAAGCGAATTAAAATATTTTGGGTAATCGTGTGACTTAAGTTCAATATGATTGAAATATTTTTCATCTTTGGAATTGAAGGCACATTTACAGGAAATGTATTTTCTTTTGGAATCAAATTCCCAGATGGAAACCCGTTCCGTTTGCATGGTATTGGCAGCCAACTTGGTAATCTCTTCAAAAACATAATTTAGATCACTGCCAACCAATCCAGCCAGCTTTAAAATGGCATCTTTTTTCTCTATGGATTTTTTGGATATGCTTTTTAATTTCTTTTGATATTTTATCCGATCTGTAATATCGTTTATAACTTCAAGCAAAAACGCTTTACCATTAATAACAATTTTTTCATAGTTTAATATAACCCGCTTCTTTTCTGATGATTTTAAAAAAACAATTCCATTATCTAAATTATGGGTATGTTTTTCGTTGGATTTTAAGTTCTCTGTAAAACTTGGATCGAAATAGCTGTGAATATTTAAATTTTCTGGTGTTTGGCCAACAACCTCCCTTTTATTAAAACCAATGAAATTTTCCCAAGCACTGTTAACATCTATATATTGAAATGTATCCAAGCTAAATAGGGCTTTAGGAATGGGGCTGTTAACAAAAAACCATTTGAAACATAACTCGTTGTCCACAAATTCCTCAACTTCTTTAGGTAGAGGCAATAATTTAAAGACACATAAAAAATATGCTTCTTTGTTTTCTTGACTCTCCATCAAGGAAACTGTACTCATTAACTTT
>JAGQYS010000096.1:0-605 GCA_020435965.1 Flavobacteriaceae bacterium | reverse complement strand
TCTTTTTCTTGATATCCCAATAGGGAACACAACGGGTCGCTTATATAAACAAATTTACCCTTTAGGTTTAGTAAACACATTAAGGTGTTTTCGTTTAATATTTGGGTAAACTCACTTGAGTTTAATCCACTCAATATTTCATTATTTTGTTTGCTCATACCATATTAAACCTACATTTTTTTGGATTTGAGGACAACTTTTTTATGCAGGCCTATCAATAAATTTACGGAATTTAATGGAGTTAAAAAAAAGATTGACTGAAACTTAAGAAAGGAATTAATTTTGTAGAAATTAAATGACTGATTATTAATTTAAAAACAATCTTTAGTCATGGTATTTTTTATAAAGCAAAAATGGTCTTAAAACAAAAAAGCATCCCAATTTTCAAACTCTTTAGCCAAGGCCATCAAGTACTGAAGAAAGGAAAGCTTTCCATTGGATAAAGCTGAAAAAATCAACTTTACTACCATTGACAGACTACTACACCTGTCAAAACAACACAACTAATTTTTATTTTTAAATAATTTTCTTGGGAAAAAGTCAACAATATAATTTTTTAGGATTTAAAAAACCCTTTATATAACGATACTTATATGTTTAAATAT
>JAGQYS010000095.1 GCA_020435965.1 Flavobacteriaceae bacterium | reverse complement strand
GTGCTGAAACAACATTTTTAGCAGGAGACTGTAATAATCCTATAATCTCACCTATCAACTCTTCTTTAGACTTGATATCTACTAACATATCTAATTGGTCATCACCTAAGTAAATTGACTCCTCAATAAAAGCACCTTTTAAAAGTGGTTTGTTTGATTTTTTTCTGAAGTCTTTAATTACTTTTGCTGGTGCGTTACCGGTTTCAGAATACATAACAGAAGTATTACCTTTTAATGCTGAAGGTAAGTTTCCGAAATCTCTTTCTGATGCTTCCATTGCTTTTTCAAGCAACGTATTTTTAACAACTGCTAATTTAATGTTTGCTTTAAAACAAGCACGACGTAAATTTGAAGTAGTCTCTGCGTTTAATCCAGAAATATCTGCTAAATAAATGTTAGCATTTTCAGATAACTGAGCAGTTAACTCTTCAATTACTTGTGATTTTTCTTCTCTTGTCATAATAAAAAGTTTTTACTGCTTAACTTATTTTTGGATCAATTGCAACACTTGGGCTCATTGTACTAGACATATAAATGCTCTTTACATAAGTACCTTTTGCAGCAGTTGGTTTAAGCTTTATTAATGTTGAAAGCAATTCTTGCGCATTACCAGCAATTTTATCGGCACTAAATGATGCTTTACCTATTGCAGCATGTACAATTCCTGTTTTATCAACTTTAAAATCAATTTTACCAGCTTTAACTTCTGTAACAGCTTTTGCTACATCCATAGTTACTGTACCAGTTTTTGGGTTTGGCATTAAGCCACGAGGCCCTAACACACGTCCTAGAGGACCTAATTTACCCATAACACTTGGCATTGTAATAATAACGTCAACGTCTGTCCAACCATTCTTGATTTTATCAAGATATTCGTCTAAACCAACGTAGTCAGCTCCAGCTTCTTTAGCTTCAGCTTCTTTATCTGGAGTAACTAAAGCCAATACTTTCATGTCTTTACCAGTACCATGAGGAAGAGATACAACACCTCTAACCATTTGATTTGCTTTTCTAGGATCTACTCCTAAGCGTACAGCTATATCTACTGAGGCATCAAATTTAGTGCTTGTTACCTCTTTAATCAAAGCAGATGCATCTTCTAGAGAATAAAGTTTATTCTTGTCGATTTTTGCTACTGCTTCTTTCTGTTTTCTTGTTAACCTTGCCATTTCAAAAATAATTTAGATTAATTTGGTGCTTCACCACCTCTTACAGTTATTCCCATTGACCTAGCTGTTCCAGCTACCATTTTCATAGCAGAATCAACAGTAAATGCGTTTAAATCCACCATTTTATCTTCAGCAATAGTTCTAATTTGATCCCAAGTTACTTTTGCAACTTTTTTTCTATTTGGTTCACCTGAACCTTTTTTTACTTTGGCCGCTTCTAATAATTGTACAGCTGCTGGTGGTGTTTTAATGACAAAGTCAAATGATTTGTCTTTATAAACAGATATCACTACAGGTAAAACTTTACCTGGTTTGTCTTGCGTTCTTGCATTAAACTGCTTGCAAAACTCCATGATATTAACTCCAGCGGCACCTAAAGCGGGTCCAACCGGTGGCGATGGGTTCGCTGCACCTCCCCTTACTTGTAGTTTAACTACTTTTCCTAACTCTTTTGCCATTTTTAATAATTTAGTTTGAACTGTTTTTAATTAATGGAAGCGTTAAAAACAATTCTATATATGTGTAACAATTATTATACTTTTTCAACTTGCATATAACTGAGTTCTAATGGTGTTTTTCTTCCAAAAATCTTAACCATTACTTCTAGTTTACGCTTTTCTTCATTTATGTTTTCAATAGTACCATCAAAACCATTGAATGGTCCATCGATTACTTTTACAGTTTCTCCTTTTACAAAAGGAATAGCAACATTAGAATCTGCTTCAATTGAAAGCTCATCTACTTTACCTAACATTCTGTTTACTTCAGATTGTCTTAATGGGACAGGGTCTCCTCCTTTTGTTTCTCCTAAAAACCCAATTACATTTGTAATAGATTTTATAATGTGTGGTATTTCACCACTAAGGTTTGCTTGAATCATTATATATCCAGGGAAATAAACTTTTTCTTTATTAATTTTTTTCCCGTTTCGGATTTGAATAACTTTTTCTGTAGGTACTAATACTTGATCAACATAATCGCCTAAACCTAATCGAGCTATTTCATTTTCGATATAAGTTTTGATTTTGTTTTCTTGACCACTTACAGCCCTAACAACATACCATTTTTTTTCAATACTACTATCAGACATATTGTACTGTTCTATTTTAATAGGTTAAAGTACTCTTTTATAACGCCGCTAAAAACAGTATCAACTCCCCAAATGGCGAGAGAAAAAATGATGGAAAAAACTGCCACTAGAACTGTTAAACTTTGAGCTTCAGCTAAAGTTGGCCAACTAACGTGGTTTTTTAATTCATCAAATGATTCCTTTATATAATTTACAATTCCTGCCATTTACTTTCTATTTTATCGATTAAGAACTTCTTAATAATTAAGCCTTTCTCAATCCGTATATTAACAATTGCACGGGTTGAGAGACTCGAACTCCCGACACCTGGTTTTGGAGACCAGTGCTCTACCAACTGAGCTAAACCCGTAAATACAAGTCAAGGTATTTCGAAAAAATCGAAACACCTTAACTTTATATATTAAACTTTAATTAGTCTAAAATCTCAGTAACCTGACCAGCTCCAACTGTTCTACCACCTTCACGGATTGCGAAACGTAGTCCAACATTCATTGCAATTGGTTGAATTAACTCAACATTAATTGTTAAGTTATCTCCAGGCATAACCATCTCTACTCCATCAGGAAGCGCAATGTTTCCAGTTACGTCAGTTGTACGTACGTAAAACTGTGGACGATAGTTGTTATGGAATGGTGTGTGACGTCCACCTTCT
>JAGQYS010000094.1:236-3471 GCA_020435965.1 Flavobacteriaceae bacterium | reverse complement strand
ATATATATTTAAATATAAACAGTTTTTATGGCAATTAGTGATCGGTCTAATTGCAGCCAGTTTATTACAGCTTATTTTTCCGTTCTTAACCCAAAGTATTGTGGATGTTGGTATCAAAAACCAAGACATTCATTTTATATACTTGATTCTTTTTGCACAATTAGCCTTGTTTGTTGGTAGAACGGCTATCGAAGTGATAAGAAGTTGGATTTTATTACATTTAAGTACTCGTATTAATATTTCTCTAGTTTCAGATTTCTTCATTAAACTCATGAATCTTCCCATTGCATTTTTCGATTCTAAAATGACAGGTGATATTTTACAACGCATTAATGACCATAAAAGAATAGAACACATATTAACAACATCATCATTAAATGTCCTGTTTTCAATGGTTAATCTAATAGTGTTTAGTTTGGTGTTGGCGTATTATAATATGAAACTATTTCTAATATTTTTAGTAGGAAGCATTTTATATTTTTTATGGATAGCGGTCTTCTTAAAAAAGCGTAAAGATTTAGATTATAAGCGTTTTTCTCAAGTTAGTCAGGAGCAAAGTAAGGTTATAGAACTCATCAATGGGATGCAGGAAATAAAACTGCACAATGCAGAAAAGCAAAAACGTTGGGGTTGGGAGTTTTTGCAAGCAAGACTTTTTAAAGTGTCCATTGAAGGACTTGCTTTAGAACAATACCAAAGCGTAGGCTCTGGTTTTATCAATGAACTAAAGAATATTCTAATAACATTCCTTTCGGCTAAATTAGTAATTGATGGAGATATTACCCTAGGTATGATGTTGGCCATAAGTTATATTGTAGGTCAATTGAACTCACCTATTTCACAACTCATTAATTTTATTCGAGAGGTTCAGGATGCCAAAATATCCTTGGATCGTTTGTCTGAAATCCATAACAAGGAAGATGAAGAACCAGCAGATATTGATTTTGTAAAAGATGTTGATGAAGAAGCTGATATTTCAGTTTCTAATTTGTCTTTTCGCTATACAGGTTCAGACCAAATGGTTTTAAAAGAGTTGGATGTCACCATACCAGCTAATAAAGTGACTGCTATTGTAGGAGTTAGTGGTAGTGGAAAAACCACCTTAATGAAACTCCTTTTAAAATTTTATGAACCAAATGAAGGTCAGATAAAACTCGGGAATTATAATTTAGAAAATGTCTCCCAAAAAATATGGCGTAGTCAAAGCGGTGTGGTCATGCAAGAAGGTTATATTTTTAATGATACCATAGCCAACAACATAGCTGTAGGTGAAGACTATGTTGATAAACAAAAACTGGCTCATGCAGTAGATGTAGCCAATATAAAAGAGTATATAGAAATGCTTCCATTAAGCTATAACACAAAAATAGGCATGGAAGGCGTGGGTTTAAGTACTGGTCAAAAACAAAGATTGTTAATTGCAAGGGCTGTTTATAAGAACCCAAACTTTCTATTTTTTGATGAAGCTACATCAGCTTTAGATGCCAACAATGAAAAAGTCATTATGGAAAAACTGGATGCTTTTTTTGAGGATAAAACGGTTGTGGTTATTGCTCATAGGTTAAGTACAGTAAAAAATGCCCATCAAATTGTGGTTTTGGACAAAGGAAAAATTGTGGAAGTTGGAAACCATAATGAATTAATAAAGCATAAAGGGGATTATTACAACTTGGTCAAGAACCAATTAGAATTGGGTAAATAGAGATCATTTGCATATTGTCATTCAGAACGAGGAACGAGTGAAGAATCTGAATTTATTAACTCTAGAGATTCTTCGCTTTGCTCTGAATGACAAAATAATAATATCTTATAAAAGCGTGACAAAGAAACACATGACAGAAATAAAAAATGAACATATAGAACAAATAGAACTTCGTAGCGAAGAAGTACAAGAAATACTCACCAAAGTACCACATTGGATGATCCGTTGGGGTAACGTCATGTTTTTAGGATTAATCTTATTATTGCTTTTTATATCCTGGTTTGTAAAATATCCAGATATTATTACTTCTGAAGCAACGGTAACAACCCAAGTTCCACCACAGAAAGAATATGCTAAAATTTCAGGCAAGTTTGATGCTATTTTAGTTGAAGAAAGTGAATGGGTAGATACCAAACAACCATTGGCCATTATTGAGAATACGGCTAATTATCAAGATGTTTTTAAACTAAAATCCATTATAGACACCATTATGGTCAATACAAGAAACTTTAGCTTCCCTATCGATAGTATTCCTATCCTGTTTCTGGGCGATATTGAATCACAATACGCGCTTTTTGAAAACAGCTATATACAATATCAATTAAATAAGCAATTACAACCATTTACCAATGAGGCTATTGCTAATAGTTTTTCCGTTTCAGAATTGAATAACAGGCTACGGAGTTTACAATCACAAAAGGAAATCAACAGAACAGAATTGGATTTTAAAGAAAAGGATTTAGAACGCAATAGGTCTTTATTTGAAAAGGGAATCATTTCAGCGCAGGATTTTGAAAGTAAACAACTGGAGTATGCCCAAGCAGAACGAAATTTTAAAAACTTTGAGTCTTCTATGTCTCAAATCCGTGAAGCCATTAGTAATGCCCATAAAACTTCAAAAGGTACAGAAATCAATCAGGTAAAGGAAGAAATGGCCTTGCTTAAAAACGTGATACAATCCTTTAACCAATTAAAAAAAGCGATTAAGGATTGGGAATATCTTTATGTCTTGCAATCTGAAATACAAGGCAAGGTGTCTTTTTTAAATTATTGGAGCGTAAATCAAACCGTAAATCAAGGAGATTTGGTGTTTACGGTTATTCCAAGTGATAATAAATCTTATGTAGCCAAATTAAAAACACCAGTAAAAAACTCTGGAAAGATAAAAGTTGGACAGAGCGTCAATATCAAACTAGAAAATTATCCAGATACTGAATTCGGAGTCCTCAACGGAACGGTTAAAAATATATCCCTTATTGCAGATTCCGAAGGGTTTTATTATATAGATGTAGCACTTCCCCAAAAACTAATCACATCCTATAATAAAGTAATCGATTTCAAACAGGAAATGCGAGGTTCAGCCGAAATAATTACTGAAGATTTAAGGCTTATTGAACGTTTCTTTTATCAATTAATCAATATTTTTAAGAGATAGAATGAATGAGAGATTCTTCGACTCCGACAATAGTCGGAATGCTCTGAATGAACTCAAATTTGATAACTGAGCGTAGTCGATTGGTAACTGAGCGTAGT
>JAGQYS010000094.1:0-212 GCA_020435965.1 Flavobacteriaceae bacterium | reverse complement strand
GTTAAAACTCAGCATTTTGTGGCGTCCTAGGAAACGGAATCACATCGCGAATGTTGCCCATGCCTGTGGCGAACATCACCAACCGTTCAAAGCCTAAACCAAAACCAGAATGAACAGCAGTTCCGTATTTTCTTAAATCCAGATACCATGGTGTTTGGGTAAAAGCACGCCGCTAGGATAGTAGTAATTTTACTATTTTTAGGAGTTACTTT
>JAGQYS010000093.1 GCA_020435965.1 Flavobacteriaceae bacterium | reverse complement strand
ATTCAAATTCTGTTGGTAATCGCATGCCTTTCCATTCAGCAAACGCATAGGCTTCAAAAAAACTGATGTGCGTTACTGGTTTTTCTTCTTCAACAGGAATAAACCCGTTGTAAGTATAATAGTGCCATTTACCATTGACATTATGCCAATACAATGGTGCTTCTATATTATTATTTTGGATAAAATCCCAACCTTCGGCATGCCAAAGGTTAAAATTTTGATAGCCTCCAGCTTCAATAAATGCTATGTATTCTTTATTGGTTACTAATTTATTTGAAATTTGAAAAGGTTGAATGTAGCTTTTATGAACACCCAATTCTCTATCAAAAGAAAACCCTTCTGCTTGATGTCCAATGGCATAAACGCCTTCTTCAATGTTTATAAACTTTTGTTGTTGTGTTTCTTCTTGTAAATTAAAATCGTGTTTTATGGTCGGAAACGTAGGTTGATTTCCTAAAATATATTTAATATCATAAGCCAATAATTCTTGATGTTGTTGCTCGTGGTTGATGCCTATTTCTATAATTTCAAGGATGTTTTCATTTCTTGTTTTATCTAAAAAATTTGCCAAGTGTTTGGTAACATAAGTTCTGTATTCTAACACTTGTTTTACCGTTGGTCGTGTCATTAAACCACGATTGGGACGCAACACACGCTCGCCAGCATTATTGTAATAGCTGTTGAATAGGTAAGCGAAATCGTTATTATACAATTTATAGGCCTTATCAAATTCTACTAAAACAAACTGCTCAAAAAACCAAGTAGTGTGTGCTAAATGCCATTTTGGTGGTGAAACATAAACTGCAGGTTGTACCGAAAAATCTTCGGTTTCTAAATACGAACAAATAGTTTCTGTACGCTTTCTTGTTTCTATAAATTTATCTTTTAAAGCTTCCATTAATAATCGAGTCCGTAATTATCGCGAATTTGCTTGTAGGTAAATTTTTCGCTGTTATTGGTATTAAAATTATCTGCCGAAATAAATTCTAAAGGTTCATCTGAGACATTTTCTACCCAATGGCTATAGCCTGTTGTTTCCTCTATGACCTCACCCGCTTTTATTACGGTTGGTTTGTCTTTATCCGAACGATGTTCAACGGCTTCCCCTTTTATAACATACATGATGGCAGGTCTATCTACGTGCGAGTGAACGGGTACTTTTCCACCAGGTGCTAATACAAAATGACGCATACGCAAATGGCGACCGTCTGGGTTTGGAAGTTCTTTGCTTAAATCTACATCTGCAATTATCTGAACGGAAAGCCCTGTAGCTTCTGTTGGCCCATCTAAAACTGCAACGATATGTTTTTCTGTTTCTGGGGTTTTTAGTTCATGCGTTGATTCTTTCTTTTTTTCTTGTGTTGTATTGCAAGAACCAAAAAGCAATATAAAGCATAGTAATTTTAGTAGTTTCATGGTTGTATTAATCAATTATTTCAGTTTCAAAATGCACCACGCTTGCCACAGTTTTATGAACTGGACATTTTGAAGCTATTGCTTTTAATTTTTCTTTTTGTGCAGCGTCTAAATCACCAATAAATTTTAATTTCTTTTCCATAAAATCTATACGTCCTGGTTTTTCTAAATCCAGATTTAGCTCATCGCTATGTTTTTTACTATGCGTAATATACACGTATACTTCTTGCAAATCCCAACCTTTACGCTCTGCATATAGTTTTAAAGTCATGGTTGTGCAAGCAGCAATTCCGGCGGTTAAATATTCGTAAGGTGAAGGCCCAAAATCGTCTCCGCCTATGCTTCCAGGTTCGTCGGCAATAAAATTGTGCTTTTTAGTTTGTAGCGATGTTGTAAAATTATCTTCTTTTAAATTTAAATGTGCTACTAATTGCTCGCCTTCTGTACTAATCATAGTGTTATCTACCTTTGGGAAATACAACTTTACCCAAGAGCCAATAACATCACCAGCATACTCGCTATGTTTTGCCAATGATAATAAATGGTCTGCATCGTCTAGACTTACAAAACTTTTTGGATGAATGGCGTTGTGATATAACTGATGTGCGTTTTCTATACCAACCATCTTATCAAATGGTGCGTGCATTATTAATATTGGTTTACGAAGTTTTTTTGTGATCGTTGGCAAGTCGGTTTTACCAAAATCTTCGTAAAACTCTTTATCTATTTTAAAAGTTCTGCCGGCAATCATTACTTCACTTTCGCTCATGCGTTTTATATCTTCGGCTGCGTGCGAAAAATGATGTGTTACATGATTTACCGTTGCAGGTGCTGCAATAGTCACAACTGCTTTTATATTTTCTAATTTTGAAGCTGCAACAATAGCAGCTGCTCCACCAAGCGAATGACCAATCATTAAACTTGGTGCTTGAAAATGTTCTGTTAAATACCCATTTACATCTATTAAATCTTCTACATTGGCTGAAAAATGACTTTCGGCAAATTCGCCTTCGCTTCTACCTAATCCTGTAAAATCAAAACGTACAACACCAAACCCATGATTTGTTAATGCTCTGGTAACGTTTTTTGCTGCACCTATAGTACTGTTACACGAAAAGCAATGTGCGAAAATGGCAAAATAATTGGGCTTTTGATTTGCTGGTAATTCAATTGAAGCAGCGAGTTTGTATCCTTTTCTGTTTACTATTTCTAATCTATTGGTTCGCATTTTCTGTTAAATTAAGGTGTTCTAATTCGTCGGTTTTAGCATACTTATTAAACTTTTTGAGTAATAATTTTAGTTTCGGATTTATAAATGTTTCACAAAAAGGCTTTGCAGGGTTTTTTTTGTAATAGTTTACAATCTGTTCTCCTGAAGCTTTAAATTCTTTAAAAGGAATCACTTTTGTTATGAGCTGATTTTCGAACTGCGATTGTAACTCAAGAACTATTGTTTTTACTGGGTCATGTTGGACATTCTCGAATGTATAAATCGCAGAACGATATTTTGTTCGCATACTGTGCTTTGATGTGCTTTTGTGCGTATGCAAGTGTACTTCCACCAATACTTTCAACGGAATTTCTTCGGGGTTAAAATGAACGATAACCGCTTCAGAAAACATGGCATTATCCTTGTCTGAAGCTATCCAACCTTGTTCTACTTTTTTAACACCTTTTAAATGCTGAAAAACAGCTTCGGTACACCAATGGCAACCACCACCAAACCCTATTTTATTTAGTTTACTCATTAATTGAGAAAGGCTGAATACATCCAAACTAATTTTTCTTGTTCGGTAATATAATCGCTCATTAAAGAGTTAGTACCTTCATCATCAGCGTCATTAGAAAGTACTAAAATTTCGCGTTGTTTAATTAATAAAGACTTAAATGTATTTAATATATTTTCAACAGCTGCAATTCCATTTTGAACTTCTGTTGCTTCTTTAACTTCTGAAACTTTTAAATAATCTGTAAAGTTATGGTTTGGATTATAGCCAAGGGTTAAAATACGTTCTGCAATATCATCTATTTTAATAAAAAGGTTGTTGTAAAGTTCTTCAAATTTACCATGTAGTTCAAAGAATTTATCTCCTTTTATATTCCAATGAAATCCTCTTGTATTTTGATAAAACAGAGAATAATCTGCAAGTAATACGTTTAATTTTTCGGCTAAAACTTTAGCTTCTTCTGTTTTTAATCCAATTCTATTTGTAGTTTTCATAATTGTTAATTTATAAGTTATGGTTGTTGTTAAATTGCATTTTGCGAATACCTACTGCTTTAAAGTCATAGGTAATAAGAAGCACAAATGCAATAAACACTAAAATGGTGCCTCCATAAAGCAACAGACTAGGTGCGTCTAACAATGATTCGTTATGTAATAAAGCTCCTAATATCCCCGATAGAACATAAATACCAGCAGCCAAATATAGTAATGCGCTAGAGCGTGTTAATAAGCCGAGTTGTTTTATTTTTTTGTGTGCTATTAAATGTTCAAAATCTGTACATTTATTGCTTAAAAGCACATTAATTTCAGAACTCAAAGTCATCATTTGGCTTGTCGTTGATAAAATAAGCATCCCAAGTGCTGGAAGTATGGTTATGGGCAAGTACCATTCTGTCATAACCCCTTATTCTGTTACTTCAACACCTCGCCAAAAGGCAATGTGGTCTTTTATTTCTTTTGCTGCGTCTGATGGTTGTTTGTAATACCAAGCGGCATCTTTATTAGTTTCTCCGTTTACTTCAATTGAATAATAAGAGGCTTGTCCCTTCCAAGGACATCTTGAAGATAGATTACTTTCTTTTAACACACCTTCTGTAATACTATTAGGGGGAAAGTAATGATTACCTTCTACTTCTACTGTATTGTCGCTTTCTGCGATGACTTTATTATTCCAAATTGCTTTCATGTTTTTTTATGTTTTAAATTATACATCAAAATTAAAGGTATTCTACCTATTGTACTTATACAAGTTTCACTTGTATATGGATATAATTCTTAATCTATGCGTAAAGTTTTTTTACTAGTTTCCCAATTGATAGGCCTTGTACTAAAATTGAAAACAAAACCACAATGTAAGTAACAGCTATTATGGTTGTACCATATGGATAATTTCCTAAACTTAATGCTAGTGCAATAGAAATTCCTCCACGCAATCCTCCCCAAGTCAGCATTTTGACTGTGCTTATTGGTGACATATCATCTTTGTGCTTTAATAATGAGTAGGTAGAAAATACAGCAATAAAACGAGACAATAAGACGATTACAATGGCAGACAACCCTAAAATGATAGTTAATTTATCAAACTTTAACAAGTGTAATGATAGCCCAATAAGTACAAATAGAATTCCGTTTAACACTTCATCTAGCACTTCCCAAATTTCATTAAGTAGATTAATGGCTTTGGGTGCGTTCATGGCATTTAAATTAAGTTTGTTACCTATAATTAAACCAGCAACCACCATTGCAAGTGGACCAGATATATGTAATACCTGTGCAAAGGAATAGCCAGTCATTACAATGGCTAGACTTAATACAACCGCTAATTGACCATTTTGGCAACTACTTTTAATGAGTTTGTAGCCTATAAAGCCAAGAATAGCGCCATAAACCAAACCTCCAATAACCTCTTCTAGAAACAACAATCCAATTTCTGATGCAATTTCCGTATTTGTTTGCATCTCTTCCATTGGTAAGAGTAATAACAGACCAGAAAAAACTACAACGCCAATACCATCATTAAATAATGATTCTCCTTCAATTTTTAATTGTAGGCTTTTAGAAATGCTCGTTTTCTTTAAAATTGATAATACGGCAATTGGGTCTGTGGGTGAAATGAGCGCACCAAAAAGTAAAGCATAGATAAAAGGCAAATCTATATTTAAAAGCTTTGAGAGCCCAAATATCAATCCACCAATCAAAACGGTAGATATTAAGGTTCCTAATGTAGCGAATATAAATACAGACCATTTTTCTTTTTTTAAATCTGAAAGGTCTATATGAATCGCACCTGCAAAGAGCAAGAAGCTTAATAAGCCATTAAAAAGTAAATTTTTAAAATCAGCATTGTAAATAATTTGGCAGAAGTAGTTGAATACTTCTGGGAAAATAGGATTCAACAAATGAAGTATAATAACAAGAATAATACTCATTATCATGAGACCAATAGTATTTGGAAGGCGTAGCCATTTAAAATTAATAAAACTAAAAAGTGCGGCAAGACCAAAAATGATTGAAAGAGATTGTAGCATAAATTATTAGTTGTTTTATTTTAACCTTTGTTTTAATTCGCTTTTTTTATAAAACAGATGAATCCAAATTACTCTTGATAATCTGTAATTAGTGGTACTTAATAAAATTGTAACTAAAACTACTCCAACAAAACTAGTCATCTATGATTGTTTAAATCCAACATATAAAATTAGAAACGTAACAATAAATTGTGCTACAGCCAACCAATAGCTTACAAACATGGCACCAAAATAAAAACCCGTTTCCTTCTCAAATTTATAATTACATACAGAACAATTCTTATTAGTTTGAGGAATTTTAAATAATAAGATATTCCATTTTGTGTTAAAAACATTTCCTTTTCTACATCTGGGACATTTGTTTTTTATTATCGTTGGTAAATTCATTAGCTAAATAGTTTTTAATTCCTTTTTTATGTAATTAATAAGGTATGGCTCTTCTAATACTTCTTTTCTGTGTATAAAAAAATGAACGCCTTCTAAACCATTATTTATCCATATTTTAAGCTGCCTTACCCAATCATCGAGACGCTCATAATCTAATGCGTGTTCTGCATCTACAAAACGAATAAAGGCATGTGGCGTTGTAAGTTTCATGTGTAGTATATCTCTACGTTCATGTGTATCAGTCAGTACGTGAGTAACTTTATTTTCTTTAAACAAATGATATACTTCATCATTAATTTGCTTACTATTAAACCAATCTTTATGGCGAAGTTCTACAGCCAATGGATATTGTTTTGGCCATTTTACAATAAATTTTTCAAGATTTTTAAAATAATCTGGACTAAAAAAATTATCCATTTGTAAGAATGCCATACCTAATTTATCTCCTAATTTACCCAAGCCTTCTGCAAGGTATTCAACCCTGTCGTCAACATCTATTAATTTTCTATATCTGGAAATGGATTGTGATATTTTAGGATAAAATCTAAAATCATCAGGAACTTTGTCTGCCCATTTTTGGTATTGCTCTGGACTATAATTTCTATAATAGGTGGCATTTAACTCAATAGCATTAAGCTGGGTTGCATAATAAGTGAGTTCATCTTTTACTTTTTTTGGATAAAAACCGCTTAACTGCTGTTTGTTCCATTTTGGATAGCCAATAGAAATTTGAATATTATCTTTCTTTTTACCTGATAATACTGTTCCATTAACTGTAAAATCTTTAGGCAAAGAAAAATCTATGGTTTCTGGGTTGGCTACTTTACCGAATTTCATTTAGTTATCGTCGCCTATAAGTTGCTCTTTTGATGGCCAAATCGTATTTGAAGATTCTGGAATACGCTCTGTTAATTCTGTTCTCCAAGATGGAATGCTGAAGGGCTCGCCCCAATAATCGGTTACTTTTTTGGCTTTACCGTCTTCGATTTCGGCAATAGTAACGTTACGATGTAATTTTCCGTCGCCATAATCACTGGTCCATTCTACTACCAATTTATCGTCTAACAACATGCGCCTGCCAATACCTAATTTAAAACCTTGAAAATGAGATTCTACTTCGTTTATGCGCTGACTACTTCTTACCAATTCTCCACTTTGAGGCCATTGCCTGATCGCATCATCTGCCAAGGGCATATCTAAAATACGCTCTAAACGTGTATTGTATTTACTATAATTCATACTCTAAAAATTAATGTTTACATTTTCCGTAATATCTCTAAAAACTTCCTTGTCTGCTATTGAAAACAACAGTATTTCTGTCATATAAAGTTTATTCGCATTTTCTCCAGGATGTAATTTCTCGTTGATTTTCTTTATTAAATCAATCAGCACCATATAAGCATCTTCGGTTGGTACGTATAGTTTTTTATCGCGTTCCTTTATGTATTGTTTGTTATTAAGTGCTTTTAAAGATTTTGGTTTGTATAAATTTTTATATTTCAGTTTAATTAAAACATCCATCTGATAGGATGCTAATTTTGTATTTCTACCTGATGGAATTGGTAAAAATACGTCTGTTGCACCTGTATATAGCATTGCCCAGTTTAGTGCATATGCCAAACGCGAATCGTATGCTACAAATCTTTCGGGATACAAATAAGAACCCACTTTTGATGCACTTGGAATGCGCTCAAAAGCAGGTTTTTTACTTTCAAAAAAAGTTTTTACTAATGTAGGTACATTGTCTTTTTTAAAACCTCTGATTCCGCCCCAATCACTAATTACCCAATAACACAAATCGTAAAAGGCTTGTGCATCTGTTTTGTAATATTTATTAAGTGCAGGTGGCACAACTTCCTTTATAAAGATGCCTTTTTCGTAGGGCGATTTGGTATTTGCCAAATACAACTCGTCTATAGTTAATACGCCAAGTGGTACCAACCGATTTATGTTTACATCCCAAGTATAGGTTTCTGAAAGTGTATCTCGATAAGGCTTTAAATACGAGACTATTTTATCTACATCAAAATTGTAAGTCATCGTTTATTTAAACTTTCTTTCGCTTTCGTCTATTGCCAAATCGTTGATGCTGGCAAAACGGCGTTGCATTAATCCGTGTTCGTTAAACTCCCAATTCTCGTTGCCATAAGCTCTAAACCATTGGTTCTCTTTATTTCTATATTCATATTCAAAACGAACGGCGATGCGATTATCGGTATGTGCCCAATATTCTTTTTTAAGTTTATAATCCAGTTCGTTTTCCCATTTGTTGGAAAGAAATTTAATAATTTCTTCACGTCCATTTACAAAGGTGTCTCTGTTACGCCATTCGCTATCCACTGTGTAAGCCAATGCAACTTTGTTTGGATCTTTGCTATTCCAACCATCTTCTGCTCCTTGGATTTTTTGTAATGCAGTTTCTTTTGTAAATGGTGGGAAAGGTGGTTTTTGTTCCATAATTTATATTGATTTAGTTGTTAATTTTTAATGCTTTTGTCGTGCAACTGTCATAAATGCTATGACAACAAAATTACTATTGTATTGTTGTTTTTACAGCGTACAAATTTCCTTTAAAAGTGTATATATTGATTAAAATCAGCTATGTAAATCAGGAAAGTTTATTCCAATTATTTATTGAATATGGTGAAGTAGTAACTTTTATTTCTGTCCTTCCTTACCTTGGATTAAAAGGCGAATACTCAACCAACTGCCAAGTATATGGCATTATGTTTTCTGTGTAGATATATTCTTCTATTTTAAAATACCAGAACCTGCCGGTACCTCCTGTTTTTTTATTATCTTCTAATGTGCTATTATTAAAATCTATTGTGGCTTTACCTTGTAATTGCAATAACGATTTTGAGGCATCATCAATAAAAAGCAAACCTGCTTCTGGTTTTTCATGAATGTTACCAAGACTAATAAACATGTTATTGCCTGAATAGTCTGGTATTTTTAAAACGTCATCTTTAAAAAATTCTATGAAACCAGGTTGTCCGCCTCTGTGTGAAGCATCTAAAGCATTGTTCTTATCAGCAGTTCCTACATAAAAGGTATCAGCATTTTTTATAATATCCGTTAATTTATTAGGTAGTAAATTTTCACCTTTCTCTATAGATGTATATTCAGGAATAGCGTTTATAGATTTATCTAAAGCTCTTTGTTGAATATATTTTGGACAATTAGGAAAGGCATAATCTACTTGTAAATTAAGTTGATTTTCTGTATTAAATAGATTACCGTTTAATCGAAATCTTCGTCGTGTAGCTAAATCGATAAACAAAAAACCTACTGAAGAATTTTCTTTTAAATTTTTATAGAGAATATCATCTTCAAATTGATGAATATTCTGTAAATCTATTTGCAGTTCTTTACTGTTTTTAAACTTTGCAAAACCTATTTCTTTTCCTGTAAGTATTGAAATCCAAACCTTACCGTTTTTATCCATAGAAGACACAAAACAAAAGAGCTGATTCTGTATAAAGCCCTGTGCATAAAAATCTACCTCTTCTTGAATAATTCTTGATGTTCTGGCAGCTTGCTTTACAACATTGGCTTTTTGTTGCACAAATAATTCGCCTTTATGATATGAATACATTTTTTACGTTTTATTTTTAAGAAACTGTATCAAAAATTCTGTTAATGTTTTGTAGAAGTTCTTCTGCCATTTTTTTGTCCAAATTATAATCGCTTAAATTAATAGTTGGGTTAGGGCAACTTACACTTACTTTGCTATTATCAATTTCCCTAATCACCAATTTAATAGGTATTTCATTTATGGCAAGTGCATCATTTTCGACAATTATTTTAATGTATTTGGGATGAAAAAACAATAACTGCCTTAATGGCTTAATTACAACATTATGTTTACTTACAATGCTTTGTGTATCTATTTCGTGCAACAGTAAAAATTCGCTTGAAACAATAGCATCTCTTAATTTTTGATATACCTCATTAAAAGAAAGTTGGTATTGTTTTTCAATAATAGCTGATTTCATTGCATGATAATTAAACTAGTTTTTCACCAACTAATTCATTTATTTTAAAATCAAGACGTAATAAAGCATTATTTGGGTCTGAACCAAAAATGGAATATTCCAACTTTCCTTCCTTATCTATTAAAATCCAATGTGGTGTTCCTCCTGCCAAATATTTATGGAAGGTTTCTGCCATATTCTGATCAATGTAAAACGGAAATCTGATATGATATTCCAATTTTGCCATATCAAAATCGGACTTGGTGTATTCTGGTCCTTCAAAACGCGTGTGAATACCAAGCACATTAACTTTATTACCATTTTCTACTATTATTCTATTAGCATAAGGTAATGCCCTGCCTTTGCAGCCTGGGCAACCAAGATTAAAAAACAGAATTAGTAAAGGCTTTCCTTTAAAATCCTCAATATTTGGTACTTCTTCATTTTCTATGGGTAGTAAATCCCAGTTTGGTACTATTTGTTTTAATTCCATTGTAATTGTTTTCGTTCGGTCCAATATGTTTCACTTTCAATTCCGAAGGCATTAAGTTGTTCTAGTTCTGAGTTGGTTAATGTAAGTTCTGTTGCTTTTAAATTAGATTGTAAATGTCTGTTATTTGTTGGTCCGCTTAAAACTATTGCTTTTTTAAAGCTGTCTATACAATAGCGTAATGCTATTGCATCTGCATTTACATTATATTTCTGGGCTAATTGATTTAAAAACTCATATAGCTTTTTATACTTAAAATATGAATCGTTTGGTATTAACCTTCCGTTTGCTAAAGCTTCCTTTATAATTATTGGTCCTTTTAAGTTTTCTAATTGCTCTTTAACTTTTAAAATACCTTGATCCAAAATATTAAATGTACATTGTACAGATTGAAACAATTTTTCGCCTTCAAAAGTAATTTTTAGTGCTTCATTTAGCACCTCAACTTGGTTACTACCAGTTGTAGATAAACCTATTATTAAGTTGTGCTCTTTTCTAATTTGATGCAATCGTTGTATCACAGTTTCATTTTGTAATACTCCAGAATCAAAAGTTGCTGAATGTATTTGATACACTTTTAGATAAGGCAATAATTGTTTTGAAATTTCCCATTGTTCATTCAGTTTCTCTAAAGAATGTTCTTTTACCTCGTGCGTATCGGCATTCGAGTCAAAATTAGCGGTATAGGTATAACCCCATTTTGTAGATACTTCTATGCTTGAGTCATTTTTTCCTTTTAGCCATTCAATCATTAAGTCTTCGGCAATGCCATAACCTGGTGATGTATCAAAATGTTTAATACCACTTTGATAAGCATTCTCGAGAATTTGCAACCCTTTTTCCTTAAATTTTGGCAAGGAAAAAGGCGCTGTAGTTTCTTCTTGTTTTATATTAATGTATTGAGGCCTTCCTATAGCTGCAGTACCCAATCCTATGTTTTTAATTATATTCAACCTTGTGCTATTTTTTAAACAATGACCTTAAACTATAGTTGTATTGGGTCGGAATCTGAATGCATATATTGTATACCATCTTTTAAATTCTTTTGAATGATATTTTTTATCCAACCTAAAAAATCTGGATTCGCAACACCATTATGTACACCTATATGTATTGTATTTGGATTTTCATTTATATAATCTATAGCCATTTTTATTCGCATAAATGGTGCAACAATAACGGTTGCTATGGCACTTATAGCTTTATTGGGTTTTGTAAATGCATCTCCAGGATGAAAAAAGACATTATCTATGTAATAGCCTGTATTTTGTACTAAACCAAAATCATGATAAATCTCTTCGTGTTTATTATCATGTGCAGTAATTTCAATTCCATCAACGTTAATAGAATTTGTGTTCTCAATAATATGTGTTTTAATTTTCAAGTCTTTGATTTGTCCTGCAACTTCACTATTTGTTATGATCTGTAAATTATTTGTGTGCTCATGAACATACTTTATATTTTCTAAATTTAAATGGTCGCCATGACTATGTGTAATTAGTAAAATATCTATGTTATGTAGATTATTATTTTGTTTGGAAAAATTCCCTGGGTCAAACAAAATGTTTTTACCTTTATGGTTAAGCAAAATACTTGAATGTTCAAGCTTTGTTAGTATAGTATTATTCATATATTATTCATAAAATGGTGTTTTTTACTCAAAATAAGGGATTTCGCCTTGTGCTAATTTTAGGCGTGTCCACACATTCATATTAATTACTATGGCTGCTATTTCAGCAATTTCTACTTCAGAGAAATAGCCTTCCATTGCTTTGTGAAATTTTTGGAATCCTACTTTTGTACCTTCGGTTAATGCATCGCAGTATGCCAATGCCGCTTTTTCTTTTGTGGTGAACAATTCGCTATTATACCAAGATGAAATATTATCTACTTTTTCTTCGGAAATTCCAATTTCTCTTGCCGTTTTAGCATGAAGTATTACACAGTAAGCACATTCATTTTTTTGTGCTACTCGTAGTCGAAGTAATTGTGCTAAATTTTTATCGGTTGTTAAATCTGCTGTATAACCGAAGGCTTGCGCCATTTGTTTTGCAATGTCTAAAAATGGTGTGCTATCTGGATTAAATCTTGTGTTTTTAAATTTTACTGAACTCATAGTTTTAGTTGAAATTTGGTATCATTAATATTGGGATGAACAAAAGAATCACTATTAAAAAGATAATTAGAATCTTGTAAAATAAGGGTAATTTGCTCCACTTGGTTCCTTTTGTTGATTTTACTTTTAGTATGTCTATTTTTTTATTTTTCATTTTAAATAAAATAACAAGAGCTTACTACCTTTAGCGTAAGCTCTTGTTTTGGTTTTATTCGGCGTTTGCCGTTAGATAGCTTTCTTCAAATCTTAAGAAGTGACAGGTATAACCATTAGGATTTTTTACTAAATAATCTTGATGGTAATCTTCTGCTGGCCAAAACGTTGACCAAGGCTCTAAAGTAGTAGCAACTTTGTCTTGCCATTTTCCTGAAGCATTCACTAAAGCAATCATTTCTTCTGCCTCTTGTTTTTCTTCATCATTTTGATAAAAAATGGTTGAACGGTAACTTGAACCTCTATCATTTCCCTGTCTATCAACAGTTGTTGGGTTGTGCATTCTAAAGAAATAATCCAGTAATTCTTTAAAAGACGTTTCTGTTGGGTCGTAGGTAATTTCTATACCTTCTGCATGTCCTGGATGATTTCTATAGGTTGGGTTGTCGTTTTCACCACCTTGGTAACCCACTTCTGTATCTTTTACTCCTGGGCGTTTTCTAAATAAATCTTCCATTCCCCAGAAACATCCACCTGCTATATATGCTTTTTTATAATTGCTCATAATTTTTATGGTTTTAAATTAAACTTCTTTTTTTATACACTGCAAAATTAAACACAAACACTAGTTTTAAAAGTTTACATAATACACCTGTTATGGGTTATTTTTCTCATTTGTGAGAAGAACTACGCTTTTAACAAAATCTATAACCTTTGCTTCAGGCATTTCACAAGGTTTTAAAAGGTCTTTGGTTTTGGTAATGTAATAATTTAGACTAATAAAATCAGTTCCGCCTAGTTCTTCAGCATATAGTTTTATTGACCTGCCATTATTAAAAATAGTTTTTGTAATGCCATATTTATTCTTGTTGTATATGCCTTCGGAATAGCCTTCTGGTATTTTTTTTAGGTAGTTTTGCATTTTACATATCTATAGTTTCCATTTTCTTCCCTTTAGAACTTAAATAATGATGCCAAAAAAAATAGGTAGCCAAACTGCGTAAGGGTTTCCATTGGCTAGAAAATAATAACATTTCTTCTTTGCTCGTTAAACTAGTGAGTTTTTTTAATGTATTAACCAATGCAATATCTCCGATTGGAAAAATGTCTTTAAACTGAAGACAAGACATAAGATATACATCTGCAGTCCAATTGCCTATACCTTTTATGTTAGTTAGTTGTGCTCTTACCTTTTCTTCAGGAAAGTTTTTTAAATTTTCTAATTGTAGGCTTTTTTCTAAAACTGCAGTAGATAATGCCCTTAGGTAAGATGTTTTTTGTCTGCTTATTTGATTGTTTCTAAATTCTAGATCGGTAAGTTTTAATAGGTTTTTAGGCGTTATTTCTTTTACAAAACCTTTTAACTTTAAGTAATGTGCTTTAGCAGACGACAAGCTTACTTGTTGCTCAAGGATAATAAGCACCAAAGTCTCAAACCCTTCTGGTCGTTGCCAATTTGGTGGCGCGCCATATAGTTGATGTATCTCTTTAAATATTGAAAAATTTTCAACTAAAAAAGATACATCTTTTGGGGTTACAATATTTGATGCTGAAGTTTTCAAAAATAAATGTTACATTGAATATTCAATTCGTTTTAGACGCTTATCTCTTATAATACTGGTTACTAACCAAACGTATTCTTTATTTTTATTGTCATAGCCTAACATAGAGAATGTTTGGTCAAAAGGACAAGTTGGAAAATCTGGGAAACCTGTTCGTAATACGAAACGATTTGGGTCTTCTTCAAATTCTGCTTTGTAAATTTTTGGCAATCCGTATTTACGCTCTAATTCTTCTTCAACCAAATGTGATTGTATTTCTATATTTTCAAATTTTGGTTCTAATAATTCATAATTATCAAACAAATAGTTGCCAAGTATATCAACCAATAATCCTTTGCCTTTTGGTGTACTTATACTGTATAGATATTGTTGGTCTGTTGCGTTTTCGGTTATATCAAATTGGCATGCAAAATCCACTTTGAAGTCTTCTTCTTTTATAAACTCGCCAGTTTGTGTAGATTTTAGCTGCCCGTTTTCTATGGTGTAATTATCTGTATAACCTTGTTTTTTAAACTTTAACATAAAATTTACCATATTGTTTTCGTTTGCTATCATAATAATTTGCTTATATTTTTTCTAATTCTTGTTTGGTTTCTAAAAGCATTTTAAGAATAAATGCTGGAAATTGTCCGTGGTTAATTTCACACACTTTACATTCTTCAACTTCTTTTCCGTATTTTGAAATACTATCAAAATTAGGTGAGATTTTATAGGTGAGTTGATGCGAGATTAAGTTTTTGTAGTATACTTTGTCTTCAGTATCTATAATGGATTCTTGTAAACTGTCTATCATAAGTTTAGAACTCTCAATTATACTTACAAATTCTCTTACGTTTCTATCTTGCAATAGTTCTTCGGTATTGTGTGGATTTATATTTTCCTTCTGAATAAATTCTACAAAATAATGTAGTGCAATACTTCCTTTAAAAATATTGCTTAAAGAACCATCTGTGTTTTTTAATTCGTATGTGTATTCTTCTATATTTTTTGAAAAAAATTGATACAGTTGCGATATATGTTCCTCTTCATTTTGCTTTCTCTCCTTAACTCTATCTTCTTCAATTTGTTCTGCCAATAGTTTGTTTGAATCTATTTGGGCACTTAATGCATAATATAGCAAAATAGCACCGATTAATGAGACTACAGGTGATGTAATACCACCAATGGTTTCACCTATTTCAGCACTTTCAGATATATTAATTTTAAAAAGATAAGTAAAAATTATAGGTGCGATAATCATTAATAAAGTACCAACAATAAGCAAGATCTTTGAATAATTTTTACGTTTATCTTTTTCCATAATTTAATTTTCTTTTTTACTTATAAATTCATCTACTATAAGACGTTCGTCTTTTAAAATACTGGTTGTTAACCACACATATCTGGACAATCCTTTGTCGTATCCTAACATACTAAAAGATTGACCAAATGGACATGCAGGAAAATCTGGATAATTTTTTCTTAAAACGTATCTATCTGGCTCTTCATTGAATTTGGCTTTATGCACTTTTGGTATGAACCCAAATTTTAAGTCTACACTTGAATCTTCATGTTGCAAAATGGTTGGTTCTGTGCTTTTAATTTTGCTATTTACAAAATTATCTGGTAACGAATAAAAGGTATCCAGCACGTCTAAAAGCAATCCTTTAATCCCTTTTTTTGGTATTGAAATGGCATATACTAACGAGGTATCTTCTGGTGTTTCTGAACTTTCAAATCGGTAAGCATAATCTACCTTAAATTGGTCTGCATCGTAATTAGCATTTTTACCAACCCAATGTAGTTTTTCGCCTGTAAGTCTGAAATCTTCAGTATAGCCTACATTATTGAGCTCTTTTACCGTTTCTATCATGTTATTTTTTGGGTCCATAGTCTATTGTGTTTTAATTGTCAATATTTTGATATAAAGTTATCGTTAAACGCTACTCAATCTATTACGCGTAACATATCTGTGTATGTTGATTTTCCTCAATTAGATCTAGCCATTTTATATAACACGCTCAATAGTTCCATGCCCAAAATGTGCAAAAAATTGCTTGCAGTACACTATGAGTGTTTTCATTTGTTCAAAATCGCTAAGATGGTCTATTTCAAAATTTTGATTAAATGTACCAGCAGGCAACTTAGCTATAAACCTGATGTTACTTTCGGATATTACTCCGTCTTGGGCTTTACTAAATACAATTTGAACATCTGGTGCGCCTTGAGCTACCCAGAATTCTTTGAGTTGTAATTGAAATGCACCATTTTCTAACTGTACAATTTCTGCATCGCCAATGGCTTCTGGTCCTTCAATTCGTGCGGTGGCAATTGTTTTCATAATTACTGATATTTTTTTGCGAAAGTTTCCATTTTTGCTGCTAAATCGATATCGAAATTGCTTATTCCACCGCCAAAATCATGAGTGATTAATGCGACTATAACTTTGTTATATACATTGAACCACTCTGGGTGATGGTTTATTTTTTCTGCATAAATGGCCACTTGTGTCATAAATGCAAAGGCATCATAAAAGTTTTTAAATTGAAAAATGCGATGGATTTTTCCGTCTTTAAGTTCCCAATCGAGTTTTTTAATATTTAGCTGATTTTGAATGTCTTTATTTTCGTAGATAACAATGTCCATAATTATTTTTTTAAATCAAATCCATCTAATCCAACCAAATCATATACCCCTGGATTTCCCACTTCGTCTTTGGTTTCTTTTAGTGTATATTGTTGTTTATATGCTACTCCATTTTCGGTAATTTCCAAAGTGTTTACAGAGTATGAGAAAAATGAACCTAACATATAAATGTATTTATTGTCTGGTGAAATAAATAAATCTTTGCTGTCTTCGTTTGGCTGATAATCTTTTCTTCTTTCTACGCCTACTTTTTTGGCAACTGTTCCATCTGGATTAAGCTCAAAAGTAGTAACCTCGTTGGTAATATAACTACACACGTATAGTCTAGTTTGGTCCTTACTAATGGCTGTCCAACAGGCTTCATCAATAAATTCTGCCTTACCAGTTCTATGGTTAGAGACCTTTGTAAGCTTTTTGTCTGTATCTCCTAAAACCACAATGCCATTATCTGCTTTGTCATTTACAATATTAAAATAGGTTAGATAGATATGCTTTGAGTTGTTGTGCCAATTAAAGCCAACAGCACCGCTTAATCCCTCTTCTTCAAAATATCTTGAATTTGAAACTTCTCCATTATTAAAATCATAGACATAAATTCTGCTTGGTTTCAGCTCTTTTAAAAGTGGATCTTTAGCAAAAAAATGTGGTATTCCCCAAAGTGATACAGCTATTTTACTCCCATCTGGACTAAATTTAACATCTGCGGGACCGCCATTTTCTCGAACATATTCTGCTAAAGTTTTTATAAAAGTGAGTTTGCCTGTTGCCATGTTCATTTTAAATAATTCTATAGATCTATTTTTATCGGTTTCATGGGTTTTAGTCAAATCTTGGTTTAGCCACTCATCGCTTGGGTATCTTTTAAGCTTTTCACCTTCGTATAGAACTGTTGGTGTTCCCCATTGGTTGCCAACTGCTACCCAGTATTCTTGTTTTGTTTCATCTACAGGTGCAAAGTCTATGGTTACAGGTCTTTCTCCTTCAGAACCAATAATGGAATTAAAGGTAAGGTTGCCGTTTTTCTTGTTTAAATTAAAAACGGAAATGCTGTGGTCTCCTGGGTTTGTGGTTAGTAAATAATCACCAATAATTTTTAGGTTCCCTTGTGCGTCGTAATCGCCATGAGCAGGTGCACTATGGTCCGAACCTCCTTTACCTTTAGTGAGGTAAACTTTTTCATCTCCTAATGAACCATCATTAAATCTTGAAAGCTGCACTACTTGGTTCTCACCTTCGCCATTGGTTGTGGTATATAAATAGCCAAGTAATTCATTTTGTATTTCCTTTTTATCGTTTTTTACTTTGCTGGTTTCATTTTTACAAGAAAATAAGGTTGAAACCAAAATAATTAATAATAGTAGCCTTTGCATATTATAGTGTTTTTATTATTGGAATATTTTAAAAAAGCACTCAGGATATAAATTTGAGTGCTTTTAATGTAGATTGTGCTATTATTTGGAATAACTTACTCTTGGTAATCTGTCATCTTTTAGGACGCTAGTGACTAACCAAACGTAATCTTTGTTTTCTTTATCGTAACCCAACATTTTAAATGTTTGGTTAAATGGACATTTTGGAAAATCAGGATAACCAACTCTTAATTCATATCGATCAGGATTTTCGTTAAATGTATCTTTAAAAACTTTATTCATTCCATATCTGGTTTCAACTCTAGAATCATCGTTATGGTTGATTTGTGTATCTACTTCGAATTTTTGAGCAATTTTATCATCTAATTTTCTAATATTAGTATCGTAAAAATCAACTAAAACACCTTTTAGATTATTCTTTTCTGAAGAAATAGCATATACAGCAGAACAATCGCCAGAGGTAGCACATTCAAATTGATAACCTTTATCTACCTTAAAATCATCTACTTCTAATTTTACATTACCTTGAATGGCATGAATATGGTCTGCATGATATTCAAAATCATTATTATAGCCATTCTTTTTTAATTGGTCTACTACTTCAAGTAGTGAGTCTGTTAGGTTAATATTTTCCATAATTTTAATTTATTATTTGTATTTTTAGTTTATTTTATATGTCTTTCAAAAATTTCTCCGACGGAAACATCATAATATTCAAAGATGTCTTTTTTACCACGCTCTTTATATTTTTTGTGTTCTGGATGCTCATCCCAAACTAAAAACGATTCTTTGTCTTTAAAGTGTACAACAAGCATTTTTTCGCCGTCTTCGCCATCATAAGTTACATGGCCATCATAACCTTTTATAGCATCCAAGTATTTTGTGGCATGACCGTATAAATAGTCAAATTCCTCCTGAAATTTTGGGTTTATCTTATATTTAAAAACTCCTACAATCATTTTATTGGTTTTATTGGTTAATTTATTTTTATAGTGATATGACACATAAAGCAATGCCATAAAGGCAATTGGTGCAATAGCTGTTTTATAATCTTTAATAGACATTAAGGTTAGAAATGCGAATAAAAAATCGAAAAAGAAACCAGCATAAGCCAACTCGTTAAGCTTTTTTCCTACTTGAGGAATAACTAATAATAGTGAACCTGTTATTTTAGCAACCCCTAACCAGGTAAAAAAATATAAGGGATAGCCTAATCTATTGGCTTCTTCTAAAAGCATATTTGGCTGTATCATTTCCATAACGCCATTGCCTAGCATTGGCAATGCAATTAATAGGGTGGTTGCCCAAAATATTATCCTGTTTTTTTTCATTGTATTAATGTGTTTTCAGTTTCTGAATCATTTCAAAAGATAATGGGTCTGAATACATGCCATAAGCATCTACTAAAACACCTTTGTAGTTGTCTTTAGTTTCTAATGCGTATACTATACTCTGCGCTCCTGGATCTGAATCATTATCAAAACGGTGAAATTCTGTTATTTTAAATTTTTCGGGCTTAAAATGTCTGTCTAATCCTTTACAATAAACCCCATACATATTAAAACCAATGGTAAAACCTCTTTTATTAAGGTTATTTAGTAATTCAGAGGGTGTATCGTATAATTTCATTTTTTAATTATGTGTTATCTGTTCTACTTTTTTTTGCAACATTGGCAAAACATCTGTTTTAAACCATGGATTTTTTGCCTGCCATCTAAAATTTAATGGCGATGGATGTACCAAAGGAAAGTACTTTGGCAAATACTCATAACCATATTTTACCGTTTCGGTAAGGTTCTTTTTCATACTCTTGCCCAAATAATATTTTTGGGCATATTGTCCAATAAGTAATACCAACTCAACCTTTGGCATTTCACTAAAAAGAGCATTGTGCCATTGTGGTGCACATTCTTTTCGTGGTGGCAAGTCTCCACCTTTAGGATTACTTCCTGGAAAACAAAACCCCATAGGCACAATGCCAAACAATTTAGTATCGTAAAATTGTGCTTTGGTTACACCAAGCCAGTCTCTTAAATTTTCACCACTTTTATCATTAAATGGAATGTCGCTTTCATGAACTTTAGTACCTGGTGCTTGCCCAATTACCAATATCTTGGATTCTGGACTCACACTAACAATAGGTTTAGGTGCATTAGGAAGAAAAGCGGCACAGGTTTGACATTTTTTAATGTCTTTTAAAAGTTTATCAAACGTGTGCTGCATAAATAATGGTTTTAATTTACAGCCTCTATAGTAAAATCAAGATTGTTGAACGTAAAACTCTCTCCAGCTTTTTTACCTTTTAAACTGCTATAAATCGGTGCATTTGGCGAAATGCCTAAAAAATCGCGTCCATCTACATTAAATGCAGGTTTAGAAACTGCCACTATCATACACCTACCGTTTACACTAACAATTGCACCTGGTTGAACCACCTCTGTTGGCTCAAAAGATATTTTATTAATGGCTTCCAAATGGTCTGCATGTACATGTGCTTGTTCTTCCAACTGGTCCGAAATTTCAATACTCTGTCTGTGGTGCGATTGGTCGTCATCATCTACCACTTCAGTTTTGTCTAAAAGGTTGCCTTTTAAAAAGTCCTCATATTTCATTTCAGCTTCATCAATGTGATGTTTTTCTAATGCGATTAACGCGTCTTTAATTTTTTGCTTATCCATGTTTATTTAAAATTTTATTTTATTAAAATATTGATTTCTATAGAAGTTTAAAACTCTGATTTTCTAATTTATGAGCTACAAGACAACATTGAGCAACCTACTTTACTCCTTGCCCATTCCGGCCGTTTCGCGAACCATTTTTCGTTTTCTGGTTGTTCGTCATAAGGCTTTTTAAGTAATTGAAATAATTCATCAATCAATTTATAATCGCCGCTATCTGCATCATCTATAGCTAGTTGCGCCATATAATTTCGCAACACATATTTCGGGTTTACTTTGTTCATTTCAATTTTTCTGTTCTCATCATTAAGTGGTTCTACCAGTAACTTTTCGCCATAAGCTTTAAACCATTTCTCCCAATTTTCTTTTACTACTGGGTCTTTTAAATCGTAAGGCTCATAAAATGATTGTGCAATAATATCTAACCCTTTGTTGTATTCTAACTTTTTAAGGTCTGCCAATTTTCTGAAGAAAATAGTCATATCTGTCTCGGTCAATTGAAGAATTCGTTCTAAATCTTTAATTAATTCTTCATCACTTTCTGCTTTATTCTTCAGCCCTAATTTAGAGCGCATCATATTTGTATAAGCAATGCTTTCGTCTTCTCGGTATTGATGAAGAATTTTCTCTAGCGCATCTGCATTTTCAATTAATGGGAACAAGGCATTAGCAAGTTGTAACAGATTCCAAAGTACAATTTGTGGTTGGGTTCCGTAGCGATATCTTTTAAACTGTTTATCGGTTGTGTTTGGCGTCCAGTCATGGTCGTAACCTTCTAACCAGCCATAAGGCCCATAATCTATAGTTAATCCTAAAATAGATAAGTTATCAGTATTCATTACGCCATGAACAAAACCAACACGTTGCCAATGGGTTACCATTTCTAAACTACGATTTGCCACCTCTTTAAAGAATGCCAAATAGGTTTCTTTTGAGGGTTTACCTAAATGTGAAAAATGATGCTTTATGGTATAATCTACCAAGGTCTTCAAGGTTTTTGTATCACCACGAGATGCAAATATTTCAAAATTACCAAAACGGATGAACGATTCTGCAGTACGACAAACTATGGCGCCTTTCTCAAAATCTGGATTACCATCATACATAACATCACGAAGTACTTTATCTCCACTTAAAGCCAAAGACAATGCTCTTGTAGTTGGCACGCCTAAATGATGCATTGCCTCACTACAGAGATATTCTCTAATAGAAGAGCGAAGTACAGCCAGACCATCTGCAGTACGTGAGTATGGTGTTTCGCCTGCACCTTTTAATTGTAATGCCCAATTTTTATCATTATGCTCAACTTCACAAAGGTTTATCGCACGTCCATCTCCTAATTGTCCTGCCCAATTGCCAAATTGGTGTCCACCATAGCACATTGCGTAAGGATTGGTATTAGGTAAAACAGCATTGCCTGTGAATGTGTTTAAGAATTCTTTGGACGTTGCATCTTCTGATGTTAAACCTATATTGTTTATCATTTCTGGTGAAACGTGAAGCATTTCAGGTTTTTCGGTTTGTTTTGGTGTTACAAAAGAGTAACACGCTTCTTTTACCTGTCTTCTGGTATTAGCAGTATTTGGGTCTGCTGGAAGTTCTTTATTAAATTTATCTTTTATGTTTAGTTTACTTTTCATTTTACAAATTTATAGAGAAACGCGTCTTGTAATGCTAAATATAAAACATTGAAAAATGTATATTTTTCTCAATAATTTTATTAATGAATATTTAGTTTTAGACAAAGTAAAAAGACTTCCACTGAATAGTAAAAGTCTTTTTGATTATCCTGGGATTATCTAGTTTTAACGAATTAAAACTAAAGGTCAAATTTATTCTGGCTTATAAAAATAGGTTTCTCTATAAATTTTACCATCTTTCCATTCCTGTACAGCTAGTTCGTTAAAATTTACGGTTCCCCATTGTGGTAGTTTGTTGTCAAAATCAAGTTCCCATCCAATGGTAGAAACATTTACTCCAGTTAAACCTGGTGTACCTTTAAAGGTGGTTACACGACTCATGTTTTCTAAAAATTCTTTATACCCTTCTAGGTAAGCCTTTTTACCACCTACTAAAGGCTCTCCGTTAACACCTTCTTGCGTTACTAATTCATCGTGATAGTACTTATCTATGGCTTCTAAAATTTCACCATTATGTACCATAGTAAGCATACCATCTAACTGTTCTTTAATTTCGTTGTCTGTCATTGTATTTGATTTAAATTAATTATTATTCTAGTTTTTTAATAAGGCTACAGCACCCAAACCACCATCGGCACAAACACTGATTACAGCCGTTTTATTTCTGCCCAAAAGGTGTAGTTGTTTTAGAGTCTGACTGATGATTCTCGCCCCAGTTGCCCCAAACGGATGACCAATGGCTATGCTACTGCCATTGGTGTTTAGTTTTTCCATTGGGAATTTCCCGAAGTTAGATTTTACCCCAACTTTTTTAAGATGCTCGGTATTTTCGAGATTGCTAATTGTTGACAATACTTGAGATGCAAACGCTTCGTGTATTTCCCATACATCAATATCGTTATAGGTTAACCCGTTACGTTCTAACAATCTAGGAATGGCAAATGTTGGTGACATTAAAATACCTTCTTCCTCTATATTTACACCTGCCATTTCCCAATCTACCAATTGTGCTTTGTAGGGCGTTTTAAGGTCTTTAATTTTCTTTTCACCAGCAACCCAAACACCTGCAGCACCATCTGTGAACAAGGTAGAATTACCAGCAGATAATGTTCCTTTGCCAGACTTTTTATCAAACACTGGTTTTAAGGTTGTCAATTTTTCTAACGACGTGTTTTTTCTTGGGATTAAATCTTCAAGTACATTAAATGCCGGAAATACTAAATCATCATAAAATCCTTGGGTTTTGGCATTAAAGTAATTAATGTGGCTATTGTACGCTAATTGGTCTTGTTTTTCCCGCTCAATTCCAAGACGTTGTGCCGTAATTTCGGCATGTTGTCCCATACTTTTGCCTGTAACCCTATTTACACCTGGTGGTATGTATAATTTGAACTTAAAAATCTTAAAGGCCCATTTTAGCTTATTGATAAAGCCTTTTATTTTTGGCAGACTCTTTAACCATTTAGACGTTTTGTTTGAAAGTCCGAATTGAATATTAGAAAAACTCTCAACACCACCAGAAATACCAACCTCATCCTCTTGTAACATAGATGCTAGTTGAATGGTTGACAATAAACTCGTACTACAGGCCATTGTTGTAGAAAAAGAAATGGTCTCGTCTTTTATTTCAGACTCTAACACAATATCACGTGCTATATTACTATATGTAAGATTAGGCACAACAGTGCCCCAAGCTACATAATTTGGATTAATCTGTTCTTTGCGTTTCATATTATTAACCACAGCAACAGATAAATCTATAGCAGAAATATCTTTAAACTCTTTATTTTCTTTAACAAATGGTGTGCGCAACCCAGATGCTAACCATATTTTGTTGTTTTTAGATTTCATATAGAATGGCTTATTTTTGGGTTGCAAGTTACCACAGCAAATCACCTAAAGCCTTATATTTAAAACCTTGTAATATATATATTTTTCTAACTTTGTTTTAAATTGAATGTATTTTTGAAAAAACACTTACCAGACTGGATTATAAAAGCAAGAGCTAAATGGCAATACACAGGAAAGGAACGTCCTGATTTTGCGATAACTCCAAAAGATGGACAAATGTCTGTTTGGGATTTTTCCAGACCACCTACAGTTAAATCAATTAAAGAATTGGTAAGAGTTTTATTTAAGGAAGATGTATTGGTTAAAACAAATAATGCTTTAGCAGTTTGCGAAACCGCAAATCCACCAACGGTTTATATACCGCCAACAGATGTGAACATAAACCTTCTAGTTCAAATAAAAGATAGACATAGTTGGTGCGAATGGAAAGGAAAAGCCAATTATTGGGCTCTAAAAAGTAATCCTAATGTTATTATTGCCTGGACCTATGAAGCCCCTTTTGACGAATATAAGATGCTAAAAAAGTATTTCTCTTTCTACCCGCAGACTTTAGATTGTTTTATTGGCGAAGAAAAAGTACAAGCACAAAAAAGTACGGTTTATGCAGGTTGGGTTATCAAAAATTTAGTCGGCCCGTTTAAGGGTGCTAAGGGCACGGAACATTGGTAGAAAATGATGTTATTCTATCTGTATCGCGTTTTCTGTAATTTTTTTATTTAGAATAGTACCATCAACCAAATCTATTGGGATTTTTCCTTTTTGTTTTGCAAGTTGTTTGGCTTTTCTTGTAAATTTCCCAGTTGTTATTATTAAGCCTTTGTCTGTATGAGGATCCATTCCTTCCCTAAAACGAGTAACAATTGAATCATTTACTTCAGACGTATTTCTAATCATATAAATAGCATATTTATATGAAATTACACCGAGTTCAATGCTTCCTTTTACATTTATAATATTGCTGTCTTGTATTTCGGTATGCAGAAATTTTAAGTGCATAGATTGAAGTAGCTTCTCTGTTAAGTTTAGAAAGTGCTCTTGCAATAAATTATCTATACCATTAAGTAACTTTTCCTCTGACATATTGATTAATTAAAGTTATGTCCCCAAGTCCATAAACCATAGTTTACAGAATTGTTAATTGGTAAATCGTTTACTTTTATAATAGCAATTATTTGACTTCTATGATGTGCCTCATGTGCAATTAGCCTTGTAAAAAGTGTGTACGTATCAAAGGTGAAATTCCCTTTTTCATTTTGATTATGTAATGCTATGAAAGTTTCTTGTATACGTTTATGGCTGTCACTTAGCTGTTCTACAATTGTTTTTTTGTTTGAAGTGTTTAATTTAGTCTCAACACCTATTTTATTGTTAATTTTTGTAGACCACATGAGTCGCATTTGCACCATGTGCAAGAATTGTTGCTTTACGGTTCTACCTTTTTTATGAAGTTTTTCTTTTTGCCAATCGTCTTCAATATTTTTATGAAGAAACAACGTAAGTGAATTATTTTTTTTCCAAGCAAATAGAATCTTATCTAGTGGTGCCATTTAATTATTCTTTTTTTTTTAAAATTTACTACGTTAAGGCATCAAGTAGGTCGACTAATTTTATATCTGTCCGCGGTTTTAATTTGTTCTTCAACCAACCTTTATGTCCTGCCCCAAACATGATAAGGATTCGTTTTCCTGAATCTTTAAAACTACTTAATTTATTATTAATTAAGCTGTAGTGCGCGTTGTTAATATTTGTCCAACCACCAGCACCTAAATCGTCATTGAATAATTCGTCAAATACTTGTAATTCAATATTCATTATGGTGTCAAATTCGTTGGAATGTACCCAAACGGGATTTAAGCCTTTGTTGGCTTTTTCAAATAATCGTGAAGTTTCTTCTCTTGCGTCTAAATATAAATACCAATCTTCTTGTCTATTTGGGTCTTTACTAATCGCTGTTAACTTTCTTTCTCTAGTATTTGCCATTTCTTCTGTCCAAGCAGAAACTGGAAATAGCTGAAAATTCATTTCTTTCTGAAGTGGAAAAACAACTTTACTGAATTCTGGATATTGCAGGACGCGTGGTTCTTTTATGATTCCTGTTTCGTTAGATTCTCCTTGTGCAATTTTAAATCTATCTGGTGGGATTTCAGCTAAAACAACATCTGGTTTTAACGATTCTATAATCGCTTTTAAATTAGACAATCCATAGTCTTCATTATTTAAATGCTGACTATGGATTGTGCCTATTACTATGACTTCGTTTTTATTAGATTTTGTTTCCATTGAGAATTTATATTTAAAAATCATTAAAAAACCAAGTAATCTTTATGTTCTTACAGGCTAAATATGTTTATTTAACAATTCAACTAACTCATTTTTTTGCAAAACACCAGATTGCCTAAAAAGTTGCTCGCCATTTTTAAAAACCATAATTGTTGGCACGCCTCTTACTTGGTATTTTGATGCTAATTCTTGATTTTTATCTACATCTATTTTTAAAATCGATGCTTTGTCACCAACTGCCTCTTTTACATCGTCAAGAATTGGATGCATTAATTGACAAGGACCACACCAAGTAGCATAAAAATCTACTAATACTGGTTTGTTCTCTTTAATAATTTCTGAAAAATTTGACATAATATTTGTTTTTAAATTATACATTTCTAGATGTTTTAACATCTTCTAAATATTGTTTGCTTTTACCTGTAATTCCAATTCCTTGGGAAGCTTCTCTAAAGATACCTGCCTGTTTAGGGCTTAAATAGCTGCTTGGATTTCTTTGATAAGGAATTGCTAAATTAATATTGGCTCTTTGTGCTTTGCTCAACGATAAATATTTAAAAGGTGACTTGGACAAATAGTATTGTGGACGTTTATCAATTTTATAATCATGATGATTATTAATCTTAAACAAACCTTCATTGGCTGCGTAACTATCAAGTTCTGTTAATAATGCTTTAGACTCGTCGTAAAATACTTTTACAACCTCTAGACCATTGATCCAGCCTGCTTCAGTATATTTTACTGCAGGATGTTGCATTAAAGTAGTTTCGCCAGACCAAAAGCAAGGTGTTTCGTAAATGGTCATTTTAAAATATCCATATTCCATCTTTAAATCATCACCCAGTAATTGTGCATACTTTGGCACATCTTTCTCCAACACTTTTAACACTTCAACCATTTTAGTGTATAGACTTAATGGATGGTAATTGTTGGCTAGTTTTGGGATAATGTCCTTACCCTTTTCATCTACAAAACGGGTTACAGGGTTGTTCCAAGAGGGTTCATTATACAATTGTAAAATGTCACTGTCTTTCCCTGGTTTATTGTTATAAATGGCTAACGGAATAAATTCATTTTCTATAAATTCTACCATTAATGGATGACTTAACACGTCTCGACCATAATTTACACAAGTTGAGCAACCTGGTATTTCTTGAAAAAAAAGCAACACAGGTTTGTTCTTAATTGTACTTTGTTCTAGTGCTTCCTTATAATCTCTTAACCAAGCAACTTTACCTAATTCTGTATATTGATTTTTAGGATTTGTTATTGTTTCCATAATTCTTTCTCCATTTTTAAATAAAATCCTCTTGCGAAAAAACATTAAATTTACACTAACTCGACGCAAGAGGATTTCGCTATTAATCAATTATTAGTGCTTCGTTGATGTCTAATAATCTTTTTGCTGTTGTTTTTTCGCCAGTTGTAAAAAGTGCATAAATAAGATTGTTCATTACACGTTTTACTATGGCTTTATTGGTGGCTGGTAAGTACTTTTTATCTTCAAGTTTATAAGGCACTTCTAGCAACCATTTATCGTAATCATCTACTTCTATTTTCTGGCCATTATTAAATGGGTCGATAAAGAATGAAATATTATCGATTATGGTTCCGTCTTCCACATCTTCATACGAAAAGTAATCGTTCGCATAACCAATAATAAAATGTCCTGGTGAATTAATACCTACCAATGGAATATCTAACCGTTCTGCCATAATTAAATATATAATGGATAGGCCTATTGGATTACTTCTCTTGTTTTCAACAATTTTATTGATGAATGAATTATTGATACCTGAGTAATTACGAATGTTTCCGTTAAAACCAAAGTCGTATAAAATAACTTGATTCATAATATCTATAACACCTTTTGGGTCGTTAATATCTATTTGTTCTCTTATGGTTGCTTGGATTTTATTTAAGGTTTCTGCAACTTCTTTTTTATCGAAATTTGGATAGCCATAAGCCGTTATTTTATATAGAGCATCAAGTAAATCTGTGTAATTAAACTCGTTCCAATAGTTTAAATCTGCTTCTAATTTATTCAATTTTAATCCATCTAAAATAGCGACAATACGCTCTTTTTGTAATGGGTCTGCACTATTTGCAAAGGCATTTTGAAGTGGTACAATACCATCTTCGCCTAGTGCTAAAATAGTTTGATGAATCTCGTTATATACTTGTTCATTAGGGTCTTCTAAAAGGCTAATGAGTGCTTTTATACTAGAGTCGTCTAATGTTTTCATTTTATTTGTCCTTTCTTATGTTACTATTCTATGATATTGCGCCAATGCTCGTCTCTGCTTTTTACAGCTTTTATATAAGAGCATACTGCGACTGCTTTATGGCCTTCTTCGGTTAATTTTTCAAAAGTTTTAAGCACTAGTTCTTTACCAATGCCTTTTCCTCTTAAATTATAAGGCACTTCTGAGTGCACTAAATACAATTTGCCATCGTCTTTAACAATGTATTCTACTTTGGCTTCTTCGCCATTAATATCTAGCGCGTATTTGTGTGCGTCTGTATTGTGTTTTATTTCTAACATGCTTGGTATAAGTTTATGCATCCATTTTAAGATGTCTTCTTTATACGGATTGCGAAGTTTCTTTTTACCTATGGTAATTGTTGGGAAGTTTAACTTTCCGTTAGTGTAAAGGCTACGAAGCTCTTTGGCATGAGCTTCGTTGGCTTCTACATCTAAAAACTCATAGGGTAATCCTATTTTGTTTAGTACCAACTGGTAATAATGTGTTTTATGGCAACCATCTGCGCCATAGAGTTTTATTTTTGGTACGTTTCTTAACATTTTTTCTATTTTATATTTTTAAGTACTTCAATTGCAGCATCTACATTAAGATGAAAATCTGCAAATACCACGTTGTTATGTTGGTCTATTAATACAAACCATGGTGTACCACCTGTTTGGTAGTTTGACATAAAGTTTGAACGTGATTCACCATCGTCTCCTGCATCATGACCAAAAGGTATTTTAAGGTCGTACTTTTTTTGTGTTTCTACCATTTTATCGTAGGTATTGGCATGATGTCCTTCAAAAACGGTTTGTATAGCTACAAAGGCTACTTTATCATTGCCTTCTAACGCGTTTACCATTTTTTGAAGATTAGGTAAGCCAACACTATGACAGCCAGGACACCAGCTTTGAAAACAATATACCACTTTAAATTTACCATCGAAGTCCGATAGTTTTACTTGGTCTGTTTTATTTCCGTTGGCATCAATCCAATCTTTTACATTAAATTCTGGTGCTTTAAATACTTTATTTTCTTTTACTTGAGTTTCCATATTATCTTTCTTTTTTTGTGCTTGCGTTTGGGCAACACTTAGCAGTATCGCTATCACAAGCGTTAGTAATTGTTTCATAATTAAGTAATTATAAATTGGGAAGTTTGGAAGTGACATATTATTTACACCACTTCCATATCCTCTTATGTAGTGGAACCTTTTAGGTTCTCTTAGGCTGTAACAGACTTTAGGCTCTTGGCGTGCATTTTACGAAGTTTCGCCAATTTGGGCGTAATAACTGCAGTACAGTACCCAGCCGATTTATTATTTTCATAATAATTTTGGTGATAGTCTTCCGCTTCATGAAATTTCTCTGCTGCACTCACCTCTGTTACAATAGGTTTATCAAAATAAGATGCTAATTGCTTAATAACCTCATTTGCAATTTCTTGTTGCTCTTCGTTGTGGTAATATATTACCGAACGATACTGCGAACCATAATCTGCACCTTGTTGATTTGGTGTTGTTGGGTTATGTGATGTCATAAAAATTACTAACAACTCTTCATAACTAACTATGTCTGCATCGTATGTTACTTGCACCACTTCTGCATGTCCAGTTCTACCAGAACTTACTTCTCTGTAAGTAGGTGTTCCAGGAACGGTTCCGCCAGAATAGCCAGAGACTACTTTTTCAACGCCCTTTACTTCGTTAAAAATGGCTTCAATACACCAGAAGCATCCGCCTCCAACAGTTAGTGTTTGTAATTTATTAGTAGTCATTAGTTTGTCTCCTTTTCTTTAGTTTCATCTTCGGTTTGCATAACCATAGCTCCTGAATTGATACAATATCTTAATCCACTTGGTTCTGGTCCATCAGGAAAAACGTGTCCTTGGTGTGCATCACAAGTACTACATTGTACTTCTACACGTACCATCCCAAATGATGAATCTTTTATATACTTTATTACGTTGTTTTTTATTGGCTGCGAAAAACTTGGCCAACCTGTACCAGAATTAAATTTTATAGTAGAGTCGAACAATGGTGTGTTACAGCATACACAATTATAAACGCCTGCATCGTATCTGCTACATAATGCTCCAGTATGTGGTGCTTCTGTACCTGCTTGTCTGGTAATTCTAAATTGTTCTGGTGTTAAAATTTCTCGCCATTTTGCTTCAGTTTTTTCTACTCTAGTATCTGGCTCTAAATTTCCTTTTGTTGCAAAGTGAATAACGTCTTTCCAGGTTAATGTTTTATCTTCCATGAGTTTTTATATTTTTATTAGTTCTTAATTTTGTACATTACAAAGGTACGTTAGCTGTTACCCTATTTGGGTATGTGTAATTCCTTGTTGTTTGTATATTTTCCTCATAAATAATTTTTCAGAAAAACAATATTGGGAAAACCTGTATTTGGTGATGCAAATTTAAAGCACAACAAAACTACTTGTCGTAAACAAGTGACCTAAAAAAAAGTATATTTTCCTATTATTTATTTCTCTTTATACTGTTTAGGCGACTGCCCAACATAGTTTTTAAACAATTTAGAAAAATGTGAAGCTTCCTCAAAACCAAGGTCAAAAGCAATTTCGTTGATATTTTTATCAGAAAAGTCTAATAAGCGTTTTGCTTCTAACATAATACGTGAAGTAATGACTTTTAATGGTGACTTTGTGTGATATCTGGCAAATAGATTTGATAAAGATTTAGAAGTCATATTCATTAATTCGGCATAGTCAGATACTTTATGTTTTTCTTTAAAATGCATTTCTACTAAAAGGCTGAATTTACGTATGCTATCCAACTTTGTATCTGGCATGTCTTCTACAGGCATCATTTTTCTTGCAATACGAACCGATTTTATGAGTAATCGCTTTAATAATACCAAAAGCATTTCGCCTTGTATTAAATCAACAGTTTCAAATTCTTCAATAAAAAATTCATAAAGTAAGCTGAAACTTTTTATCTCTTTTTCATTAAGTTCAACTATTAAAGGAACTGATGATCCTAAAAACAAAAATCCATTACAAGACACCTCTTCATCGTGGTCTCTTATACAATAAAATTCTCTGTTGAAGGCATAAAGCAATACATCTTGGTTCTCTAACTCAAATTCTAACTTGTTTAAGGATGAAGCAAATAATAGATGGTTTTTCTTTACAAGAATGCGATATCCATCTACACCAATGGTTACGTCTTCACCTTTTGCCCAAATAATTTTATAGCAATCCTTTTTTAAGGATTTTGAACTGAATTTAAGCATTGAAGTTTCAATAACATCAAAAATGCCTCCCTTTTTATCGTTAAAATTGTATTTCATTAAGTATTTTATCTTTTAATTTAAGAAAGCTAAAGATATCGAAAAAAATGGCTAGTAGAATAAGCCAGCTTGAGCAACGATAATTATATTATTAAAATATCTTACAGAGAAAAACTACAGAGTCTTATTTTTTTAATTGCAACTTTTAAGAATTAAAGTAAGTCCCTAATTTATCTAGGCTTTAAAGTAGTATAAATCCAATTCATTTTTTTCTAATATGAAATCATATCATTTGATTTAGATTTATAATGAGTCTTCTAAAATATCAAAATGTTGTACCTATGTTGTACCTAAATAAAAAAGCCTCTCAAAAAGAGAAGCTTTTTTAACGCAAATCTGCGATTTAAAAAGTACAGGCGGCGAGACTCGAACTCGCACACCTCGCGGCATTAGATCCTAAGTCTAACGTGTCTACCAATTCCACCACGCCTGCATTCTAATATTTTTAACACTAATAATTAGGTTAAATCCTAAGTCTAGCGTGTC
>JAGQYS010000092.1 GCA_020435965.1 Flavobacteriaceae bacterium | reverse complement strand
TCACTGTACAAGATGTAACTGCGCCTGTGGTTGATTGTAATTCATTCACTGTTGAATTAAATGATGATGGAACAGTTTCCATTACATCTGATGATATAGATAATGGTTCATACGATAATTGTAGTCCAGTAACTATAAGCATTTCTCAAGAAGATTTTGATTGCTCTGATATTGGAGGAGATTTAGATGAACTAATCATCTCAGAGTATATAGATGGAACAGGAAATAACAAATGGATTGAAATATACAACGGAACAGGTAATGAAGTTATTTTAGCCAATGGCTTTAACAGTATCTATAGTCTTAATATTTATTCAGATGGAAGCAGTACTCCAACTACTATTGGTTTGCTAGGTTCTATTCCTGCTGACGGAGTATATAAAATAGCACATACAGCTGCTATTGGAAGTAATATTAATTTAGGTTCTCCTAATGTTTTCTTTGATGGAAATGACGCCATTGCCTTAATGAACAATGGAAATGCTGTTGACATCATTGGTGTTATTGGTCAAGATCCTGGAGCTGCTGGATGGAGTTCAGGAGGTATTTCAACAAATAATACAACACTCGTTAGAGATAAAAATGTGTTGGTTGGAAATACGTCTAATTTCTTAGGTGGATTAGGAACTGAGTGGATCCAATCTTCTCAAGATACATTTACAAATTTAGGAGTTCACTACATTGAAATCACTGGATTTAGTAATAACGTTATATTAACAGTGACTGATGTTAGTGGTAATACTGCAACATGTGAAGCAGAAATAACAATTGTTGATGTTACGAAGCCAGATGTTGAATGTAATGATATCACTGTTGAGTTAGATGCTAGTGGTAATTATTCTTTAACACAATCTGATTTCAATGCTATTGGACTTGGAAGTACTGATGCTTGTGGTATAGCAAGTATGACGGCTTCACCAAGTAGTTTCACATGTGCAAATGTTGGAGCCAATACAGTTACGCTAACGGTAACAGATGTTAATGGGAATTTTGATACTTGTGTAGCTACAGTAACAGTTCAAGATAATATTGTTCCTGTTGTTGTAACTCAAGACATAACTGTTCAACTAAATGCATCAGGCAATGTTTCTATTACACCTGCTCAAATTGATAATGGTTCAAATGATGCTTGTAGCATAGACACCTTAAGTGTGTCTCCTAATTCATTCACTTGTGCAGAAGTTGGAGACAATACTGTAACCCTGACCGTTACAGATGTTAATGGTAATGTATCAACTGATACTGCAATAGTGACTGTAGAAGATAATGTTGCTCCTCAGGCAATTTGTCAAGCATTTACTATTGGTTTAGATGGTGATGGTGTAGCAGTTATCACTGGAGCCGATGTTGATGGTGGGTCTAATGATGCTTGTGGTATTGCTTCTTTAAGTGTGTTCCCTAATACATTTGGATGTGGTGATATTGGAGACAATACTGTAACACTTACAGTAACTGATAACAATGGTAATGTATCTACATGTACAACAACTGTTACAGTAACAGGAATAATTCCAACAGTAAGTATTTCAGAAAGCCCACTACCAGACTTCTGTCAAGGTGCTGTAGTAGTCTTAACTGCTGATAGTACTGAAGCAGCTGAATATTTATGGTCAACTGGTGAGACAACTGAATCTATTGAAGTTCCAGGGAATGGTACGTATAGCGTTACTGTAACATCATTAACTAATTGTACCGCTTATGCCGAATATGAAGTAACAGGATTTGATGCTGGAGCATTAATTTCTGCATACACGATAATCGCATCTGAAAAAGTAGATCTTAAAAATTCAGTAGTTGTACAATCTGGAGGTGTAGGAGTTACAGATTCTGATGGTGAGATTAAATTGGATAAAGCAAGTCATATTATTGAATTTGCTCAAGCTGATGAGATTGAAATTAAAGCAGGTAGCTCAGTTGGCACTGCAATTTATCAACCAGCGAATCCTATTATTCCAACCTTTATTTACAACACTTATTCTAATAACAGTAGTCCAGATGCTAAGGCCAATGATAACCAAACACTGACTTTAAACGGTGGTGTATATGACAAGGTTGAAATAGAAGAGGACGCTACAATAATATTTACAGCACCAAACGTTTATATCAATGAGTTAAAAACTAAAAAACGTGCGACAATAGAGTTTACTGGCTGCACTAACATGTTCATAAATAAAGACTTTGAGCTTGATGAAGATGGAACGTTCAACTCTAGTGGTAAAATGGTGACTTTATATATTGATGATAAGTTAGAAGTTAAAAAAGGCTCTAATTTCACTGGGCGCGTTTACGCCAATGATGAAGATATAAAAGTCAAAGGAGGTAATAATAGCGATGTTACTACTATGACTGGAATATTTATTGGGAAAAAGGTAGAAGCCGATAAGAATGTGATTTGGAATGCTGACTACAATTGTGATACTTGTCCAGTTGAGGCGCCAGAAAACAATGGTGGCGAAGAACCAACTGAGGATTATGTTATCATAGGCTTTAATGAAGTGCATTTACATGGTGATATCGCAGTACAAACTGGAGGTGTTGGTGTAACTAAGCATAACAAGAAGATTAAAGTTCATGATGATAGTGATATCAATGAATTTGCTAAGGCATCAAAAATTCAAGTCAATGGAGGCAGTACTGTTGGTACAAAAATTTATCAACAAGCTGATCCTATAATTCCTTTATTTGTTATCAATACGTATTCAAATAATGGTAGTCCAGATGTAACTGTTAATAATGGTCAAACTGTTACCTTAAACGGTGACAACTATGATAAGATTGACTTGAAAGACGGTGCAACAGTTATCTTTACAGAGACAAATGTCTATATCAAAGAATTAAAAACTGATAAAGATGTTTCTATTGAGTTCACAGGATGTACCAATTTAATCATCAAGAAGAAATTCAAACTAGATGATCGAGGCACCATAAATTCTGATGGTCATAAAGTAACCATTTATGTAGATGACAAGGTTGAAATTGACAAAGGATCATGGGTTGATGCTAACATCTATGCTTATAATGATGAAATAGATATTGATGGAAGTAATAATGATGCAACCTTTATGACTGGGTTATTTATAGGTAAAAAAGTGCATGCTCATGAAAACGTTATTTTCAATCAAGGTCAAACTGGTGCTCCGTGTGCTGTAGCTCCTCCAAGTGATATTTACACTGAAGCCAATGATGAAGGTGTTGATCTTGAAGGAATTACGATGGAAGTCACATCTTGGCCAAACCCATCAGATAATGAATTTAATGTGAAAGTTACTTCTAAAAACACTACAGATGTAATAACAATAAATGTATTTGACATGAGTAATAAACTAGTTCACTCTGATGAATTTAGACCAGATGAAGTTCACAAATTTGGTAATAGATTAGAAGGTGGAGTTTACATCGTTAAGGTTTCGCAAGGCGATAAGGTGAGAACCGTTAGGCTTGTGAAGTATTAGTAATAATTAAGCTAACACTTTATTTGAGAGGCTCTTCATCTTGAAGAGCCTCTTATTTATTTTACCCATATTGTAAGTAAACTTTTTAAAAAATGAATTCATTCATTATTCACCTAAAAGATTAAAAGCACCTCGTACCAAAAATTGTTGTTCTTCATTGAAATGAGTTGTGTTTTCAATAAGAGAAAAACCATCATAAGCATCAATTACTCTCACATTGGTTGTTTTAAAATAATAGATATCTCCTTTTTTTTCATCTAGCATCAAAACTTGGTCAGTACCATCAACATTTACAATAGCTCCACTAGGCAAGCCTTTTGAAATTTTAGAGTCTGTAACTATAGAAGCATTAACAAACATCCCAGTTAAAAAATTGTACTTAGATTCATCCTTTATATGCCCATGAACCTTAATGGTTCTGTTCTGGTCAATAGATGTTCCAATAAGGTGTACTTCTGCTTCAAAAGTATCTTGCGAAGCTTCTGGGATTTTAAACTCAATTTTCTGACCCTTCTGCAGTTTCATGATATCTTTTTCAAATACCGAGAGCTCTAAATGAATATGCTCATTATCAATAATTTCCATTATCATTGTTGCCGGCGAAACAAACGTTCCCTTGCTTACATTTACTTTGGTTACACTTCCAGAAATTGGAGCATAAACAGTAATTACTGAAGTCATATTTCCGTTTTCAACTTGTGATGTTGATATATTCAACAACTCCAATTGTTTCTTTAACCCATTAAGAGTTGCAACGGCAGTTTTGTAAGCACTTTCCGCTTTTAAGTAGTTTTTTTGAGAAGTGATATTTTCTGCAACCATTGTTTCTTGTCGCTCAAAATCAGCTTTTAAAAAATCTATTTGACCTTTTATTTCCATATACTGTTGCTGCATGGTTACAAATTCTGGATTGTCAATAGTGACCAAAGCTTGTCCTTTACGCACTTTATCCCCAACAAGCAAAGGTGTTGTTCTAATATAACCTCCTTTTATTGCACTTACTACTGCTCTGTTTTCAGGCGGAACATCTATCATTCCATTAGCTTTAACAACTGTATGAAATGGTTTTTCTTCAAGTTTGCCCAAAAGCATATTTGTTTTTTCAAATTGAGCTTGTGTGACCTGAACGCGTTTATCAGCAACATTTGCGTTTAGAGAATCGCTATCAAGGGTTTGGTTTTCTTTGTCTGCACAACTCCATAGTGAGAAGACAATGCTTAAAATGGATATTTTATATATTATTCGTCGCATGGCAATATTTTTATAAGGTTAGGTAATTAATGGCAATGACTGTTTGGTTGTAATCATTGATCTTGTTTAAGTAGTCTATTTTTATTTCATAAGCACTTTCAAGGCTTTGTATATATTGATAGAAATCAATCTCTCCATTCTTGAAACTGCCATTTGCAGTTTTTAAAATTTCATCTGAAAGTACAGTTCCTTCCTGTTCATAATAGCTTAATGCTTTTTGAAACTGTAATAATTGCATGTTGAGTATTTCAAGTTTAGCATTAAGTTGTATTTCATATTCGCGAGATTCTAATATTGCCGATTCTTGTGCTATTCGAGCTGACTTGATTTTTGATGATTGGCCACTAAACAACAATGGTATTTTGAGTCCTAACTGGTAACCATACAAACTATTATTTAATTGAGAATTGGTTCCTTGAAAATAATTGAATGTAATATCTGGCAACAATTGCTGTTTTTCAAAACTCCGTTCAGCGTCAAGCAATGAGATTTTATTTTTATAGTATTCCATTTCTGGGTTACTATTAACCTCTATTACATTTACATTTAGCTTAGTTGCAGGCTCAGAGGCAATGTCAATTTTGTTTTCCGATTGAATAACTTTTAATAAATCATTATAAGCAATAATAACATTTTGCTTTGCCTGATGGTATTGTAAATTTATTTGTTTCTGTTTTGATGTAGCGGTAATTTTTTCCAGATAATTAGTTTCTCCCAACTCAAAACGTCTAGAAGCCATGTATGAAAAATTAGAATACAAGCTATCCAACCTTTTATAAATTTGCTCTTTTTCCAGTGCTATTTGATATTTATAATAGCTTGAAGTCACTTCTCTTTCCAATGCTTTTTTCTGAATACGATAAGTGCTTGAAATAAAATCATAACGTGCTTTATTGGCTTTCTTTTCAGAAAAATAAACTGTTGGAAAACGAAAATCTTGCTGAATCCCAAATACTCGCAAAGGTTTGTTATTAACTGCCAAATTATTTTCGTCAAACTCATAGTAAACATGTGTTTTATCAAAACTAAAAGCACTATTTATCAAGGTGTTTGACTGTTCCATTTTTAGCTCATTTGCTTTTAGTCCTAAATTATTCTCTATGGCCATTGGAATTAATTCTTGCAAGGTCAAAGGTTGCTCCTGCGCTTTTATGTTTACTGAAAACAATAGAGCTATAATGCTTAAACCAACTAGACTTTTTTTAGGAGTTTTATCATTATCTTCTTTTGGTTTGTTGAAATAAGCATATAAAACCGGCAAAACAACCAGTGTTAAAATTGTGGCTGTAATTAAGCCACCTATAACAACGGTTGCCAAAGGCCTTTGCACTTCGGCTCCTGCGTTGGTAGATATAGCCATGGGCAAAAAGCCTAATGCAGCAGCAGAGGCTGTCAATAAAACGGCACGCAAACGATCTTTTGTGCCTTGTTTAATCAAGTTTTCCATACTTTCAAACCCTTTATGTTTCAATTCTTTAAAATGCTCAATTAGTACGATTCCGTTGAGTACTGCAATTCCAAAAAGTGCAATAAACCCAACACCAGCCGAAATACTAAAAGGCATATCTCTAATCCACAACAATAAAACACCTCCGACTGCAGCTAGTGGTATTGCAGAATAAATCATTAACGCTTCTTTAACCGATTTAAAAGCAAAGTACAATAATATAAATATGAGTATAAGTGCTACTGGTACAGCAACCATTAATCTTGATTTGGCACTCTGTAAATTTTCAAACTGGCCTCCATAAGTAATGTTGTATCCTACAGGTATTTTTATATTTTCGTTTATTAGTTTTTGTACATCATCCACAACAGATTGTAAATCCCTATTGCGAACATTAACACCTACTACAATTCGTCTACGAGTATCATCTCTTGATATTTTTGCAGCTCCTTTTTGATAGGTTATTTCAGCTAATTCACTTAAAGGAATTTTTCCGCCTGAAGGTATATCAACAAATAGGTTTTTAAGGTTGTCTATATCCTGGCGTTTATCTTTATTGAGCCTAACCACTAAGTCAAATCGTTTTTCGCCTTCAAAAACACTACCAACAGTTCTACCAGCAAAACCCATTGAAACCATATCATTTAAATCTTGAATATTGAGTCCGTAGCGCGCTATTTTTGCTCTATCATATTGCACGTTCATTTCGGGAAGTCCTACTATTTTTTCAACAGAAATGTCTGCTGCTCCAGGAACGTTTTCAATCAAAGTTCCAATTTCATTACCTTTTTTTGCAAGCACATCTAAATCTTCACCAAAAATCTTAATGGCAATATCTGCCCTTACTCCTGTTATCAATTCGTTAAATCTCATTTCTATAGGTTGTGTAAACTCTACCTCCATTCCAGGGATAACAGCTAAGGCTTCTTTAAATTTTTCTGCAAGTTCATCTTTTGTTGATGCAGATGTCCATTCATCTTTTGGTTTTAAAACGATTATTACATCGCTTTCTTCCATAGACATTGGGTCTGTAGGCACTTCGGCAGCTCCAATACGAGTTACTACTTGTTTTACTTCTGGAAAATCATTTAACAGGATTTTTTCAATTTCTGTAGTAATTTCAACCGTATTACTTAATGATGTTCCTGTTTTTAAAACGGGTTGAATTACAAAATCGCCTTCATCAAGTGTTGGCACAAATTCTCCTCCCATTATAGTGTATAAATAAATAGCCATGGCCAAAAGCACAACTGCAAAGCCTAAAACCAACCTTTTACTCAATAAAGCCCAGTGAATTATTGGCTCATAGATTTTATTAAGCCAATTCATTAACCTAACAGAAATATTCTTATTAGAATCATTGGCTGGTTTAAGAAACATTGATGCCACTACTGGAACATAAGTGAAACAAAAAATCATTGCACCAATAAGTGCAAAACTAAATGTCAATGCCATTGGCTTGAACATTTTACCTTCAACACCACTTAGAGATAGTATTGGTATAAATACAATTAAGATAATAAGCTGACCAAATATAGCTGAATTCATCATTTTGGAAGCACCAGTAATTGTAATTGCATCCTTAAGTTTATATTGCTCAGATTTAGGCAACACATTAATCTCACTTTTCTTTTGGGTAATCTGAAATGCAATAAACTCAACAATGATAACTGCTCCATCTATGATAATACCAAAATCTATGGCTCCTAAACTCATTAAGTTAGCATCAACTCCAAAAATATACATTAATGATAGTGCAAATAACAAACATAATGGGATAACAGAGGCTACCACTAATCCTGAACGAAAGTTTCCTAACAATAAAACCACTACAAAAATAACGATAAGACAGCCTAGTACTAAATTCTCAGTTACAGTGAATGTTGTTTTGGCAATAAGTTCACTACGATCTAAAAAAGCATTGATGTAAACACCTTCAGGTAACGATTTTGAAATTGCAGCCACACGCTCTTTAACAGCATCAATAACTTTTTTGGAGTTAGCATCCTTAAGCATCATAACCTGACCTAACACTTTTTCGCCTTCGCCATTACCAGTAATTGCACCAAAACGTATTGCATTTCCAAAACCTACGGTTGCTATATCCTTTATGTAAATTGGCAAACCACTATCGTTTTTAACAACAATGCTTTTGATATCTTCAAGAGAAGAAACAAGCCCTTCACCTCTAATAAAAAAAGCTTGGTTTACTTTTTCAATATAACCACCTCCAGAAATGCTATTGTTTTTTTCTAAAGCAGTAAAAACATCGTTTGCTGAAATGTTCATTGCGTTTAGTTTTTCGGTATTGATGGCCACTTCGTACTGTTTTAAAAATCCTCCCCAAGAATTCACCTCTACAACACCAGGGATTCCAGACAACTGTCTTTTTACAACCCAATCTTGAATGGTACGTAAATCTTCAGCTGAATATTTATCTTTAAACTCTGGTTTAACATCCAGAATATATTGATATATTTCTCCTAGACCAGTAGAAATTGGCCCCATTTCTGGCGTTCCAAAACCTTCTGGGATTTTTTCGGAGGCAGACTTAATTTTTTCGGCAATGAGCTGTCTGGGCAAATAAGTGCCTAATTCATCTTTAAATACAATGGTAACTACAGATAGTCCAAACTTAGAAATAGAGCGAATCTCCTCCACTCCAGGTAAATTGGCCATTTCCAATTCTACAGGATACGTGATAAACTGCTCCATATCTTGAGTAGATAGGTTTCGAGATGTAGTAATTACTTGTACTTGGTTGTTGGTTACATCTGGTACAGCTCCAATAGGAATTTGTGATAACGAGTACAAGCCAAAGCCAATAATAAACGATGTAAATAATAGAACAATAAACTTATTGTTTATACTGAATTTTATAATGTTTGATAGCATTTTTCATAAATAATCAATGTTAACTTCCCTTTTTCACAATACGTGACAAGGTGCTAAAAAATAAAAATCTGATTAATTATGAAAACCTAGGTGGTTGAAGAATCCCTTTTGAGTATAGCGAAGAAAAAAGGTCTTGATAGTAAAAATTATCTGATGAAAATTCTAAAAACTCTAGAGTTGTTATATCTATACTGTAAATACATACATCGTAGACTGTTACAGTAGCTATGTGGCAATGGTGTTTAAATGGCAACTCTTCATGTTCTTCCTTTTCTTCTTGATGCTCTTTTTCATGCTCAGCTTTTAGTTCTCCATAGTGTTTTGCAATAAACACAAAAACATTATCTCCATATTGCTCACTATGAAATTTTGCGTGTTCAACAAATTCGTCAAGCTGAGCTATATCGTCAAAATGCAGCCCAAAACTTTGCAATAGGGTTAAAAAAGATAACGTTATGGAAACTAATTTTATCACTTTCACAAATATAACAAATCTTTTATATCATTTTGTGTAAACTAAGTTACATAAAACAAAAACAGATGGTACTCATTAAAATTATGCTAAGTTAAATTAGTTTTTTTAATTATTAATAATTCCCTAATTTGTATGAATGAAATATCCAACATATCTAGTTTTATTTTTGTTGGTTTTAATGCTTTCATGTAAAGAAGAAAAAACCGACGCAACTACAAAAGAGGAAGTACGGATTTATATGGCATGGCCAGGATATACAGCCTTACCATATTACAGATGGTCTGATTTAGATGCAGAACCCAAAGGTCCAGAACCCAAACTCATTTCTGAAATTTTAAGCCTTAAAGGTTATGATTACGTTTTTATACCTGATTACCCATACAGAGATGTTGGTGACCCAAGAATAGATGCTTTGTTAGACAATGCAGCAGATGTTTCCATTAGAGGTTTTAGTATTACAGATGAGCGTAAAGAATTGGTAGATTTCAGTGATCCGTATTTTATTGATGGTTTAGCCGTTATGATTCATGATTCATCATCAATCAAAACCATTCCAGATTTGCAAGGCAAACGTATTTTTGTTTACAGCTATACAACAGCTTATACTTGGTTAAAAAGTAACATTCCAAACGCAATAGTAACAACTGAAATTGATGTGAACATAAATCCTTGGGTATTGATAAACCAAGATTTAGTTGATGCCTATATATATGATTATATTGGACTTAAATCCATACAAACCCTGAATCCTGATTTCGGTTTGAAAATTTTAGACGAAAAATTAACACAAGATCCATTGGGAATTGCAGTAAAAAAAGGAGACGCCAAATTGCTAAAAGACATCAATGATGGTATAAAAACCTTAAAGGCTTCAGGAAAGTTAGAGGCTATTCTTTCAGAATACTATAATTTTAAAAACTAATGTTAGGGATATTTAGTAGGGTTAGACGACAGCTGTTCTTGAATCATCAATTACGCCGTTACGTTTTGTACTCCATAGGAGAAGTCATACTTATTGTATTGGGTATTTTAATTGCCAATTGGTTAGCCAAATCTGAAGAAAGAAACAAACAACAGATACAGGAAATTAGAATTTTAAATGGCATAAAAGAAAGTTTGGTACAAGACACCTTAACATTAAAGACCAACATTGAAAAGTATACCAATATGAGTAGAAATGATAGCCTTATTTTCTATCATTTACTATATAAACAGCCACAAAATACAGACGTTGCCAATGCCATTCATTATGCATCCACTTATAATTCATTTCTTATTTTAAGGCTATCTTATTTTGAAGAAGCAAAAGTAAAAGGTCTTGATATTATAACAAATTTTGAACTTAGAGATAAATTGAAGCAAGTTTATGAAGATGAATATGCAACCTTATTACGTATTGAAAATGAAGATATTGCTTATGATTATGAAGGTATTATGAACCCAAAATTTCAAACCTATATTGGTGTGAAACCAAATGACAAAAACGGAACCGAAGTTTATATTTTAGACTATGACAAATTGCTTGAAGACACCCAATTTCATCAGGAAATGTTTAAATATTGGCAAATTAAAAATAGGTTAAGGCTCAGAAACTACTTGCCTGTTAGAATAAAAGTAATAAAACTTATTGAAGCAATTGAAGAAGAAATTAGAGCCTTAGAGACAAAACGTTAAAATTTAAGTTGCATTTTAAAAACAAAACCTCATGAGATTTCAAGAGATTTTTCTTTGTAGCTGGAACTGGATTAACTCGCTTTGCTCGTTTGGAAAAAATAAGAAACCTTACAAAGATGCTCTTTCCTTATCAGAAATGATTTTATTTAAAATAAAAAACTCCTTGATTTCTCAAGGAGCTTCTTTGTAGCGGGAACAGGACTCGAACC
>JAGQYS010000091.1 GCA_020435965.1 Flavobacteriaceae bacterium | reverse complement strand
ACCGGAATTTGAATAGTGCGGATGAGAATTCACATCATTGGGAACACCATGTGTAGCCCAACGTGTGTGACCAATACCTAAGTTACCTTTTGTGGGAATTTCTGTTGAGATACGCTTTTCAAGATCTTCAACTTTTCCCTTGGTTTTAGATAGTTTAATATCATTGCCATCATACAGTGCAATACCAGCACTGTCATATCCTCTGTATTCTAAGCGTTTTAGCCCTTTTAAAATAATTGGGTAAGCTTCACGAGGTCCAATATATCCAACAATACCACACATAGGTTTTTAGTTATCAGGTTCAGTATAATAAATGGTTAATTTAACCTTTTTTTCTTCGTTTGGAGAGTTGTTTCCGTACAAAACAGTTCCTCTAGGCGATAATATTGTTCCGGCAGGTATGCTGGAAATGCCATCTTCATCATCTTCGTTTTTTAATGGATAGTTTGCTATGGTATTAACATTGGTTGTTACAGCAAGACCTAACTTAACATTTGAAGAGTCTCTTACAATAATATTGTTTAAGTGTTCTGTGATTCTGATTTTATATTTTATCCCTTCACCATTGGGTTCGTCATCAACTCGACGAAGCGGCTCCAGGTGCAATATCTTTGCGTTGATTTGGGTATTACTTACAGATTGATCTAAAAAATAATCAACTAGAGCAGTTTCACTTTCGGCATCAAATATATATATCCTGTCAGGTTCTTTACCTTCCATGATGTCTTGGTTAACATAAAACTCAAGAAATGCTTCATTGATAAGTCGTTTTTGTGTAAATGTGCCATCGCCATTATCTTCTCTAAAGTAGTTCTTGAAATATTCAAAGGCATCAACTTCAGTTCCTGTTTCGTCTTCTACTGTACCTTTGAAAAGCTCAACAATTCCCATAGAGCCTTCACCTCCTTTTAGGTAAATATTTGCATCACCATTTACGGTATCTCCATCAGGTATGGTAATAAAGTTATTATTGTACAAGCTTACGCCATTTCCTGAAAAATTCATTACAAATTGTCCAGCTTCTGTTTCAATTTCTGTATCGGTTCCAGTATCATCATCATTGTCTATGTCACTGGTATAATAAATGGTAATGTTTGTATTTGTAGATGCTAAATTAAGCATCATCATTGATCCTTCTGTTCCTATGTTTTCTGCTTTTAGGTAGAGCCCTCTAAAATGATTTACAAAATTGTTTTGGTTACTTAATTCAGGTTCTCCTTCTTTATCAAAAATTAATTCTTGCCAAAATGTATCGTTCGGGTTGTCAAGCAGTACTCTTATTGCAGGAGCTTGCCTTCCTGAAATATAGGTTACTGGGTTATCATCTTCGTCTAGAACCGGATCTCCGTTTTCATCTAGTTCAACTTTTGTGAGTTTAATTTCATCTGCACTGGGAGTGAAATCGTCATTCTGATAAAGTAATTGTCCTTCTAGTTCTGAAGTACTAATTGCATCAGTACTTGATGTAGATCCGTTTGAATAATATTTTTGGGTTTCGTCAAACTCAAGGTCTGGGTTAAAATCTCTTAAGAAATAATTGCTTTTGTATACTGACAAACGGATAGGCGCTTCTATGTTTCCAAAAATCGAGTCTATTTCATAGGTTTTATTACCATCTTCATCTGTTTCTGTATTTACGCTAAAGTATGGTATGGTAAGTACTACAGAGTCTAAAACAACATTATCGCCAAATGAAGGATTATAAGCTGTTGGTGTCATTTGACCAACAAAATTAACGGTTGAGCTACCATAAACATCATCACTGTAAAAGCCAAACAAATTTATTGGAAGTCCATTAGTTTGAAAAGGTGTTATTTTTTTATTGTACGTCCGAACAGGAAGCTTAATAAAATCTGTGCCGAAGTTAGTTGCGTTATCAGAGTTTACAACATCGGAGTCTATGTTTGCAAAATCTTTTTCACAAGAAATAAATCCAGCTAGAATTATAGCTAACAGCGCAATATTTTGTAAATTTTTTTTACTCATCTTCATGTAGGTTAACTTAAAACTTTTGTGTTATAAAATTCTGTATATGCTTCGGCAAATGTATCTTGGTCTTGGTATTCTAAAACAGGTTTTTTGCTATTATTTAAATAGGTTTGTAGCTCTTCAGGGATTTCTTGAGATCCTATAATCAGTGCATCTGAATAGTCAACTGCAACCTTCATAATATTATTATAAGAAGGTTTTTCTAAAATTGCAATAGCAGCTTCATCAACGTTATCAAATTTTATTTTATTAATCATATTTTTATCTAACGTATCATCAAAGCTTTGATTGTATATGGATGTCACTATTTTACTTTCAGAAAACAAAGGCTCATCTTTATAGTATTCTTTTAGATAAAGCGGAAGCAATGAAGCTAACCAACCATGGACATGTATAATGTCTGGAGACCAATTTAATTTTTTAACGGTTTCAATCACTCCTTTGGCAAAAAAGATAGCACGCTCGTCGTTATCTGGGAATAAATTTCCGTTTTCATCGGTTAATGTTGCTTTTCTTTTAAAGTATTCTTCGTTATCAATAAAGTAAACCTGAATGCGTTCTTTTGGGATAGATGCCACCTTTATTATCAATGGCATATCTAAATCGTTTATTACAAGGTTTATTCCAGATAAACGAATCACTTCGTGTAATTGGTGTCTGCGTTCATTGATGTTTCCATAGCGAGGCATGAATATTCGTATTTGTCCTCCTTGCTTGTTTACCATTCGAGGTGCCTCAAACGACATTGATGAAATTTCAGTTTCTGGCAAATATGGTACTACTTCCGAGGAGACATATAATATTCTCTTATCTTTCATGCGCTAATAGTTTTATTTTAGAATAAAAAACACGCAAAATTACAAAAATTATGCAGATTAACAGTATTATATTAAGTTTGCACGCTGTTAATTTTTTACTAACGTGAACGTATACACTACAAAGCATGACATAAGTGATGCTATAAAAGTTTTAAAAGGCCAAAAAAAGAAGCTTGGTTTTGTGGCAACAATGGGTGCCTTACATCAAGGCCACATGGCTTTGGTTAAAACAGCTCTGAACCAAAACGATGTTGCAGTAGTTAGTATTTTTGTAAACCCTACACAGTTTAATAATCAAGAAGATTTAGATAAATACCCAAGAACATTAGATAGAGATATTAATTTACTCAAAACGGCTTCTAACAATGAAATAATTGTTTTTGCTCCTACAGTTTATACTATATACAATGGCAACACTACTTCAGAACATTTTGATTTTGATGGATTAGAATTTGAAATGGAAGGCAAATTTCGCGAAGGACATTTTAATGGTGTCGGTACAATCGTAAAACGTTTGCTTGAAATCATTCAACCTGATAAAGCTTATTTTGGTGAGAAAGACTTTCAGCAATTGCAAATCATTAAAAAGTTAGTAGAAAAACACAATATACCTACTAAAATAATTGGATGTCCAATACATAGAGAAACTTCTGGTTTAGCAATGAGTTCAAGAAATGAACGTCTTAAGGAAGTCTATAAAAAGGAAGCTCCATTTATATATAAAACACTAAAAACTGCCAAAATTAAATTTGGCACAAAAAGTGCTAATAAAGTAGCAGAATGGGTAACAAAACAGTTTGCTAAAAACAAGCTTTTGGAGTTGGAATATTTCATTATTTCTGACGAGCAAACACTTAAACCTGTTAAAAGAAAATCGAATAAAAAATCATATCGTGCGTTTATTGCTGTTTATGCTGATGACATAAGGCTAATCGATAATATCGCGCTAAATTAATTACCTTTGCCTCATGCAAATTCAAGTTGTCAAATCTAAAATACATCGTGTAAAAGTTACAGGTGCAGATTTAAATTACATAGGAAGTATAACCATTGACGAAGATTTAATGGATGCTGCCAACATTATTCAAGGAGAAAAAGTTCAAATTGTAAATAATGATAATGGCGAGCGTTTAGAAACGTACGTTATTCCTGGAAGAAGAAATAGTGGCGAAATCACGCTAAATGGTGCTGCCGCTAGAAAAGTAGCTGTTGGTGACACGCTTATTTTAATTACCTATGCGTTTATGGACATTGAAGAAGCTAAAACCTTTAAACCTTCATTGGTTTTTCCTGATGAAGCAACTAACTTATTAAAATAACTTTTGAACGCAACCACCAAAAAAGCTATTAAAATTTCCATTCCGCTTTTATTAGCTCTGTTTTTTGGTTGGTATACGTTTTCAAAACTTCCTGTAAAGGAATTCATTCCTTACTTTAAAGATGCCAATTATTATTGGATTGGTTTAGGAGTGCTTTTGGGTTTGTTGAGTCATTTATCTCGTGCATATCGTTGGAAATACATGCTTGAACCCATGAATTACCATCCGAAACTGCCAAATAGTATCATGGCAGTTTTCATTGCTTATTTGGCAAATTTTGGCATTCCTCGTTCAGGTGAAGTACTTCGTGCTGCAGTTTTAACAAACTATGAAAATGTGCCTTTTGAAAAAGGCTTCGGAACTATTGTTGCCGAACGTTTTGCAGATTTGTTCATGATGCTAACTATTATTGCCATCGCTTTATATTTAGAATTTGATTATATCTATCAATTTTTTGCTGAAAAATTTAATCCAAAAACCTTGCTTTTCGCTGGTTTAGGCCTTTTAGGTATCGGAATACTTTTATTGTTGTTCTTCAAAACAAGTAAGTCTAAGTTTGCTGTAAAAATCAGAGGTTTTGTAAACGGTCTTTTAGAAGGCGTTTTCAGCATTTTTAAGATGAAACAAAAATGGGCTTTCATTTTCCATACTATATTCATTTGGTCAATGTATGTGCTCATGTTTTATGTCACCACGTTTGCAGTTCCAGAAATTAGCAACCTTCCGTTAGCAGCCATTTTAATAGCCTTCATTTCTGCAAGTTTTACCATTGCAGCCACCAATGGAGGCATTTTTGTATATCCTTTAGCTATTGGTGCAGCATTTTCGCTCTTTAATATTCCTGAAACACCAAGCATAGCCTTTGGTTGGATAATCTGGACAGCTCAAACACTTATCATAATAATTTGTGGCAGCCTATCGTTTATCTATTTACCAATTTATAATAGAAAAAAATAATTGATTACCTTTCCAGTATCAAATCTCAAATCATTATAAAATGAAACCTCTAACAAAACTATTACTGCTGTTTTTCTGTGTAGGCACTTTAAACGCACAAACTATTTATGAAGAATTTGATTCTAATAAATTAGGAGAAAGACGACAAATTAAAATTCAACTTCCTAGAAATTACGAAACCAATACAGACAAAACCTATCCGCTTTTTGTGGTTTTAGATGGCGATTATATGTTTGAGGCGGTTGCAGGAAATGTTGATTATTATTCCTATTGGGAAGATATGCCTGAAGCCATTGTAGTTGGTATTAATCAGGTCGATAGTCGAGAAGAAGATACCTACTACTCCGAACAAAACTCACTTCCAACAGAATCTGGAGCCAGTTTTTTTGAATTTATCACCATGGAATTGCTACCACACATGGTAAGTAGTTACAGATTAGCAGAGTTTAGAGTTATTGTTGGTCATGGTGAAACGGCAAACTTTATTAACTATTTTATGCTGAAACCAAAACCGTTATTTCAAGCATATATTAATGTAAGTCCGTTTTTTGCGCCAGACATGTTAACTTATGTTCCTGAGCGTTTAAAGCAGTTTGAAAACAAAATGTTTTATTACGTAGCCACATCAAATAATGATTTACAAGCTGTAAAAGAAGACGCCAAAACACTAAACAATAGCATTACTGCTATTGATAATAAAAACCTCTTATATCACTTTGATGATTTTGAAGGACCAACGCATTATACAACTCCAGCTCATGCGATACCAAATGCATTGGAAAGCATATTTTTTGTGTTTCAGCCTATCAGTAAAACGGAATATACGGAACGAATATTAACTCTTGAAACCTCACCTGTTGATTACTTGAACGAAAAATATGAGATGATAAACGACCTATTTGGTTTAGAAAAAAAGATTCTTATCAATGATTTTAAAGCCATAGCAGCAGCGATTGAAAAAAACAAAAAGTTTGAGTATTACGAAGATTTAGGAAAACTGGCCAGACGAGATTATCCTGAGACACTATTAGGAAACTATTATTTAGGAAGGTTTTATGAAGAAACTGGCGAACCTAAAAAAGCAATGCGAACCTATAAATCTGCTTATATTTTAGAAGAAATAGGAGGTTATACCAAAGATGAAATGTTAGATCGAGCTGATGCTATAAAACGTGATTTCGGCTTCTAATTAAATTGGACTAACATAAAAAGAATAAAAATTTTAAGAATAGTAAACTGACAAATCCCTCTCCTTGGAGAGGTTAGGAGAGGCTTATGGCTAAAGTAAAAACAACCTTTTTTTGCCAAAATTGTGGCACTCAATATTCCAAATGGCAAGGACAATGTACTGCCTGTAAAGAGTGGAATACTATTGCAGAAGAAGTGATTCAGAAAGCTGAAAAAAGCGATTGGAAAACACCAACTTCAGCTTCAAAACGTGTTTCAAAACCATTACTTATAAATGAGATTGACGCATCACAAGATGCTAGAATGCAAACAAATGATGGAGAGTTTGATCGTGTTCTTGGAGGTGGTATTGTTCCTGGCTCTTTAATATTATTAGGTGGTGAGCCTGGAATTGGGAAAAGCACCTTGTTGCTTCAAATTGCATTAAAATTAGCTTATAAAACACTTTACGTATCTGGCGAAGAAAGCCAAAAGCAAATTAAAATGCGAGCCGAACGCATTAATCCAAACAGTAGTAATTGCTACATTCTTACAGAAACAAAAACTCAAAATATATTCAAACAAATAGAGGCTTTAGAACCAGATATTGTGGTTATTGATTCTATTCAGACCTTACATAGCGATTATATTGAGTCGTCTTCCGGAAGCATTTCTCAAATTAAGGAATGCACGACTGAACTTATAAAATTTGCCAAAGAAACGGCAACTCCAGTCATTTTAATTGGTCATATTACCAAAGATGGCAACATTGCAGGACCAAAAATATTGGAGCACATGGTCGATACGGTTTTACAATTTGAAGGCGATAGAAATCATGTGTTTAGAATTTTGAGAGCCAATAAAAACCGTTTTGGTTCAACCAATGAACTTGGCATCTATGAAATGCAAGGCTCAGGTTTAAGAGAAGTCTCCAATCCAAGTGAAATTCTAATTTCCAAAAAAGACGAAGAACTGTCTGGCAATGCAGTTGCAGCTACTTTAGAAGGCATGCGACCTTTAATGATAGAAGTGCAAGCCTTGGTAAGTACCGCAGTGTATGGCACGCCTCAACGCTCTGCTACTGGTTTTAACGCCAAACGATTAAATATGCTATTGGCTGTTTTAGAAAAACGAGCAGGTTTTAGGCTTGGCGCCAAAGACGTGTTCTTAAACATTACTGGAGGCATCACTGTTGACGACCCAGCAATTGATTTAGCTGTTGTTGCAGCCATTTTATCGTCTAATGAAGATGAAGCCTTGCAAAAAGACTTTTGCTTTGCCGCTGAGGTCGGTTTATCTGGCGAAATACGTCCTGTGCAACGTGTGGAGCAACGCATTTTGGAAGCTGAAAAACTAGGGTTTTCAACCATTTTTGTGTCTAAATACAACACCATTTCTTTAAAGAATACAGTAATTAAAATCCAACGTATTTCTAAAATTGAAGATTTGGTTGGGTTTATTGTCTAAATCTTTGTCATGCTGAACTCGTTTCAGCATCTGTTCAAATGTTTACATATTTAGATCCCGAAACAAGTTCGGAATGACAATAAATAATATATCTTCTCGATACTTTTTTATAAAAATTCCTTAATTTCGCACCTCGAAATGAAATAGGATAGTATGAGTATTAAAACTTTGGTTTCGTGAAGGTTGTATATAGTAGATAATTAATACCAAAGTTTACATCTGTCCATTTTAATAAAATATAAACTATCAGATGAAATTTCATGAATATAAAGGACTTGACTTACCAAAAGTAGCAGAAGAAATTCTTAACCATTGGCAAGAGAATAATGTGTTTGAAAAAAGCGTCACAACTCGTGAAGGCAACAAACCATTTGTTTTTTTTGAAGGACCTCCTTCAGCTAATGGAATGCCTGGGATTCACCATGTTATGGCTCGTGCTATTAAAGATATTTTTTGTCGTTACAAAACCCAAAAAGGATTTCAAGTAAAGCGTAAAGCAGGTTGGGACACTCATGGCTTGCCTATTGAACTAGGTGTTGAAAAAGAATTAGGTATTACGAAAGAAGATATCGGAAAAACCATTTCAATTGAAGATTACAACGCTGCTTGCCGAAAAGCTGTCATGCGTTATACAGACGTTTGGAACGACCTGACTCAGAAAATGGGTTATTGGGTTGATATGGACAATCCTTATGTGACCTATGAGCCAAAATACATGGAATCAGTCTGGTGGTTGTTAAAGCAAATTTATAATAAGAATTTGTTGTATAAAGGTTACACCATTCAACCTTATTCACCAAAAGCAGGAACTGGATTAAGCTCGCATGAACTTAATCAACCAGGAACTTATCAAGATGTAACAGATACAACAGTCGTAGCTCAGTTTAAAGTAAATGAAAATTCATTACCTGAGTTTTTAAAAAGATTTGATCATTTACACATTCTTGCCTGGACAACAACGCCTTGGACATTGCCAAGTAATACTGCACTAACAGTTGGTTCTAAAATTGACTATGTTGTTGTAGCTACTTATAATCAATATACTTTTGAACCTATTCATGTTATTTTGGCTAAAAATTTAGTTGGAAAACAATTTGAAGGGAAATATCAGCAAACAGAAGATGCTTCTGTGCTTTCCAGCTATTCAAAAGAAAACAAAAAGATTCCATATTTAATTGCTGCCGAATGTAAAGGAAAAGATTTAGTAGGAATCACTTACCAACAGCTACTTCCATATACTTTGCCAAACGATAATCCTGAAAATGCGTTTAGAGTCATTTCAGGAGATTTTGTTACTACTGAAGATGGAACAGGGATTGTACATACTGCACCAACTTTTGGTGCTGACGATGCTTTAGTTGCTAAACAAGCTGAACCAGAAGTACCACCAATGTTGGTAAAAGATGAGAATGGTAATTTAGTTCCTCTTGTAGATTTACAAGGAAAATTCAGACCAGAAATGGGTGAATTTGCTGGTAAGTACGTTAAGAATGAATATTACAATGATGGTGAAGCTCCTGAGCGTTCAGTTGATGTTGAACTTGCCATTAAATTAAAAGAAGAAAACAAAGCCTTTAAGGTTGAAAAATACAAACACAGTTATCCAAATTGTTGGCGAACCGACAAACCTATTCTATACTATCCTTTAGATTCTTGGTTTATAAAAGTAACGGACATAAAAGATAGAATGTTTGAACTTAATGAAACCATCAACTGGAAACCAAAAGCAACTGGAACAGGGCGTTTTGGTAACTGGCTTGCAAATGCTAACGATTGGAACTTATCACGTTCACGTTATTGGGGAATTCCGTTGCCAATTTGGAGAACTGAAGATGGTAAAGAAGAAATTTGTATTGGTTCGGTTGAAGAATTAAAGGCTGAGATGACAAAAGCTGTTGATGCTGGAATAATGAAGGTTGATATTTTCGAGAATTTTGAAGTCGGGAATATGTCAGATGAAAACTATGCAACTATTGATTTACATAAAAACATTGTAGATGAGATTGTTCTAGTTTCTCCTTCAGGTCAGCCAATGAAACGTGAAGCTGATTTAATTGATGTGTGGTTCGATTCTGGTTCTATGCCTTATGCACAATGGCATTATCCTTTTGAAATGCCTCCTAAATCCTCCAAAGGAGGACTTAAAGACAGGCCTGGATACCAAACTGCAAGAGCTTCATCTTATAAGCTTTTAAAAGAATTAAAAGCCCAGCGTATAAAAAATCCAACAGAAGCAGAGCAGGTATTATGGGAGTCCTTAAGGGCTAAAAAATTTGATGGCTATAAATTTAGAAGAGAACATATTATTGATGAATTTATAGTTGATTTTGTGTGCTTATCTCAAAGAATTGTTATTGAAGTTGATGGAGAATACCATAATCAACCAGAAGTTCTAGAAGCTGATGAATTAAGAACTGAAATACTTGAAGATTTAGGGTATAGTGTGTTACGTTTTACTAACAGAGAAGTAATAGGTAATATAGATGCTGTTTTAGATAAAATATTAGAAGAAATTCGTAATCGTTTTTCCCCATTGGGGAAATTAAAAGGGGCTGGTGTTTTCCCAGCCGACTTTATTGCAGAAGGTGTAGACCAAACACGTGGTTGGTTTTACACACTTCACGCCATTGGCACAATGGTGTTTGATTCAGTGGCTTATAAAAATGTGGTATCAAACGGTTTGGTTTTAGACAAGAATGGACAGAAAATGTCCAAACGTCTTGGAAATGCAACAGATCCTTTTGAGACCTTGTCCACTTATGGTGCAGATGCCACACGTTGGTACATGATTATGAATGCCAACCCTTGGGACAATTTAAAATTTGACGTTGATGGTATTGAAGAAGTAAAGCGTAAATTCTTTGGCACACTTTATAACACCTATTCTTTCTTTACATTATACACTAATCTGGATAACTTTAGTTATTCAGAACAAGATATACCTTTAAACGAAAGACCAGAAATTGATCGTTGGATTTTATCTGAATTACACACCTTAATCCAAAAGGTTGATGAATATTATGCAGATTATGAGCCAACAAAAGCAGCACGTGTGATTTCAGATTTTACACAAGATTACTTAAGTAACTGGTTTGTGCGTTTAAGCAGAAGAAGGTTCTGGAAAGGCGATTACCAAACCGATAAAATTTCAGCTTACCAAACACTTTATACGTGCATGGTAACCATAGCAAAATTAGGAGCACCAATTGCACCTTTCTTTATGGAAAAGTTGTATTTAGATTTAAATTCTGTAACTAAAAAAGAAACTTTTGAGAGTGTGCATTTAGCAGAATTTCCAAAATATGACGCTTCTTTTGTTGATAAGTCGTTAGAACGCAAAATGGAAGCCGCTCAAACAATATCATCGTTGGTTTTATCGTTACGGGCTAAAGAAAAGATTAAAGTGCGTCAGCCGTTACAAAAAATCATGATTCCTATCCATAATGAATCCCAAAAACAAGAGATTTTAGCAGTGGCAGACTTAATTAAATCTGAAGTTAATGTGAAAGAAATTGAAGTTTTGGAAGATGCTTCAGATATCTTGGTAAAGCAGATAAAGCCTAATTTTAAAGTGCTTGGCCCACGTTTCGGAAAAGATATGAAAGCAGTGGCTCAAACAGTTAATAACTTTACTGCTGAGGATATTAAAAAATTCGAGCAAAACGGTATTTTAGACGTTGTAATTAATGGAAAAAACATTACATTGGAGAAGTCTGATGTAGAGATTACATCTCAAGATATTGAAGGGTGGCTTGTGGCAAGTTCAGGAGCATTAACAGTAGCTTTAGATGTTACATTAACTGACGACCTAAAGAAAGAAGGTATTGCAAGAGAATTGGTAAACCGAATTCAAAATTTACGAAAGGATTCTGGTTTTGAGCTCACTGATAGAATTGCAGTACACTTTCAAAAAGATGAACAAATTATTAACGCAATAAATAAAAATTTAGAGTACATAAAAACTGAGACATTAACAGATGAATTGGAAATTTTAGACGACTTAAATAATGGTATAGAAATTGCTTTTGATGACGTAAATACCAAATTGTTTATTCAAAAAATTTAAAAATATGGCTATTGAAAATACATTGAGATATTCTGACAAGGATTTAGCAGAATTTAAATTACTTATTCAAGAAAAAATCAGGAAAGCACAACACGATTTAGAACTTATAAAAAGTGCCTATATGAACGACCACAATAATGGTACAGACGATACGTCTCCAACCTTTAAAGCGTTTGATGAAGGCAGCGAAACCATGAGCAAAGAATCTAATTCTGCATTGGCAATTAGACAAGAAAAGTTTATTCGTGATTTAAAAAATGCTTTAATTAGAATTGAAAATAAAACCTATG
>JAGQYS010000090.1 GCA_020435965.1 Flavobacteriaceae bacterium | reverse complement strand
CAAGTTTATTAATAATCCCTTCCATTTATTTGAATATTTTTTAGTCTCAGTATGGTGGATTTTAAAACTCCAATTTATATTGTAATTAAAAGTGACGTAAATAATATCGATTCCATCTAAAGATGTTCCAGACATGACTGCCACAACATTATATTCAGCTTTTATCATATTGGTAAAATTAATATTACTTATTGAAAATACAGCAAGAAAGCGTTATCTTTGCATGAATTTTTTAACAAATCAATAATTAATTTATTCTATGGATTTTAGCTTAACTGAAGAACATTTAATGATCCGTGATGCAGCTAGAGATTTTGCTCAAACTGAATTACTTCCTGGTGTTATAGAACGCGATAATACACAAACATTCCCGGACGAGTTAGTTCGAAAAATGGGCGAATTAGGATTTATGGGTATTATGGTAGATCCAAAATATGGCGGAAGTGGCATGGATGCTATTTCTTATGTCCTGATAATGGAAGAATTATCTAAAATAGATGCTTCTGCTTCTGTAATGGTTTCTGTTAACAATTCATTGGTTTGTTATGGTCTTGAAGCGTTTGGTACCGAAGAGCAAAAACAAAAATATCTTACAAAATTAGCCACTGGCGAGCAAATAGGTGCATTTTGTTTAAGTGAACCAGAAGCTGGTAGTGATGCCACGTCACAAAAAACAACAGCTATAGATATGGGTGACCATTACATTATTAATGGCACAAAAAACTGGATTACTAATGGAGGGCGAAGCGATGTCTATTTGGTAATTGCGCAAACTGACAGAGAAAAAGGACATAAAGGAATAAATGCTTTTATTGTTGAAAAAGGAACTCCTGGTTTTGATATTGGACCAAAGGAAGATAAATTAGGAATTAGAGGTAGTGATACGCATACGTTACAATTTAACGATGTTAAAGTCCCAAAAGAAAACAGAATTGGCGAAGATGGATTTGGTTTTAAATTCGCAATGAAAACACTTTCTGGAGGACGTATCGGTATTGCTGCACAAGCCTTGGGTATTGCCTCAGGTGCTTACGAGCTAGCTTTAAAATACAGTAAAGAACGTAAAGCCTTTGGTACAGAAATCTGCAATCACCAAGCCATAGCTTTTAAATTAGCGGATATGTATACCGAAATTGAAGCAGCGCGTATGCTAGTAATGAAAGCCGCTTGGGATAAAGACCAAGGAAACAACTACGATATGTCTAGTGCTATGGCAAAACTATACGCAAGTAAAGTTGCTATGGAACAAACTGTTGAAGCTGTACAAATACATGGTGGAAATGGCTTTGTAAAAGAGTACCATGTGGAGCGTTTAATGCGTGATGCAAAAATCACTCAAATTTATGAAGGTACTTCTGAAATCCAAAAGATTGTAATTTCTAGAGGTGTTATTAAAGGTTAAGACTTCTTTTATATAAAATTGAAAAGGCTTCGCATTTAATGTTGAAGCTTTTTTTATGAATTTAATTCTTCTAAAACCAATCGTATTTCCCCATAACTGTATTTATCATCTAATTGATGTTTTAAATCAGAAAGTGTATCAAACGTATGTTTTGGGATTAATCCTTTTAACTCTTGATAGTGATCTTTAGGCATTAAATCGGAAATTTTAATTTCACCAGACTTTATAAATTTAGCTAAATGACGAAAGATTGTATTTTCATTTAATTCTCTTATGTGAGCAATTTCTTCTATGGTATTTCCTTGATTAAAAAGTGCTAAAGATTCTTTTTGAGTGTCACCTTTTTTTCGCTTTGCCTTTTTTTCTTCTATAAATTCAAATTGATTATTATCAGAAGTACTGATATTGTTTTCTTCACAATACTCATTGATAACTTTTAAAATATCGGCCCCGTATTTTTCAACTCGTACTTTACCTAAACCGTTAACTTGTAGTAGTTCCTTTTTTGTTGTTGGTAAGGTTTCGCACATTTCGTAAAGTGCTTTTTGGTTAAATATTTGGTAATGAATTAAATCTTTTTCTTGAGCAATTTTATTTCTTAATTCCCTTAGGAGTTCAAACAATTCAATATTAGTTGTACCATCAATGACGGTTTTCCTTATCCTTTTCGGTTTATCTTTAGTTAAAAAGACAGATTTAGCTCTCAGTCCTAAAAACTTATTGACTTCAAAACCATGCTTTAATTCAGAAAAATATAGGTTTTTTGTTGCAATAAGTTCTTCAATGGTATCTAATTGCTTACTAATATCTTTATCTAGAGCTTTGTTATCTGTACTAAAACTGAAGTTTTGATACACATCTATAATTTTAGTTTTAGTTTCTTTAGAAAAATAATTAATGGCTTTTTTAAAACGTTCCTGTATAACTGAATCGTTTTCTGGCGACTTATCTTGTACTAATTCTTTTAATTGAATTTTAAATGAATTTGCTACTTTAAGTAAATTTGTAGTACAATCTTTAATACTATTTAAAGGTTGCTCTAAATTTCCTTCAATACTTCCTTTATTTTTATAATAAATATCTAAAACTCTATCTACAGGATATATAAATTGAAAAAAATTAAAAATCTCTGCTATTAATTGAAGTTGATATATAGATTTTGATTGTTCTAATTCGGTGATGTTCGGTTGGTTTTCTTCAGCTTGTTTAGTGAAATTTAAAACATTAGCATCACTTATGATTTGCTTTGAATTAATTTTACTTTTTAACACTAACCCTTCTAAAGATTTGCATCTACTTAAAGCCACATAAGTTTGTCCATGTGCAAAAGCACCTTCCGCATCAATAACAGCTTTTTCAAAGGTTAAACCTTGACTTTTGTGTATTGTAATTGACCAAGCTAAGCGCAAAGGTATCTGTGTGTAGCTACCTATTTTGTCTTCGGTTATAGCGTCTGTATCTTTATCTACTTTATAAGTAATGTTTTCCCAAGTTTCGGGCTTTGTAATGATTGTAAAATCATCATCTGGGCATTTTACAACAACTTCATCTTTATCTAAATGAATAACTTTACCTATTTTTCCATTAAAATAACGTTTTTCTGGTGAGCTATCGTTCTTAATAAACATTACTTGCGCATTAACTTTTAACACTAGTTTATCTTCATTTGGAAAAGAATACTCGGGGAACTTACCCTGTACTTTTGCAAAATAGCTAATTGTTTTAGTTGAAAGTTTTTCTAATTCAGATCTATTAATTTGATCGGCTTTATTATTATGAGTAGTTAAAAATATGTATCCTTCATTTTCTGAAGGTGAAAAATTAGGATCAAAACATTTATTAAGTTCGTCAATTGAATGTTGAGATAGATTATTAGATCTAACTTCATTCAGAATATCAATAAATTTATGATTATCTTGTCTGTAAATATGTTTTAACTCAACAGTAATAGGATTACAATATTGGTATGCTTGACTACTAAAAAAATAAGCATTATTATAAAGTGGTTTAAGTAATTCCCATTCGTTATCTCTAACAACAGGAGACAATTGTTGTAAATCGCCAATCATAAGAACTTGTACACCACCAAAAACTTTTTTTCTGTCTTTATATCGTCTCAGAGTTTTATCAATAGCATCTAATAAATCAGCTCTAACCATACTGATTTCATCAATTACTAATAAATCCAACGATTTAATGATATTGATTTTAGTCTTACTAAACTTATTTTTAAATCCATTACTACCAGAAAGAGTATCATCAGGAAGAATAGGTCCAAAAGGTAATTGAAAAAAAGAATGAATTGTAACTCCCTTAGCATTGATTGCTGCAACACCAGTAGGTGCAACGATAATTATTCGTTTATTAGATCTACTGCTTAGCTTATGTAAAAACGTTGTTTTACCAGTTCCTGCCTTACCAGTTAAAAATACATTTCTATTTGTATTATTAACAAAATTCCAAGCTAATTCTAATTCTGAATTGGTTTCCATTTGTATAATTAGAGCTCTTGAAGATAATAATTAACAAAATATAGAGTCATGCATAACAACTAAAAAATCAAAATCTACAAAAACAAAAAGCCCTTACAAATATG
>JAGQYS010000089.1 GCA_020435965.1 Flavobacteriaceae bacterium | reverse complement strand
CTGTTGAGCCTTTTAATGGTGCAGCTACAGGTTCTGGAGGCGAAATTAGAGATCGACTTGCAGGTGGAAAAGGATCATTACCATTAGCTGGAACTGCTGTATATATGACTTCCTATTCACGATTGGAAAACGATAGACCTTGGGAACAAAAGTTTGAAGCTCGCAAATGGCTATACCAAACTCCTATTGATATTTTAATAAAAGCGTCAAATGGTGCCTCAGATTTTGGAAACAAATTTGGCCAACCCTTAATTTGTGGTTCTGTATTAACGTTTGAGCATGAACAAGATGGTAGAAAACTTGGCTATGATAAAGTAATTATGCAAGCTGGTGGTATTGGTTATGGCAAAGCAGATCAAGCACTCAAAGACACACCAAAAAAAGGCGACAAAATAGTGATTCTAGGTGGTGAAAATTACCGAATTGGAATGGGAGGAGCAGCTGTATCCTCTGCTGATACTGGAGAATTTTCATCAGGTATTGAGCTCAATGCTGTACAACGTTCCAACCCTGAAATGCAAAAACGTGCTGCTAATGCCATTCGTGGTATGGTAGAAAGTGATAAAAATTACATCGTTTCCATCCACGATCATGGCGCTGGAGGACACCTCAATTGTCTATCAGAATTGGTTGAAGAAACTGGAGGACATATCAATTTAGATAAATTGCCTGTTGGAGACCCAACGCTTTCTGCAAAAGAAATTATTGGTAACGAATCTCAAGAAAGAATGGGACTAGTAATTGCCGAAAAACATTTAGAGACCTTAAACCGAATTGCAGAACGTGAACGTTCACCAATGTACACAGTTGGTGATGTAACAGGAAACCATAGATTTACATTTGAATCTAAAACCAAAGGCGATAAGCCAATGGATTTAGCACTTGAAGATATGTTTGGCAGCTCTCCTAAAACCATTATGGTCGATACAACCGTTGATAGACATTATGGAGGAATTTCGTATGACACCAATAAATTTTACGATTATCTTGACCAAGTCCTGCAATTAGAAGCTGTGGCTTGTAAAGATTGGCTAACCAATAAAGTAGACCGTTGTGTTGGTGGTAAAGTAGCTAAACAACAATGTGTTGGACCCTTACAATTGCCTCTTAATAACGTTGGTGTTATGGCACTTGATTACAAAGGAAAAGAAGGCATAGCTACTTCAATTGGTCACTCTCCTATTTCAGGTTTAATTAATCCTGAAGCTGGAAGCAGAAACAGTATTACAGAAGCCTTGACTAATATAATTTGGGCGCCTTTAAAAGACGGATTAAAAAGTGTGTCATTATCTGCTAACTGGATGTGGCCTTGTAAAAATGAAGGTGAGGATGCTCGTTTATATGAAGCTGTAAAAGCAGTTTCAGAGTTTGCTATCGATTTAGGAATCAATGTTCCAACAGGAAAGGATTCGCTTTCCATGAAACAAAAATATCCTAATGAAGAGGTGATTTCTCCTGGAACTGTAATCATTTCTGCTGCTGCAAATTGTAACGATATTTCAAAAGTTGTCGAACCTGTTTTTCAAAAGAATGCTGGTGATATCTATTATATAAACATATCGCAAGATAACTTTAAACTAGGTGGAAGCTCGTTTGCTCAAATCATGAACAAGATTGGGAGCAATACACCAAATGTAAAAAGTGCAGCGTATGTTAAAACAGTTTTTAATACTATTCAACAATTAATTAAAGACGAAAAAATTGTTGCAGGACACGATGTAGCTTCTGGTGGATTAATTACGACACTTCTAGAAATGTGCTTTGCCGATAATAATCTTGGCGCTGAATTAGATCTTACTGCATTCAACCAAAAGGATTCGTTTAAAATATTATTTGCGGAAAACGCAGGTATTGTGTTTCAGGCTAAAGATGCTTCAGTTGAAGCAATTTTATATAAAGCAAACATTGAATTCTTCAGCATTGGTAAAGTAACCGAAAGTGATGTATTAAGCATCATCAATAATACTGATGTTTTTACAATGACGATTTCTCGTTTAAGAGATATGTGGTATAAGACCTCTTTCCTACTTGACCAAAAGCAAACCGCTAATAATTTGGCAGAAGATAGATTCAACAATTACAAGCAACAACCTTTAAAGTTTAGTTTTCCTAATCATTTTACTGGTAAATTCCCAGTGATTGATCCAAGCAAACCAAAACCAAAAGCTGCTATTTTAAGAGAAAAAGGAAGTAATTCTGAACGTGAAATGGCAAACGCCATGTATTTGGCAGGTTTTGATGTAAAAGACGTACACATGACCGATTTAATTTCAGGTCTTGAAACACTTGAAGATATTCAATTTATTGGAGCTGTTGGAGGCTTCTCAAATTCTGATGTTTTAGGTTCTGCAAAAGGTTGGGCAGGCGCTTTTAAATACAATGAAAAAGCAAATACAGCTTTAAAAAACTTCTTTAAAAGAGAAGATACTTTATCAGTTGGAATCTGTAATGGAGCTCAACTGTGGATGGAATTAGACCTTGTAAATCCTGATCATGAAGTACATGGAAAGTTAACTTACAACGATTCATACAAACATGAAAGCTCCTTTACCTCTGTAAAAGTGCAAGAAAACAATTCAGTAATGTTATCCACACTAGCAGGAAGTACTTTAGGTGTTTGGATAAGTCATGGTGAAGGAAAATTCAGTTTGCCTTATTCTGAAAATAAATACCATATTGTTGCAAAATATGCTTACAAAGGTTATCCTCATAATCCAAATGGCTCTGATTTTAATACTGCAATGATGTGCGATAAAACTGGAAGACATCTAGTAACTATGCCACATATTGAACGATCAACCTTTCAATGGAATTGGGCTCATTACCCACAAAAACGTAAAGATGAAGTTTCTCCTTGGCTAGAAGCTTTTGTGAATGCAAGAAAGTGGATTGAAAGTCATTAGTCAAAGTTTTTACAGGTTTTTTTATTCTAAACTGTAACATTCATAAAAAAGTCAAGTCTATATTAATATACACTACAAACTTTTAATTATGAAATGCCCATTTGCGATTGTTACTAACGGTATCCTAATGATAATTTGGGCATTATATATGACATTTTTAAAACAATAAATATCAACATATGAAAACTAATCAATCAATCAAAAAACTAACAGTTTTATCTTTTATTTTATTTGCATTTTTATTCTCTTCAAATGCTGTTGCACAGCAAACAGTTAATGCAAGCGATATCATGAAAGACATCAAAATGGGTAAAACCGTTTCTTACAACAACGTAACCATAAAAGGAATTTTAGACATGACTTTTATGGATGAAAAACTACCAGATTTGCCAAAGAAAAGAAGTTGGTGGAAAAATGGTGGAAGCAATTCGGTTGAAGAGCAAATAGAAGGCTCAGTATCTTTTACTAATTGTACTTTCGAAGATAATGTGTATGCCTATTATCATGATGAAGATACTGGATATACTTTTGTTGCCAACTTTGAAAACGATGTACGCTTTACCAATTGTACATTTAAAGGTGAGGCTCTTTTTAAATATTCAGATTTTGAAAAAGATGCAGATTTTTCTGGGTCTAAATTTGGAGACAGAACGACTTTTAAATATGCAAAGTTTGACCAAAATGTAAGCTTTGCAAATACAGTTTTTGAAGAGGATGCCATATTTAAATATTCACAATTCAGAGATGGTGTTTCTTTCAATAATGCTAAGTTTCAAGATGACTTAGATATCAAATACACTAAAGTAAATGGTGAATTTGATATTAAAAATATGACAGTTGCAGACCATATTGACTCTAAATATACAAAAATAAACGGAAAAGGTTTCTCTAAATATCTATTAGACAGTAGAAACTAAAATCCTCAACATCAATCAATCAAAATTAAGGAATGGTTTTTACCATTCCTTTTTTTATTTAGGCATTTGAAATTCTTTTGAATTTTCATACTTTGCATATCTTCTAACTTTCATAAGAAACAATGACAGCGATAACCCGAATTTTTGATTTTCCATATTATCAATTAGAGACATACAATCTCAGTAAAGCATTTACCACCAAATATAATGGAGAATGGCAATCCATTTCTACACAAGAATATATTGATAAAGCAAATGCCATCAGTCGAGGGTTGCTGAAATTAGGTGTTCAACCCAATGATAAAATAGCTGTTATTTCAACTACCAACAGAACCGAATGGAATATTTTAGATATTGGTGTGTTACAAGTTGGCGCACAAAATGTACCTATTTACCCAACTATTTGTAAAGAAGATTATGAATACATTTTAAATCACTCTGAATCCATATATTGCTTTGTTTCCGATAAAGAAATTATTGATAAATTAAATACTATTAAGGGAAACACAAAGCTTAAAGGTGTATTTACTTTTGATGACATAAAAGGCGAAAAAAACTGGAAAGAAGTTCTAGAACTCGGAAAAGACACAAGCAACCAAGATGTAGTTGAAGACAGAAAAAACAACGTAAAACCATCAGACTTAGCTACTTTAATTTATACTTCAGGTACAACAGGACGACCTAAAGGTGTCATGCTTTCACACAACAATTTAGTGTGCAATGTAATTGACAGCGAAAAAAGAGTGCCTTTTGATTATGGGCATTCAAAATCGTTGAGTTTTCTACCAGTTTGTCATGTATTTGAACGCATGATTTTATATTTATACCAATATTGCGGTGTTGAAGTTTATTTTGCCGAATCCATAGAAAAAATGAGCGACAACTTAAAAGAAGTAAAACCAAACGTGATGACAGCTGTCCCAAGGCTTTACGAAAAAGTGTACGATAAAATCATTGCCAAAGGAGCTGATTTATCAGGCATCAAAAGGGTACTCTTCTTTTGGGCTGTTGAAATAGGATTAAAATACGAACCCTATGGAGCCAATGGTTGGTTGTATGAAAAAAAATTAGCACTTGCCAGAAAACTCATTTTCAGTAAATGGAAAGAAGGTTTGGGAGGTCAATTAGATTTAATGGTATCTGGTAGCGCAGCATTACAACCTAGATTAACCAGGATTTTTGCAGCAGCCGAAATGCCCATTATGGAAGGTTACGGCTTAACCG
>JAGQYS010000088.1 GCA_020435965.1 Flavobacteriaceae bacterium | reverse complement strand
AACCATCACCATTTGGTGTAAAATATAAAGGATAATCAATCACTAAAACCGAGGTAGTTGCAAGTCCGCAACCATTTTTATCTCTTACAGTAATGATATGTACACCTAAGGACACATGTTCAAATATATTACTGCCTTGCCAAGCACCATTGTCTAAGCTATACTCATAATCACTTATACCTAAACCTGTTGCTGTAACTTCAACAACATGGTTGTTTGCAAACATTAAAGAGGTCACCTCAGCAGTTACTATTGGTGGACTACTTTCATTCACAATTGCTGAATCTGTATTCTGGCAACCTGTTGCATTATTGGTCACCAAAACACTGTATGTTCCACCTTCTGAAGGCATCAAACTAGAGGCTGTTTCAGTTGGTAACACAACTCCATTTAAGCTCCACTCAAAGCTGTAATCTGTATCAGATAATTGTGTGTCTAAAACTGGTAAATCAACCACTTCAGTTCCATTAGTGTCTAAGCACAATAAATATTCATCATCTAAATCAAAAATTGGCAATAAATCTACTTGTAATGTAATCTCAGTTGTTGCCCAACATATTGAGTTTGCAATGGTAATGTCACTAACTCGTGCATAAATTGTTTGAGGGTTAGTTATATTCTGATACACATCTGGTAATGGGTTTACAGCCAAGTCTGCATCTAATTGTGTTAAATGATAACTCACACTATAATCTGCTGAATCTTGTCCATCTAACACTAAAGCATCTTGACTTCTTAAGTCAAATTCTGCAAAACCATCATTGCCTCCAAATTCGTCACATAATTCAAAAATTGGCATGTTCTGATTGGCTTGTACTTCTTCTTGAACTTCAATATTAAAACTTACTACAGATTTAAAGCAACCTGTCACAGCGTTAGTTATTCTAACAAAAATTTGCTGAGGATTAGTAAGGTTAGTATAAGGACTTACCAAGGCAGCTGTATTAGTATCTGAATCTGCTTGAGTTTCGTGGTAAGTAACTACAAATGTTGCTGGATCTTGTCCATTTATAACCTCACTTGTTTTACTTTCCAAATCAAAATCAAAAAATCCATCAGTATTATCTTCACAAACAATAAAATCGGTTACAGCAATCACTTCTGGCACAGGATTTACAGTTAAGGTGATGTGATGTCCTAAACCTAGGCATGCGTTATCTATATCACTATCAATACGAACATATATATTTTGCACGTTAGGTGAAGCATCATTTCTATGGTTACTTATGTCTGGAATAGCATTAGTTTCTGCCAATGCATCATCTAGAGTTTCATAATAGGCAATTGTAAAGACTTGCCCTAAAGGAAATGAATTCCTGATTTGAGTTTCAGCATCACTGAAATCGAACGTTGCCACACCATTATGATCGTCACCATCAATTACTGTATCATCACAAATTTCATAATACAACTGAAAAGCAGGTGGAACAGCAGTTGTAGATACCAATAACTCCAATTGAGAAACTCTGAAACAACCATCAGTATTTTCAGTTCTAACAAATAAAATATCAGGAGCAGCTGATGGATCAGTATTGGTGTATGCTATTGGATTAACTATTGCGTTGACTGCATTTTGAGCATCAGCTTGAATTGTGTAAAAGGAAAATGTTTCATTAAGATAATTTGCAGAAATTAACTCATTAGCTTCAGTTAAGTTAAAATTTACAAAACCATCAGCATCATCATCACATTGAAATAGTTCAACTACTGGTGTTGTTGTTGGTAGCTCATAAACCACTAAATCTATTAATGCAGTTTCATAACAATCTGTATTATCTATGTTTTCAACTCTAACAACTATTTGTTGAGAATTAGCTGTTGCATTTACATAATTTAAAGGCAATGCAGAAACATTGGTATTAGCATCAGCTTGGTTTAAATGATATGTTACATTAAACTGCAAAGGATTTTGAGTTCCTAAAACTTGTGGTGTAATTGATGCTAAATCAAAATTTACAAAACCATTGGTATCATCTCCATCTGTTGCGTCATCACACAAATCATAAAGAACATTTTCGGCTGTTGGTTGGTCAAAAACATCAAACAAAAAGCTTGATGTATCATAGCAACTTGTATTGTTATTATTTTCAATACGAATAAAAATCTCTTCTTGTACATAAGCTGCAACATTAGTATAAGGGCTTGCAATAGCATTACTATTGGTATCAGCTTCAGCTTGGCTAAGGTGGTAACTAACAGTAAAATCTGCAGTATTTTGAGTTCCTAACACTATTGTTGACAATGCATTTAAATCTAATGGCCAGAAACCATCATTATCATCATCACAAATTAATTGATCATCAACAGGATTGGCAATAGGAGAATCAAAGATTTCTAGTACAAAAAAACTTGTATCGTAACAATCTTCATTATCAACATTCTCTATCCTAGCGTATATGGTTTGAGGGTTACTTACATTTTGATATGGAGAGATTAACTCGTTCAAATCGTTATCTGCATCACCTTGACTTATGTGATAAGACACTTTAAATTGTGCAATGTCCTGAGTATCCAACACTAATGAAGATAATCCTACCAAATCAAAACTCGATGTACCATCGTTATTATCATCACAAACTAATTGATCAGGAACCACATTGGCAGTTGGAGAATCAAATACTTGAATATTAAATGACGTCGTATCAAAGCAATCGGTTAGCTTACTGTTTTCAATCCTTGCAAAAATGGTTTGAGGATTAGACGTATTTTCATAAGGTGATGTAATAGCATTAGCATTAGCATCAGCATCTGCTTGACTTAAGTGATAGGTTACAGGAAACTCAACAGGATCTAAACCTCCTAAAATTTGAGCTGATTGCGACTCAAGGTTAAACAAATACAAGCCATCATTATCTCCATCACATTGTAACATGTCTGTCACTGCATTTGCGATAGGTTGTGTTTCAAAATTGATGATAAACTCAACCGAAGAAATAAAATTACCCAATCCATCTAGTGCATTTGCTAAATAAACAGCACTTGGTGCAGTTACATTGGTTAAAATTGGACCTGTTTCGGCTAGTAGATTTCCATCTTGTAACCATTCATAGCTTACAGCACCAGGAGTTGTGGCATCTAAATCTACTACTTCACCTTCACAGTAATTATTAGTATTCACAATTGAACAATCTGTTGAGCCAGCATTAGTATCTCCCAAATTTGTTTGAGTCATTCTAATCCAACCAGCCCTATTTTTGTAATTTGTAATGAGCAATATATAATATTCACCAGCTGTGGCACCTATTATATTAAAGCTTTCAATATCATTACCTGAATAACTACAACCTTGTGATGTCGTATTATTTATAGGAGGACCTCCACTCCATGAACCAGGAACTTGATTAGCAGATGTTAGTTGATTACATGAATTAGTGTCAGCAAAAGGTCCCCAAGCAATAAAATCAACATCAAGTCCTTCACCATCAAATTCATCTGAAGTGTTTTGTTCTATTATAAAGAACAAATCTCCTGACTGTTCAATTTGTATATAAAACCATGCTGGATTTGGAGTAGATGTTAAACAACCATAATCTGGACCAGATTCAGCTTGAGGCCCATTTCCGTCACCTGGATTATTTGGATCCCAAGAATTCGGAAATTTATAGCTTCCATTAGCATCTGCACAAAATGCTTCAGCAAAACGACATTCAGTACCTTGTGCATTTATTACACTAGTACACAAAAAGAAAAATAAAACTAATACTTGTCTTAACAAATTAATATAACTTAATTTTTGAAAGGTTAGCAAAATAACAAATTTTAATCAAAATCAAGGTTAATTTCGATAAATAGAAATGAAATGCTGCTGTTTACCATATAACAATCTAAGTTGCAAAATTCCTACCACAATGAATGAATTCTTTTGCTTAAGATTTCTTAATTATAACTAGCTGTTGCTACAGATGTTAACAATTACAAAACACTACTTGTAAAATACATTAAATGCTTATCTTTGTAGCCAATTTATCAATTGTATTGATTTAGAATAACACACATGAAATTTGAAAACCTCGAAGATTTTGATGCCTTAGGAGATGAGCATATTGGCACATCTTCTGATACACCTATGCGTAAAGACGCCTTTAAACTCTCAAACGAAGAAAAAATAGACATCATTAAAGATGATGTACGACATATTATGGAAACTTTAGGCTTAGACCTCACAGACGATAGCCTAAAAGGAACTCCAAACAGAGTTGCCAAAATGTTTGTTAAAGAGATATTTGGTGGTTTAGACCCAAGTAAAAAACCATCGGCTTCTACATTTGAGAATAAATACAAGTATGGCGAAATGCTTGTAGAAAAAAACATTACTGTTTACTCTACTTGCGAACATCACTTATTACCTATAGTTGGAAAAGCTCATGTGGCTTACATCTCCAACGGAACTGTTGTTGGCTTATCTAAAATGAATCGTATTGTCGATTTTTTTGCAAAGCGTCCTCAGGTACAAGAGCGTTTAACCATTCAGATTGTTGAAGAACTACAAAAAGTATTAAACACCAAAGATGTGGCTTGTGTTATTGATGCTAAACATTTATGTGTAAACTCTAGAGGTATCAGAGATATTGAAAGTAGCACTGTAACCAGTGAATTTGGTGGAAAATTTAAAGACAGAGAAACCAGACGTGAGTTTTTAGATTATATTAAATTAGATACTAAATTTTAATATTTTTACCTTAAATCAGCTAGCCAACTATGTCCTTGTATAAAGACCAAGAATTAAAAATTTACAATTCGATTACTGGAAAAAAAGAAGTGTTTAAACCTATAAATGAAGGCCACATTGGTATGTATGTTTGTGGCCCAACCGTTTATAGTAATGTACATCTTGGTAATGTGAGAACTTTCATGTCGTTTGATATGATTTTTCGTTATTTCAAACATCTTGGTTATAAAGTTCGTTATGTACGTAACATTACTGATGCTGGACATTTGGAAAATGATGCAGACGAAGGCGAAGATAGAATTGCTAAAAAAGCACGTTTAGAGCAAATTGAACCTATGGAAGTTGTACAAATGTACACTGTAGACTTTCATAATATTTTAAATAAATTCAATTTCCTTCCGCCTAGTATTGAACCGACTGCAACAGGTCATATCATTGAGCAGATAGAAATCATAAAAGAAATTCTTGAAAAAGGTTTCGCTTATGAAGTGAATGGCTCTGTATATTTTGATGTATTGAAGTTTAACAAAACCAATCACTACGGAAAACTGAGTGGTAGAAATGTTGAAGATTTAATTCACAACACAAGAGCTCTTGATGGACAAAGTGATAAAAAAAACCCTCAAGATTTTGCACTTTGGAAAAAAGCCGAACCTCAACACATCATGCGTTGGCCTTCACCTTGGAGTGATGGTTTTCCTGGTTGGCACTTAGAGTGTACAGCAATGAGCACTAAATATTTAGGTGAACAATTTGATATTCATGGTGGTGGAATGGACTTGAAATTTCCGCATCACGAATGTGAAATTGCTCAAGCTGAAGCTTGTAATAATGTAAGTCCTGTAAACTATTGGATGCATGCTAATATGCTGACATTGAATGGGCAAAAGATGGCAAAATCAACAGGAAACAATATTTTGCCAGGAGAAATTTTCACAGGAGAAAACGATAAATTAAGTAAGCCATTTTCACCAAGTGTGACTCGTTTTTTCATGATGCAAGCGCACTACAGAAGTATTTTAGATTTTAGCAGCGATGCTATTGAAGCTTCTGAAAAAGGTTACAATAAATTAATGGAAGCCATTAATTCATTAAGTAAGTTGGATGCCAGTAATTCATCCGATTTTGATGTTAAGGCTTGGTCACAAAAATGTTATGATGCCTTAAATGATGATTTTAACACACCAATATTAATAGCTGAATTATTCAGTGCAGTAAAGTTTATCAATCAAGTAAAAGATGGCAAAGCCTCGGTAACCAAAAATGATTTAGAGTTTTTGACTGACAAAATGAACGCGTTTGTTTTTGATATTTTAGGCTTAACCAACGATGCTGTTTCTAGTGATAATACCAATACATTGTCTGACACTGTTGAAGTACTCATTAAACTTCGAGCAGAAGCAAGAGCAAACAAAGACTTTGCACTTTCAGATAAAATCAGGGACGAATTATTGGCTGTTGGCATCCAATTAAAAGATGGTAAAGATGGTACGACATTTACAACAAATTAAAAGTTGATATAATACCGCAGATGTCACCTTGAGCGCAGTCGAAAGGTTGATTAGGAATCCACTTTTAAATTTAAAAAGATTCCTGCTTTGTGCCACTGCTAAAGCTATGGCGACACGCAGTCGCAGGAATGACAATACTAATTATGAAAAAAATCCTCATAGCACCTTTTCTTTTTTTAATTAGAGTTTACCAATACGCAATCTCACCATTATTTCCATCAACCTGTAGATATCAACCAACATGTTCGTATTACACTGTCGAAGCTTTAAAACGTCATGGATTGTTTTATGGTGGTTGGTTGGCATTAAAAAGGATTTTTAGTTGTCATCCTTTTGGAGGTAGCGGTTTTGATCCTGTTCCAGAGAAAAAGGATGACAACTAAAAATTTGCCCATGCGCCAGCTCGCCTGTCGCTATAAATGTACACTGTACATTTTCTTTTTCGCTCCAGCGCCATTTGGTGGCAGTGGTTTTGATCCTGTTCCTGAAAAACGTAAAACAAATAATCATCGTCAATAAAAAGTATTAAAATAAAATGTCAGTTCGAGTGATTTTCAAGAGAAATTTGTATCGAGAACTGTTTAAAATTCAGAACACTATTCTCGATACTAATTTCACTCATAATAGTATTCGTGAAATTCACTCGAATTGACAAACCTTAATATATTCTAAAATTAAAAATGTTCTTAATACCTAAACAAGCTTTTCCATTTCAAATTTCTATATTTACAAAACAAATAATTAACACATGCATTTTTTACAAATAGTTTGGGATCCAGTTTCTGAAGGCATTAAGCTTTTTGGAGATTTTAAAATTCATTATTACAGCATGATGTGGATGTTGGCCTTTATTTTGGGTTGGTACATTATGAAAAAAATATACAAACATGAGAACCAAACTGAGGAAAAACTGGACTCACTGTTTATCTATTCTGTTCTAGGAATAATGATAGGAGCTCGTTTAGGCCATGTTATATTTTATCAGCCTGAACTTTTTAAGCAAGATTTTTTTAGCATCTTCCTTCCTGTAAAATTTGCTGGCGGATTTGAATTCACTGGTTTTAGAGGTTTGGCTAGTCATGGTGCTGCTATTGGAATGATTTTATCGATGTATATATACAATAAAAAAATACTTAAAAAATCAGTGCTTTGGATTTTAGATCGTGTAGTCGTTCCTGTTGCTTTAGGCGCTATTTTTGTAAGGGTTGGCAATTTCTTTAACTCTGAAATGATTGGTAAAGAAGCTGATGCATCACTCCCTTGGGCAGTTATTTTTAAGCATCATGATAATATTCCAAGGCATCCTGGTCAATTATATGAAGCCTTTGGTTATGTGTTTGTGTTTTTGATCCTTTGGTTTTTGTATTGGAAAACGAAGAAGAGTGAGCAAACCGGATTTTTATTTGGCTTGTTTTTAGTATTACTCATGACTGTACGATTAATAGTTGAAAACTTTAAAATAGAACAAGTTGAAGGACGAGAAGATTGGATTTTGGGAATGAACACAGGACAAGTTTTAAGCATTCCTTTCATTCTTATTGGCTTGTATTTTATGTTTATGTATAAGCCTAAATCTGCTTAGTTTAGATAGATGAAATCAAACCTTGTAAAATCTTTTATTGCTCTTGCTTTAAGCTCTTTTTTGTTATTGATTTTTGGTTGTAAAGAAGAAGCCAAAAGTGTGGTAGCACCAATAAACATTTCTTTTAAAAAAGAAGGTATGCTTCAACTTTATAAATCTGAAACAGATTCCATTATCTCAACTTTTGATATTGAGTTGGCTGAAGATGAGTACGAAACTCAAACCGGTTTGATGCATCGTGGCTCTATGCAAAACAACCAAGCCATGCTATTTATTTTTCCGAATATACAAATGCGTTCCTTTTACATGAAAAACACCTTGATTCCGTTAGATATTATTTATTTGGATGAAAATAAAAAAGTAGTCAGCATTCAAAAAAATGCAAAGCCAATGGATGAGACTTCATTACCATCAAGAGCACCAGCAAAATATGTACTGGAAATAAATGGTGGTTTGTCTGATCAACTTAACATTGTTGAAGGTGACAGCATTGCTTTTAGTAAAAATTAGTTCATGTAACTCTAAAAAAGTTAAGATGTCACCTTGAGCGCAGTCGAAAGGTCATTGGCTTGGGTTTTTAATTAGGTTTCGACTGCGCTCAACCTGACATTAAAACCAATTAATAAACTAATCTATTCGTATTTTAAGCTTGCATAAGCCACCCAATGTTTTTGTGTAGCAATAGCAGTGGTTCCCATGCCTAAGTCTTCAACATCAATCAATTCATGGTCAATACTAGATTGGTAGTGCATAAAAGTTCCTGTTAAGGGTTGATTGTTGGTGAAAATATTCAATTTATTGGCAAAATCCAATCCAAAAGGTACAGAATAGCGTCCACACCAAACCCATTTGTATTCTTTGTAATCATCCTGCTGAACTGTGTATTCCGTAAAACGTTTTATCTTTTCGCTAGTGATGTTTTCAGTTAAACAGTTATTTATAATTTCCAAATCCATTTCCCTTGCCTTTTCTGTCCCTTCATCGTCTACTCCAAAAGGCGCTAAATCTCCACTCCACTCTTCATCTCCATAATGCACAGCATCGTTTGAAATTACAATAGCAAGGTCTTCACCATAACTTAAGTTGTGCTTTTTTAATACCTTTTGTACAGCTTCAGAGAGTTGTGTACTAATCTTGTCAATACTTTCATAATTAATGTAAGGCACCAAAATTGGAATAATTTCTAAATTAGGATTTTTTCTATGCAAAAAAGGAACAATGGCTTCTAAAGAATGCTCTAAATTTTGCATGCTATCATGAACTATATAAGTTTCTTCCTCCAGATTATTCATGATTTCTTTGTTTAAATCTGAGACTTTTAAATCTCCATAAGGTGATTCCCAATGTGTATAACTGCCAAAAATGATTTTGTCCTGAAGGTTATAATTTCTGGCTCTATGTGCTACACCAACCAAAATAACTGTGTTGGCATTTATGCCTTTTAGAGATTCATAATACAAGCGTCCAGCATATTTATAATCGTCATGAGGAGAAATAGCTGCTTTCCATGCTAAGTTATTTTTTTTATCAATAATGCCCAATCGATTATAGATTGAGTCCATTTGCCAATCGTATTTTGCAAAACCTATGGTATCGTGAACGTGCCTAATATATTTTTCTACAACTTTTTTTTCTGGCGTTTCAGGTTTTGGTTCATTTTTACAGTTTATAAAAACTAGAGCAATCAATGTAAGAACAACACGAATTTTCATTTTTAAATATTTTTCTTAAAGTTACATTTTATTCTATAAAAAAAGCCTTTCTACATTTAAGTAAAAAGGCTTTTTTGTAAGTATAAAGAAGTTTACTTTTTCTTTCCTTCTGCTTTTTGAGCTGTATCATACATTATTGGTGTTGCAATAAATACTGATGAGTAAGTACCTACAATAACACCAACAATTAGCGCAAATAATAAATCCCTTAGTGATTCTGCACCAAAAATAAACATAGCCAATAATACTACTAAAGTTGTTAGCGACGTATTTAAAGTTCTGCTTAATGTACTATTCAAAGCAGTGTTTACGGTTTTGTTTAATTCCCAGCTTGTATGCTCGTTAAAGAATTCCCTAATTCTATCAAACACAACCACTGTATCATTCAGCGAGTAACCAATTACTGTCAAAATTGCTGCGATGAATGCTTGATCAATTTCCATACTAAAAGGCATAAATCTCCAAGTAATTGAATAAATTCCCAACACAATCAATACATCATGAAAAACTGCAGCAACAGCGCCAAGTGAGAATTGCCATTTTTTGAATCGCAATAAGATGTATAGAAATACTACAATTAACGATCCTAAAATTGCCCAAACAGAAGATTTTTTAATATCATCTGCAATGGTTGGACTTACTTTACCTGAGTACATAATTCCAACATTATCTTGCGGACTAGAAAATTCGTCATAATTCATACCATCAGGTAAAAAAGATGTTAAACTTTCATATAGCTTATTTTGTACTTCATCATCGATTTCAGGTGAGTTTTCATCAATTTTATATTTTGTTGAAATTTTTAATTGATTGGCACCACCAATGGTTTTAATTTCTGCGCTTCCCAAACTTGCATGTACTGCATCTCCTACTTCAGTAGCGTTTACATCTTGTGCAAAGCGAACAGTGTAAGTTCTTCCTCCAACAAAATCGATACCTTCATCTAATCCTGTAGTAAACAAAGAAAATAACCCAGCAAGAATCACAATCCCTGAAATGATATATGACATTTTGCGTTTTTTCAGGAAATTTATGTTTATGTTTCTAAATAACCCTTTGGTTATCGCTGTTGTAAAATCAAGTTTTTTGCCTTTAACAATGTACCACTCTATTAGGAGTCTTGAAATATAAATTGCAGTAAACAATGAGGTAACAATACCAATTAATAAGGTTGTTGCAAATCCTTTTATTGGTCCTGTACCAAATACAAATAAAATAATTCCAGTTAATCCTGTTGTAATGTTAGCATCTAAAATTGAAGACAATGCATTTCCATAACCGTCTTTTATAGCTTCTTTTCTTCCTTTTCCTTTATCTAGTTCTTCACGAACGCGTTCGTAGATAAGTACGTTAGCATCTACAGCAATACCAATAGTTAGTACAATACCAGCAATTCCAGGTAATGTTAATACGGCACCTAAACCTGAAAGGACACCAAAAATCAATAAGATGTTTAACATTAAAGCGATGTCAGAGAAAAGACCAGCTTTCCCGTAGTAGAATATCATCCATAACAATACTAATGATAGGGCGATTAAGAACGATTTCATTCCGCTATCAATAGCTTCTTTTCCTAACGATGGTCCAACAACGTCAGCTTGAACAATCTCAGCTCTTGCAGGGAGTTTACCTGCACGTAAAACGTTTGCTAAATCGATTGCTTCATTTAATGTGAATTGTCCAGAAATTTCAGAGTTCCCTCCAGAAATAGCACCAGTTGTTACACCTGGGGCAGAATACACAATATTATCTAGTACAATAGCAATTTGTCCTCCTGTGCTAAAAGCACGTCCTGTCATTTCCTCCCAGATTTTAGCTCCTTTTGCATTCATTTGCATAGATACTGTTGGCTTACCATTTGGAGCAAACGAGTTTCTGGCATCTGTAATTACAGCACCACTTAAAGGTGGTTTGTTTTCTCTGTTTCCTTGTAAGGCATATAACTCTACCAACTCACTATCTTCTGTTGGGATTCCCCAAGAAAATTTCACATAACGTTGTTCTGCTGGAAGCAATGCTCTAACTTGAGGCATATTTAAATACTCTGTTACTTTTTGCTTGTCTTTAGCTTCAAACAATGCCACTATTGGTCCACCTTGGTAGCCTTGTCCTCTAATTAAATCGATTAAAGGGTTTGTAACTGCTACAGCAGTCGTATCTGTTGAAGTTTCACCCAATAAATCTGAAATTTGGTCTCCTTCAGTTTCTTCAGTATCTTGTGGTTCTTTTTCTTTTGTAGTAGTATCAGCATCAACTATATCTTTTAACACACCATCTGCTTGTACTAAAAACGGTAAAAACTGTTCGCCTGGAAAAGCATCCCAAAATTCCAATTGCGCTGTTGTAGTGATTAATTCTGTTGCACGTTGCTTGTCTTTAACTCCAGGCAGTTCTACCAAAATACGTCCAGAAGTTCCTAAACGTTGAATGTTTGGTTGTGTTACACCAAATTGGTCAATACGCTTACGAAGTACTTCAAATGCTGAAACAATAGACTCATCAACCTTAGTTCTAAGAATTGGCTTCACTTCATCATCTGTCATGTTGAAGGTAATTTCTTCACTTAAATCTCTATTAGCAAAGATGTCTGGAGAGGCTAATTTTGTATCTCCTTTTATAGCATCAAATGCTACAAAGAAATCTTCTAAAAATGTATTTTGGCTGTCTTTTTGAAGCTCTTGAGCATCAGCCAATGCTTTATTAAAAACAGGATCATTGCTATCGTTAGCCAATCCTTTTAAGATGTCCTGTACCGAAATTTGAAGGATAACACTAATACCACCTTTTAAGTCAAGACCAAGATTCATGCTCTTTTCTTTTACTTCTTTGTAAGTGTAATCTGCTATTCCAATATTAAAAACTGGCTCAGTAGTTAACGAATCTAAGTACCTTGTTTCTTCTGCTGCTCTTTTAGCATCATAGTCTTCTTCAGTTTCAGCAATTTTACTTACTGCAACTTCTTTAGCCTGTTTTTCAATTTGATTTGCCTTAAACGTGAATGATAATTGATAGATACTTACCAAACCGAATAAGAGTGCAAATAATTTTATTAATCCTTTATTTTGCATGTTGTTTTGTTTTATGTGGTCAAATTTTTAAACCGCGCAAATATAAAATTTAACGCAACATTTGACAATTTTTTATGATTAAATGAGGGTTGGACAGCTTTAATGGGTATTTATTTAAGCTATCTTATATTTTTGGAGGGAATTAACTTATAGGTCCTGCTCTCACTTCAGGTATGTTGTGAGACATATTATCAATTGCAAGTGCAATGTTTCTGCTAATTTTATAAGCTACTTTATAACTGTTTTCTTCTTTATTATCTAATTCGATTACTGAAACAAAAACATTTGGATTTAATAATCGTTCGTTATCAGATTTTATTTGTAGAATACTGTTTTCAACAAAATTCCAGTCGGTATCATTTCCATTTTGTATTTCATATACATTCAGGTTATAACTAATGGAACTGTTTTCAATGGTAAGATTTGAAGGCTCTCTGTCTTGATTATCTAAATTACCATTAAGAGTTAAGACATTCTCTTCAGAAAGGCTTCTTTTTATATAACTAACATTAGTAGCGCTATAGTAAGTAATTTTTAAGATACCTTCTTCAGTTTTTTTAACTTGAATATTATCTGCGCCTAAATTTTGTAGTTGTTCTTTTACAAGAGCAATTGTGTTTTGCGTTTCAACAGATGTCACTTCTACATCTGTAAACTGCAATACGATTTCTTGATTAGGAGGCGTGTTTTGTTGCTGATAAACAACACCTAAAAACGTGAGTACAATAATTAGGGCTCCTATGTACCTTCTTGAATTCATGCGCCAAATATAAAAAAATAATGATGTCTGCATGCTGTATTTGAAGAAATATCGCTTTTAAAGTGTTGAATTGTCCATATATTCTGACCAAATAAAAAAAGAGCAACATAAATGTCGCTCTTTTTAGTATTGTATTTGTTTAAGAACAGATTAGTTCTGCTTCATTTCATCATAGCCTTCAAGAATAGCCATACTGAATTTATCATCTGACAAAGCTTGTTTTTTAATATCAGTTACTTCGCTAACTACAGTAATATTTGCTCCCATTTGATTCATTGTCATAGTTGTATATAATGGAAATCCTTTTAGTTTACTATTATAAGCCGTAGTTTGCTGAGAATAAGCATTAATGGCTTCGGTTGTGTAAACTTCCATCTCCATGGTTTTTCCTTCCATATTTGCAGTAATGAAATATTGCTGGCATTTATATCCTAAAACTGTTTTAGTAGCATCGCCTTTCTCTATAGTTACTTTGTCCATATCTTCTTGAGGAATTTCCATAGTACTCTTCATATACTTTTTGCCAAGCATGGGATTGTTCATAAAGGTAATCATCTCTTTAGTTGAACCATCAGTAACAACAATCATATCTCCAGTCATTGGGCTAGAAATTTCAGTTCTAGATTTATCACCTTTAAAATAAGTAGTGGTGATCATGTCTCCCATCATTGATATTTGAGCATTCATTTGCTCATTATCGCTTGACATTTTTTGGGTTGTGGTAATAACTCCTTCCTTAATATCTCCTTGAGAGTATCCTAAGAAACCAATTACCAATGCAACTAATAATATTGTCTTTTTCATGTTTATTTGAGTTTTATAAATTTATAATTCTAACAAATTGTTAGTTTTTTTAACGCCTTCAGCACTTTCCATTAAATGTGCTTTTTCAGCTTCACTCAATTTGATTTCAACAATGCTTTCAATTCCGTTTCTTCCTAAAATTACAGGAGCACCAATACATAAATTATCTAAACCATACTCTCCTTCTAACAATACTGAACAAGGAAATAGTTTCTTTTGATCGCAAGCTATGGCTTGTACTAAAGCTGAAACAGCTGCACCAGGAGCATACCAAGCAGAAGTGCCTAACAATTTAGTAAGTGTAGCTCCACCAACTTTAGTGTCTTCTTTAACTTGCTCTAAACGTTCAGCAGATAAGAATTCAGATACTTTTACACTATTTCTAGTAGCATGGGCTGTTAAAGGCACCATTCCTGTATCACTATGTCCACCAATTACCATGCCATCTACATCACTAATAGGAGCACCTAAAGCTTCGGCCAATCTGTATTTGAAACGAGCAGAGTCAAGAGCTCCTCCCATTCCGATAATTCTATTTTTAGGTAAATCAGTAGTTTTATGTACTAAGTAGGTCATTGTATCCATTGGATTACTAACCACAATGATAATAGTGTTTGGAGAGTGCTGAATTAAGTTAGACGATACTGTTTTTACAATTCCTGCATTAATGCCAATAAGTTCTTCACGAGTCATTCCTGGTTTTCTTGGAATTCCTGATGTAATCACACAAATATCGCTATTTGCAGTTTTAGAATAATCGTTTGTGCTTCCTGTGATTTTGGTATCGAAACCATTTAAAGAAGCTGTTTGCATCAAGTCCATTGCTTTTCCTTCGGCATAACCCTCTTTAATATCCAATAATACAACTTCTGAAGCGAAATTTTTAATGGCAATATACTCTGCGCAACTTGCACCTACTGCTCCTGCACCTACTACTGTAACTTTCATATGTTTATATTTATTTTAATGTGTTGTTTTGAAGCTGCAAAATTACGAAATAATACTGACGCAAAGAAAAAAGCATCAGATAAAATCTGATGCTTTTTTTACACTAACTAACTAATAATAAATTATCTGAAACTAAAAGCGATTCCAGCCGAAGCTGTATTATATTCTTGCAATGTGTAATCTGCGAATATTTTAAAAAATCCAATGTTTAATCGAGCACCTAAGGTTGCTCTAACTCCATTGGCATCAAAGTCTAAGCTAATTGGATCTGTAACTGTTTCACTTGCTGTGCCTATAACATTACCTCCTCCATCTTCAACATCATAATCAACAGTGTAGGTTCCTTTCATTTTGGTTGAAGATGTACCATTATTATATCCAAAACCTCCATATAAAGTAACTACTTTAAAGTCTAATGATGCTAATGCCTGAAGCGTCCAAGTATTCATTTTAAATTGCGCTTCACCATTTGTAACTGTTACATCATCACCACTATCGCCATCTTCAATATTATATGTTACATCCATATTTGTAAAGGCTGCTAAAATTGAAAGGTTAAGTGGTAATTTTTCGAGTGGCCCAAAATATTGCATTAAATCATGTTGCAATCCTAAACCAAAAAGATTGGCTTCAACATCTTCATCAAAATTTATATTTGGCACCAATCTTAACTTAATATCTGTGTTTAAGGGTAATCCTAAACCCAATTGTACCATTGGCGCAGGAACAGCATTAATAGGTAAATCTTCTGTAATACCTCCTGGCATTTCAAAACTTGCTACATTATACGTACCATTTCCATTATCAATTCTTACGTTGACTGTTGTTTCTGCATTATTTTCACTCATTAAAGTTGGTAATTCCGTTTCGCCATTTGGGAGTGATAAAAACATATAATCGTTAGGAACAAAAGCAAACATTTGATCTGAACTAGGAACAAATGAAGCATTTGCATTAATAGTTATGTCAAATCCGAAGGTTTTATGTGTCTTTGCAGTTGTATACCAACCACCATTCATGTCATACATTAATCCTTTCATGACTGGGTTAACATAATTTTGCAAAAGAAGACCAGCGTCATCTGCTGCAATTAAAATATTTTCTAGTTCCTGAGCTTTTACAAAAGTGGTTGTAAAAAAAAGCAGCAACACAAGTGTTAGGTTTTTCATATTGTTATAAATTTGGGTTGGAACAAAAATAACAAATAATTTTAAAAAAACACTTTTAATCGATAAAAATTACATTTAATCGATATTTTATTGAAATATGCTCAATAAAAAATGCCCATTAATGGGCATTTTTATACTATTAATATTTATTAATTAAGCGTCAATATTTGCATAAATAGCATTTTTCTCAATAAACTCTCTACGAGGTGGCACATCGTCTCCCATTAACATAGAGAAAATTCGATCTGCTTCTGTACCATTATCAATATTAACTTGGCGTAAAGTTCTAAATTCTGGATTCATAGTTGTATCCCAAAGCTGTTCAGCATTCATCTCTCCAAGACCCTTGTATCTTTGTACACTTACGCTTCCTCCAAATTCTTCAGCAATAGCATCACGTTCTTTATCAGACCAAGCATATTGTTTTTTGTTTCCTTTTTTAACTAAATACAAAGGTGGTGTTGCAATGTAAATATGCCCATTTTCAATCAATTCTTTCATATATCTGAAGAAGAACGTTAAAATTAACGTTGCAATGTGAGAACCATCAATATCGGCATCACACATAATCACTACTTTATGGTAGCGCAATTTTGATAAATTCAGTGCTTTACTGTCTTCTTCTGTACCAATAGTTACACCAAGTGCTGTAAAAATGTTTTTAATTTCTTCGTTCTCAAATACTTTGTGAGACATAGCTTTTTCAACATTTAAAATTTTACCTCTTAATGGTAAAATGGCTTGAAATGCTCTATCACGACCTTGTTTTGCTGTTCCTCCTGCAGAATCTCCCTCAACAAGAAATACTTCACATTTTGCAGGATCTTGCTCTGAACAGTCACTTAATTTTCCTGGTAAACCACCAATACTCATAACCGTTTTACGCTGTACCATTTCACGAGCTTTTTGTGCTGCATGACGTGCTTGAGCTGCTAAAATTACTTTTTGTACAATGGTTTTAGCGTCATCAGGATGTTCTTCTAAATAATCGGTTAACATTTCTGATACTGCTTGACTTACAGATGCAGAAACTTCTCTGTTTCCAAGTTTGGTTTTTGTTTGTCCTTCAAATTGAGGTTCAGCAACTTTGACTGAAATAATGGCTGTAAGACCTTCGCGAAAATCGTCTCCAGCAATGTCAAATTTTAATTTATCTAACATTCCAGATTCGTCTGCGTATTTTTTTAATGTATGTGTTAAACCACGACGAAAACCTGATAAGTGAGTACCACCTTCATGAGTGTTGATATTATTTACATAGGAATGTAAATTTTCGGCATATGATGTATTATAAACCATAGCTACCTCAACAGGAACACCATTTTTATCACCTTCAAAAGCAATGACATCCTTCATTAAAGGCTCTCGGTTACCATCTAAATACCTAACAAATTCTGGCAAACCATTTTCAGAAAAGAAAGTCTCACCTTCAAACTCTCCATCTTTATTTTTATTACGCTTATCAACGAGATGAATTGTGATTCCTTTATTTAAATAAGCAAGTTCACGCATTCTACTTGCTAATGTATCGTAACTATACTCTAAAGTTTGAGTAAAAATAGTTGGATCTGGCTTGAAAGTGACCGTTGTTCCTCTTTTATCTGTATCACCAACTTGTTTTACAGGATATAAGGTTTTACCTCTTTCGTATTCTTGCTCCCAAATTTTACCATCTCTATACACTGTTGCTTTTAAATGTTCGGACAAAGCGTTTACACAACTCACACCTACACCATGTAAACCACCGGAAACTTTATATGAATCTTTATCAAACTTACCTCCTGCTCCAATTTTGGTCATAACAACTTCAAGAGCAGATACACCTTCCTTTTTATGAATATCTACTGGAATACCTCGACCATCATCTTCGGTTGTAATTGAATTGTCTTCATTAATAATTACTGTAATATTGTTACAGTGTCCTGCAAGTGCTTCATCAATAGAATTATCTACAACTTCATAAACCAAATGATGTAAACCTCGAGGACCAACATCACCAATATACATGGATGGTCGCATACGAACATGCTCCATTCCTTCTAATGCTTGAATACTATCTGCCGAATAATTGTGCTTGTTAAACTCTTCTTTTTCTTGACTCATATTATAATTAATCTATAAGTTAAATATTTCGTTTTAAGACATAAAAAAATGATACAATTTTGTATCATTTCTAATACATACAAATATACGATAATTAAACCTCATTTTTAAGGTTTTTATTGTATTTATCACATAATTATCAACATTTGTTAATTATGCAAAAGTGTCTTAAATCGTTTAAAAAACGTCTTAAATTGGATTTTAATGTTTTTTTGGTCGTTGGCAAAACTGAAAAACTAAAATCGTCGCTTAGAATTGATTTTTACAATATTGCTTTAGGATTTTTATTTAAAAATTACAGCAGATATTTTATAAAAGCAACTCAATTCCTGAACCATTTTTTTTAGGGTAAACAATTTTTCCAAACTCTAATTTAACTCCTTTTGCAATGTCGTTTTTTATAAGCATACCTCCATCGGCATCTAAGTAATCTAAAAGTGATGCTATTTGAGCTAGACTAGAAATTCCTACTGTAGATTCAGCCATACAACCAGCCATAACTTTTAAATTAAGCTCTCTTGCTTTATCAATCATTTTTAAGGCTGGTGTTAAGCCTCCACATTTCATCAGTTTAATGTTAATACCATGAAAGCCTTCAGCGCATTTCTCAACATCTTCAAAACGCTGGCAACTTTCATCCGCAATTAAAGGTAAAGCACAATTGGCTTTTAAATGTTTCATGCCTTCCCAGTCATCGGCATGAAGTGGTTGCTCAATAAATTCTACTCCGAGTTCTTTTAGTTTGATAGCATTTTGCAGTGTTTCTTTAACGGTCCAAGCACAGTTGGCATCAATTCTAAAGACAGCGTCTGTTATTTTTCTAAGTTCTGATACTATTTCCACATCGTGCTCCGTTCCTAACTTTATCTTATAAATTGGCCAAGGTGTATCTAAAATTTTTTGTTTCATGACTTCAATAGTATCGATGCCTATTGTGTAGTCACTTAAAGGCGGATTTTTATTTTCATCACAAAAAAAGCTTCGAGTGGTTCTGTTTTGTGATTTTGCATAGTAATCCCAATAGGCACAGTTCATAGCACAAAGCGCGAAGTAATCGTCTTTTAAATTGAGTTCTAGGTAATCCCATAAATCGTCTGGATGCATCCCAAAGGCATTTTCTACAACTATTTTTGATTTTTCGATGGATTGCTCGATCTTTTCTAACGTTATATTATAGTAAGTATATGGAATAGCTTCGCCGTAACCTTTTGTAACACCATCAGAAATAGAAACAATTACAGTGTCTTGATGAGTTCTTGTTGACCTTGAAATTGTGAATGGGTACTTTAGTAAAAGTTTGAACGGTTGGGAGGCAAGTGTAAGTTTCATTAAGGTTTTAATGTGTTTTATAAAAAAATTCAATCATCAGTTCTACTTTTTATTTCATAAGCAATAAGTTCTATTAAATCATTAACGTCACTTTCCAGTTCATTAAAAACACTTATATTTTTTTGTTTATTTACCCACCCCTTAATCCCCTCCCAAGAGGGGAAACTGTTACATTGGTTTTTAAAGATAACCATTTTTAAAAAACAAAAAGAGGTTAGCTAATTGCCAACCTCTTTTTAATAACTAATTAACCAACCAAATTAGCTATTTAAGTAGGCATCATCATGTACTTTAGCTACAGCACGACCTGAAGGATCATTCATATTTTTAAAGGCTTCGTCCCATTCTAATGCAATTTTTGTACTACACGCAACACTTGGCTCTTGTGGCACACTTAATGCTGCTGCATTGCTTGGGAAATGCGATTCAAAAATTGAACGATAATAATACTCTTCCTTGTTTTGTGGTGTTTGAATTGGGAATCTAAAATGAGCGTTCTCTAATTGTTCGTCTGTAACTTCTTGTGCAACAACTTCTTTTAGAGTATCAATCCAACTGTAACCAACGCCATCACTAAATTGTTCTTTTTGTCTCCAAGCTACACTTTCTGGAAGCATATCTTCAAAGGCTTTTCTGATGACCCATTTTTCCATTCGTTCACTATTTATCATTTTATCTTGTGGATTGATTCTCATCGCCACATCCATAAATTCTTTATCGAGAAAAGGTACACGCCCTTCAATTCCCCAAGCTGCTAAACTTTTGTTTGCTCTTAAGCAATCGTACATGTGTAGTTTACTTAGTTTTCTAACTGTTTCTTCATGAAATTCCTTTGCATTTGGTGCTTTATGAAAGTATAAATAGCCACCAAATAATTCATCTGCTCCTTCGCCTGACAATACCATTTTAATTCCCATAGACTTGATAACCCTTGCCATTAAATACATTGGTGTGCTTGCTCGCACTGTTGTAATATCGTAAGTTTCTAATTGATAGATGACGTCTTTAATAGCATCCAGCCCTTCTTGAATAGTGAACTTTATTTCATGATGAACCGTTCCAATATGGTCTGCAACCTTTTTAGCTGCTTTTAAATCTGGAGAGCCTTCTAGACCAACAGAGAAACTATGTAGTTGTGGCCACCAAGCTTGTTCTTTATCGTCAGCTTCTATACGCCGTTCGGCATATTTTTTTGCAATAGCCGATGTTATTGAAGAGTCCAAACCACCTGATAATAATACGCCATAAGGCACATCGCTCATTAATTGTCTGTGTACGGCATCTTCTAATGCTTGACGTACTTCGGCTATTTCTGTTTTATTATCTTTTACAGCCTCATAATCTACCCAATCACGCTTGTACCACTGTACAAACTCACCATCTTTACTGCTCATATAATGTCCTGGAGGAAAGAGTTCGATTTTTGTACACACACCTTCTAATGCTTTTAATTCTGAAGCAACATAAAACGTTCCTTGTTTATCCCATCCAATATATAGCGGAATAATTCCCATGTGGTCTCGTGCAATGAAATATTCATCTTTTTCAACATCGTAAATAGCAAAACCAAAAATGCCATTCATGTCATCAATAAAATCGAATCCTTTTTCTTTATATAAAGCTAGAATAACTTCACAGTCACTTTCAGTTTGAAATTTATAGTTTGGAAATTGCTTGCGAAGTTGTCTATGATTATATATTTCGCCATTTGCCGCAAGAATAAGCTTCTTGTCTTCACTAAATAAAGGCTGCTTTCCAGAAGCTGGATCTACAATTGCTAAACGTTCATGAGCCATAATAGCGTTTTCATCACTATAAATTCCGCTCCAATCTGGTCCACGATGACGAATGGTTTTTGCCATTTCTAGAATTTGAGGTCTTAAATCTTCAGCCTTTTGTTTTAAATCAAATGCACAAACAATACCACACATTATTTTTTTCTTTTAATATTATAACGCAAATATGAATATAACATTTAAAATTATAAACATTAAAAGCATTTATAATTACATATTAAAACTATTTTAATGTCTTTAATGCTTTTTTGTAATATATAAAATATAAAATTAGAGTGTTAACTTAGTACTTTGAAAGTAAATCAATCTAAATGAGTTCAATAAAATATTTTTTCTTCTTTTTGTGCTTTAGTTTATATGCTCAATCAAACTGGCAAAAAGTGCCTAATATTATCACTAACAATGGTGGCGCACGTTTTGACGATGTTTTCTTTTTAACTGATGATTTAGGTTGGGCAGCCAATGGCAGCAATGCCGCAGTATTTAAAACTACTGATGGAGGTCTCACATGGGCAGAACAATTAAATGAAAGCACCCTTAATGGCAACTATTACTTTAGGAATATTGAATTTTTAGATGAAGATATTGGATTTCTTGGCACTCTAGATGGTAAATTTTTTAAAACCTTAGATGGTGGAAACAATTGGAATGAAGTCAGCATTACTCCAAATCCACCAGCAATTTGTGGTATAGAGGCTATTGGTGAATCAACAATATATGGTTGTGGCGCTTATTTTGAGCCTGCTCATATTATCAAGTCTACTGATAAAGGCATGACATGGACCTTTATTGACATGTCTGCTTATGCAAATGCGCTTGTGGAAGTTACATTTTTAGACGAGCTTAACGGTTTCGCATCTGGCAGAAGCGATAATGGTGGCGTTGTACTGAAAACAACAGATGGAGGAATCAATTGGATCGAAATATACAACACCAATACAATAGGCGAATATGTTTGGAAACTGCAAGTGCTGTTTAATAACAGTAATGTTATTTTTGGTGCTGTTTTTACCACAGCTCCAAATCCAGGTAAACTGATAAAATCACTTGATGGAGGAGTTACTTGGACAAGTTATGATGCTCCAGAAGCTGCCATTGAAGCTGTTGGTTTTATTTCTGAAACCAAAGGGTGGATGGGAGGACACAACACAGGTTTTTTTGAGACTATAGATGGTGGCAATACGTGGACAGATTTGAATATTGGAGGAAATTTGAACAGAATTTTCATCATCAACAATAACCTTGCTTATGCAGCTGGAAAGAGCGTTTATAAGTTTACAGATGAAACTTTGAACATTAATTCAGTTGGTGTAGAATCAAAAAAGGACATGAATATTCAATTGACAAAAAACCCAATTAGCAAACATTTAGAATTTACCATTGATTTTAATTCTCCCAATAATTTATTAATTGAATTATATGGCTCTAAAGGAAATTTTATTAAACAACTTTCACGTGAAATAATCAAGGATAAAAAAATCAAATCATATGCTTTTAACATTGAAACTTTGGCAGCTGGAATTTACATTTTGGATTTTCATTCAAACGTTGGAAGAACTTCTAAAAAATTCATTAAACATTAATTAAGCATCAGGAATTGAAAGCCATAATCACTCTTTCCGTTTAAAAGTTTTAACAAAACCTTGTAAGTTTTACGGCAACAATTCAATATTTTTAAAAAAAATAAAAAAATCATGAAAAAATCATCATTAATTTCTACGATCGCTTTTGCATTTATAATGTTGCTATCAACAAATGTAGAGGCTCAAAAATTCCCAGGTCTAGATGTAAGCCCATTAGATTTAGCAGCTTATCCAAGTAGAGGAGCTGACAAAGTAATTAAAGTATTTTACAGCAGACCTCAACTTAAAGGAAGAACTATTGGCACAGATCTAGCTCCTTATGGAAAACTTTGGAGAACTGGAGCCAATGACGCTACAGAAATCATCATATTTTCTGACGTTAAGTTTGGTGATAAAGTTGTAAAAGCTGGTACCTATTCTTTATTTACAATTCCTAATGAAAAAGAATGGACCATTATAATCAGCTCTGACACAAACAACTGGGCGACTTCTGGCTACAAAGAATCAAACGAAGTTGCAAGAATTACTGTTCCTGCCACCAAAGGAGATGAATCTATTGAAGCATTTGCCATTACATTTGATGAAAAAGGAACCATGCATATGGGTTGGGGAAACATTCGTGTAGCTGTCCCATTTACCAAACTAATGTAACCCAAAATAAGCCTTAGTATTGTATAAAAGATTTGATGTCTTTTAGATTTAAGTTGTAAAGTTTTTAAAATTTTTTCGACTTTAAAAAAATCTATTATATATTTCTAAAACATTAAAAAACTAAAAATGAAAAATTCAACATTTATCACAACTATTACATTTGCGTTTGCATTGTTATTAACTACAAATGTAAATGCACAGAAATTCCCTGGATTAGACGCGAGTCCAATGGATGCTGCATCATTCCCAACAGATTATAAAGTGTCTGATAAAACAGTAAAAATCACTTATAGCAGACCACAATTAAAAGGTAGATCATTAAGTGAATTAGCTCCCAATGGAAAACAATGGCGTTTTGGTGCCAATGAAGCTGCTGAAATTACGTTTTATAAAGACATGACTGTAGCTGGAAAAAAAATAAAAGCTGGCACTTACACATTATCTGCAATTCCTGGTGAAAAAGAATGGACGTTGATATTTAGCTCAGACTTAAATGTTTGGGGAAGCTATTTTTACAACGAAGCTAATGATGTTGCAAGAGTTACTGCTAAAGCAACAATGAGTGATGAATCTTTAGAATCATTTTCTATTGTATTTGACGAAAAAGGCAACATGCACTTAGGCTGGGATAAGGTTCGCGTTGAAGTCCCTATGAATTAATAAAATTATTTTAATAAAAAAGCCCAGACAAAAAAAGCCTGGGCTTTTTTATTTAAGGAATATTCAAATACTTATGGGTTTGAAGTGATACTTTCCATTTAGGGTTTGCCATGACATAATCTACAATTTCCGGTATCATTTTATCTCGCTTACTCCACTCTGGCTGTAAATATAAAATACAATCTTTATTCACCTTTGCTGCTTGTTCTTCGGCAAACTTAAAATCACTTTTATTATAAATAATCATTTTTAGTTCGTGTGCTTTTTTATAAATTTCTTCGGTTGGCAATTTTAGTTTTTTTGGCGATAAACAAATCCAATCCCAAGTTCCAGTAAGTTTATAAGCCCCTGAAGTTTCTATATGTGTCTGTACATTTTTAGCTTTTAATTGCGCAGTCAACTCTGTCATATCCCAAGTTAAAGGTTCACCTCCTGTAACTACAATAGTGTTGCTATACTTAACCGCATTATCAACTATTTTATGTGTTTCGGTTGGAGGATGTAACTCAGCCAACCAACTTTCCTTAACATCACACCAATGGCAACCAACATCGCAACCACCAATTCTCACAAAATAAGCAGCAGTTCCTTTGTGGAATCCTTCACCTTGAATGGTGTAAAATTCTTCCATTAAAGGCAATAGTAATCCTTTATCAATTAATTCTTGTTTCTCACTTCTTGTCATAGTTTGCAAAGATAATTTTAAAACCTGGAAGACAGAAGTACGAAGATAGAAGTTTTCATATTTTTAAATGCAAACATTCTATTTAGCCGCGATGACATCAATCTCTATGCTAGCGTTTCCAGCTAAACCTCCAGCTGCGAATGTTGTGCGAGCTGGTTTTTTTGTAAAATACTGTACATAAACTTCATTAAAAGCAGCAAAATCATTGATATCTTTTAAAATAACAGTGCACTTTACAACATTATCTAATTCTAAATTATGATGCTGCAATACTGCCTCGATGTTTTCAATCACTTGCCTAGTTTCAGCTTTAATGCCTCCTTCTACTAAAGTTCCTTCTTTATGGTTTCTACCAATTTGCCCTGTTAAAAAAAGCAAATCATCAGTTTCAACTGCATCGCTAAAAGGTGTATTCTGCCTACTCTGTTCATGTGATTTATGAAAAGTGATTTCATTTTTATCGTTTCCACAAGACATTAAAATGACAAGTGTTAATATGTTTACAACTCTTATTGCTTTATTCATACTGTTCGATTTTATAATTCTCTAAAATTACACTATTTTTAACAAAATTTTGATAATGAGCAGAACAGATAATTTTGCAAAAACCATAGCAGACGGAAATACCTTTAAAGGCGACTCGCTAACGCTTGGATCAGCTATGTTGGATGGTCAAACAATAACCAACACCTATGTAAAAGTGCCATTGAAAACCATGAACCGTCATGGCTTAATTGCTGGCGCTACAGGAACTGGAAAAACCAAAACATTGCAAGTATTAGCTGAAAATTTAAGTGAAAAAGGAATTCCTGTCCTTTTAATGGACATTAAAGGTGATTTAAGCGGATTGGCACAACCAAGTCCTGGTCATCCAAAAATTGATGAACGCCATGAGAAAATAGGATTGCCATTTAATGCAAAATCCTTTCCAGTTGAAATCATGTCACTTTCTGAGCAAGATGGAATAAGGCTTAGGGCAACAGTAAGTGAATTTGGTCCAGTTTTATTATCAAGAATTCTGGATTTATCTGATGCTCAATCTGGTGTTGTTGCTGTAATTTTTAAGTATTGTGATGATAACAAATTACCACTGCTGGATTTAAAGGATTTTAAAAAAGTCTTACAGTTTGCAACTAACGAAGGTAAAGAAGAGTTTCAAGAAGCTTATGGACGAATCTCTACAGCTTCAACAGGAGCAATACTAAGAAAAGTTGTAGAGTTGGAACAACAAGGAGCCGAATTATTTTTTGGCGAAAAAAGCTTTGAAGTTGATGACCTAACCAGAATTACAAAAGATGGTAGAGGCTACATAAATATTATCAGGTTAACAGACATACAAGACAGACCTAAGTTGTTTTCAACATTTATGCTAAGCTTATTAGCTGAAATATATGAAACTTTTCCTGAACAAGGAGATGCAGACAGACCTGAACTCGTAATGTTTATTGATGAAGCTCATTTAATTTTTAATGAAGCGTCAAAAGCATTATTAAACCAAATTGAAAGTATCGTAAAACTTATTCGAAGTAAAGGCATTGGATTGTATTTTGTAACTCAAAACCCAACTGATGTACCTGAAGCAGTTTTAAGTCAGCTTGGTTTAAAAGTACAACATGCTTTAAGGGCCTTTACTGCAAAAGACAGAAAAGCCATAAAACTAACAGCACAGAATTATCCAGATACTGAGTATTATGATACTGCAGAAGTTTTAACATCGCTTGGTATTGGTGAGGCATTGGTATCAGCACTTGATGAAAAAGGAAGACCTACGCCTTTGGCTGCAACAATGATGCGTGCACCAATGAGCAGAATGGATGTACTGACTCCTAGTGAATTAAGTACTTTATATTCTGAGTCAAAACTTGTAAAAAAATATAATGAAACCATTGACAGAGAAAGTGCTTACGAAATGCTTAACGCTAAAATTGAAAAGGCCGAAGAAATAAAAGCAAAAGAAGAAGAGCGCCTTGAAAAGGAAAAAGAAAGAGCATCAACAAATAAGAGAAGTTCTGGCTCTGGATACAAAAGACAAAATCCTATCGTTAAAGTATTAACAAGTGCAACTTTTATAAGAGCAGTATTTGGAATACTAAAAAAAGTAGTGTAACTTAACAATCATTAACAACCTGAATGAACTACAAATTTATTGCCCTTACAATTATAACCATTTTATTAGCTTCTTGTTCACAATCGCCAGACGTTAATTTAATATCAAAACACAGTATTGGTTTGCTTACAGATTCTACTCAAATCAAAGATTTGCAATTGGTTTTTCCAAATGATTCAATAGTAAAACTTTCTGAAAGTAATGAATTCACCAACACAATTAATGACATTGAAATCTATGAAAATTCTGGTAAAAAATTATTAACCTTAACACCTAAAAAAACTTTTGATTCAACATCAACCATAAAATCAATTCAAATACATGGAGAACATTTTAAAACCGCAAAAGGGTTGAATTCAAAAAGCACTTTTAAGTCTATTAAGGATAATTATAAAATTTCAAGCATTCAAAATACGCTAAAGAATATAATGGTTTCAGTAAATGAAATCAATGCTTTTTTTACTATAGATAAAGATGAGCTTCCAGCAGAGTTGCGTTTTGACATGAACTTAAAAATTGAGGCAATTCAAATTCCTGACGAAGCTAAAATAAAAGGGTTTTATATGCAATGGTATTAAGATGAAAAATTACAGTATTCAAAAATCGCCTTTTGTAGTTCCAACTAATGACGGCAAATTAATTGAAGAACATTTTGGAAATGCAACAGATGGAAATTCTAACATAAGTATTGCTCATATGATTGCACCTCCAGGATGGAGTGAGCCTTTTCAAACACCAAACTTCGAAGAGTACACTTACATTATTAAAGGGAAAAAACAATTTATTATTGATGGAGACACTGTTGTGCTTAAAGCTGGAGAATCTATTAAAATTGAAAAGAATACAAGAGTTCAATATTCAAATCCCTTTGTAGAGCCTTGCGAATATATTGCTATATGCACACCAGCTTTTTCAATGGATTTAGTAAACAGAGAATCTGAATAATGGAAAAAATTGTAGTCAAAATAGTTGGTTGGTACATTAACATTTCAAGCTATGTTTCAAAATCGTATGCTGCAAATAAAGCATTGTCTCTTTTTGGCACGCCTAGACGTGGCTATATTACAAATGAACAATCAGATTTTCTTGACACTGCTTTTAAAGAAGAATTTGAATATGACAAGCTCCCAATAATGACTTACAGATGGGTTGGGAAAAGACAAACCATTATATTGGCACATGGCTGGGAAAGTAATTCTGCCAGATGGAAAAATCTAATCAACCATTTAAACAAAAAAGATTTCAATATCATTGCCATTGATGCTCCTGCTCATGGTAAATCTGGAGGGAAACTCTTTAATGCCATTATGTACTCTGAGTTTATTAATGTTATAGCAAAACGCTATCAGCCAGATATCCTCATTGGTCATTCGGTTGGAGGCATGGCTTCTGTTTTGTTTCAGCATAAGTATCAAATACCTAAAGTTAAAAAAATCATTCTTTTAGGTGCTCCGTCAGAGTTTACTGATGTGCTGCAACGCTATTCAGATATGCTTGGTTATAATGAGCGTATAAGAAATCAAATAAAACTTACTATAATCAATACGTTTGGGAAAGCACCTGAAGATTTTTCAACCGCAAAATTTTTAAAAGACATTTCATCTCAAGGCTTGATTATTCATGATTGTGAAGATGATGTAATCCCTTATGACGACGCTGTTTCCATCAATCAAAATTTTAAAAACAGTAAACTTATCACTACAAAAGGTTTAGGACACTCTCTAAATGATGAGTCTGTAGCTAATCATATTTACGAATTCCTAGAGAATTAACTTTATGGTATCTTTGCAGCATGGAAACATCCCTTACTCGTATCAACAAATATTTAAGTGAGATTGGCTACTGCTCAAGACGTGAGGCAGATAAACTTATTGCTGCTGGTCGAGTAACCATAAATGGAAAAGTCGCGGAAATGGGAACTAAAATAGCTCAAGATGATGTAGTAGCTGTTGATGGAACCATCTTAAAAGACAAAAAAGACAGCTTTGTTTATTTGGCTTTCAATAAACCTATAGGTATTGTTTGCACCACAGACACAAGAGTTGAAAAAGATAATATTATTGATTTTATTAATTATCCGAAACGAATATTTCCAATAGGAAGATTAGATAAACCTAGTGAAGGACTCATTCTTCTTACTGATGATGGTGATATTGTAAATAAAATTTTAAGAGCCAGCAATAACCACGAAAAAGAATATATCGTAACTGTAAATAAGCCAATTTCTCAAACCTTCATAAAACACATGTCAGAAGGCATTTTCCTTGAAGAATTAAAGACCACAACAAAAAAATGTAAGGTTGAAAAAATAGGCACATACGAGTTTAAAATTATTTTAACTCAAGGGCTGAATAGACAAATTAGAAGAATGTGCGAGTACTTAAATTATGAAGTACAAACCTTAAAACGCGTTCGAATAATGAATATCAAACTAGATGTTCCAGTTGGCAAATATCGTGAGCTTACCAAAAAAGAGTTTAATGAGTTGAATCAATTAATCAGTGACTCTGTAAAGACCTACAAACCAAATTATTAAATTTATTAACTAAATTATTAAATAATGATATCACCATTTCATCTAGCAGTACCAGTTTCAAACTTAGAAACTTGCAGGACATTTTACAGAGACATTTTAGGATGTGAAGAAGGTAGAAGTAGCGACCATTGGGTTGATTTCAATTTCTTTGGCCATCAATTTGTAATACACTATAAACCTGCTTCTTCAGAAGAATTACACACCAATCCTGTGGATGGAAAAGCTGTTCCAGTGCCACATTTTGGAGTGGTATTACCATGGGAGGAATTTGAAAAATTTGCTGATAAATTGAAGTCGAACAACATTGAATTCATTATTGAACCATACATTCGTTTTGAAGGGCAAGTTGGCGAGCAAGCAACTATGTTTTTTTTAGACCCTTCTGGAAATGCTTTGGAATTTAAAGCTTTTAAAGATCTCTCTCAATTATTTGCTAAATAAAAAAAACACCCTCAACTTTAGGTTGAAGGTGTTGCATTCAAAATTGTTGCTATTAATTCAATTTTTTCTACTTATCCAAAACTACTTTCTTAATTAAAGTACCTTGTTTAGTAATTATTTTAACATAATACACATGACTTGGGAATCTAGAGAAATCTATTTTCATATCATTTTTACCATGTTTAGTATTTGAATTGAATGTATTTCCAAACATTTTAGTACCAACTAAGTTGTAAACTTCAATTGTTACATCTCCGTCAACTTGTTTATCAAACTTAACATTAAGAATGTCTTTTACTGGGTTTGGATATAATGTTGCATTAAATAATGGATCTTCTTTCTCACAAGAAGAAACTACCTCTCTGCTACATGATGTAACACAACCGTTTTCATCTTCAATTGTTACAGTATAGATAGCTGACCCAACTCCTACTATTAAGTTTACAAAACCTTCTGGATCATTTTCAACAATTCCCCAACCATTATCTATTCCTTTAGCATTTATTGTCCATGAATAAGTAAGTTGACCTTGCCCAGTAGTTTTAACACCTAGCCAATTGGTTGTTGAAGTTGGTTTGCAATCAACATACGTTCCAAAACCAGAATAAAGCTTACATGCTAACATATTTGGTTGCTTAATATTAACAATCACAATTGATTCACATGGATTATAGCTTCTTGATTGTCCTCCACCTGAAATTGGGTCACTTGCAGGCAAAAAGGCTTTAACAATATACATGCCTGGACTAAAGTAAGTTTGTCCACTTAAATCTGCGCCTATCCCATTCTTCTTAATTGTATAAACTGCTCCTGCGCTTAAATTACTTACTGTAATCGTACCATCGTTTGCACCATAACAAGTAACATCTGTACCAACGGCATTTATAGTTACTAAGTCTGGCTCAGTAATATCAATCTTTTCTTCAAAAATACATACATCAATATCTACACCTTCATAAAAAGCTTTGATAGTATAAGATCCTGGAGCATATAACATATTAGCATCGTAAGGTTGACCATTAATAGTCACTGTAGCACCTTCAGAAACCGAAGTAACAACAATAGTCCCATCATCTAAACCATAACAACTTACATTTGTGTACTCATAATATAACTCTATACAGAAACAATCTGGAGCTTCAATTTCAAGTGAAGATTCGCATTGTAAATCTGTAGTAACAGTTACTGTAACATTTTGTCCGTTAGGAATGTTTGTAATTGTCCAAGAATTACCACCATTATCAACAAGTGTACCATAATCACTTGTTAGAATTCCTCCATTGGTTGTTACATCAGCTGTGTAGAAACCATATTCTGATTGTTCACCGCAAACTAATTCGCCTGCTGTAATTTGAATGATTTGTTCGGTAACTTCTACAGTAGCTGTATCATCTGAACATGAACCAATACCATAAACAGTATATGTATAAGTTCCTGCTCCAGAAGGTTCTGGACTCCATGAGCCACCTTCATCAGCTCCAGTTAATTGAGCATACAAAAGTTCAGCTGTTATAGAACCTCCTTCGCATATAACTAAGCTTCCATCTTCTCCAGCTTCAACACTATCATTGATGGTCACTACAAAACTGTTCTCTGCATCTGTACATGAACCTGCTGCTGCCGTGTAAACATAAATAGTC
>JAGQYS010000087.1 GCA_020435965.1 Flavobacteriaceae bacterium | reverse complement strand
CTAAAAAAAGCAGATCTGGTTTGAAGTTCCTTAACAGTTTTATAGCATCGTTTACAGAGCGAAAATCTGCTACAACTTCAACTTCTGGGTGTTGTTGTAATAGGTCTTTAAGCCAATCTATACAGTGTTGTTCATCGTCAACAATAATGGTTTTTATCATATTTTAAAAAGCCATTTCCAAAGGAAGTCTTACTTCTACTTTTACTCCTTGCCCATTTGCCTTATTTTGGACAGTTACATTTCCTTTGGTGTTTTTATTCTTGTTTATAATTTCAATTCGTTTTTGGGTTATGTTCTGGCCTAATGATTTTTTTTGATTCATTAGAGTGTTCTCATCTTCTTGAATTCCGGAGCCGTCATCTTCAACAATGCAAAGTAGCATGTTGTTCTCTTTTTTAATTGTGATACTAATACTTCCTGAGCCTTCTTTTTTTGAAATCCCATGCCAGATACTGTTTTCTACAAAGGGCTGAAGAATCATTGGAGGTACTAAGACCGCCTCTTTGTCAATGTGCTGGTCCACGTTAATGGAATACGTAAGCTTACCTCCTAAACGCTGATTCTCCATCTGCATATAATTTTCTAATAGATTTAAATCCTCTTCAAGAGAAATTTCATTTTCATTGGAATGTTCTAAAGTTTGCCTCATAATCTTAGCAAATTTTGACAGGTAAGTTTTGGCCTTAGAAGTGTCGTTTTTAGAAATGTAGTCGCCTATTGAGTTGAGTGAATTAAATATAAAGTGTGGGTTCATTTGGGCACGTAAAGCTTTGAGTTCTGTCTCGGCTACAGTGGCTTTATATTCTGCTTCATGCTGTTTGTCTATTGCATCCCTTCTGCGTTTATAAAAGAACACGCCAATACCTATAAACACTAAGAGCAGGCTTCCTCCAAGAACGTAGCCTGTTTTGATGAGCTTTTGGCGCTCTATTTCGGCTTGGGCTAGGGCTTGTTCTTTTTCATATTGAATTTTGATATCAGCCTCTTTTTTTTCATACTTATATTGCTCTTCTAAGCGGGTAATTTGTTCAAGGTTTTCTTGAGACATAATACTGTCATGGAGCTTTACCGCCTCTATTTTGTAGCTGTAGGCATTCTTGTAATCCTTTTTCTTAGTGTAAAGTTCTGCAAATAAATTATTCATATCAGACTCTGCCTGTAAATAGCCAGCATCCCTTGATATTGCAATTCCTCTCCTTAAATAGTTTTCGGATTCCAATAGGTTGTTTTTAGTTTCAGGCAGATTTAGCAACGCTTCTCCCAAATATTGGAGAACAATGGTTTGTCCATATTTATCATCTATTTCTTCATAAATTGGCAAAGTGCGTTTCAGGTGTTCTAAGGTTTTGTTGTAATCTATTTTTGTATATGCAATACCAATATTGGTCAAAGCATTAGCCATTCCTCTTTTGCTTCCAACTTCTTCAAATAAGATATAGGCCTGTTGCTGTAGCTCAATTGCTTTTTCAGGTTGTTTTAAGTCATCATAAGCGTTAGCCATATTGCTAATGGTATTGGCTTCGTTGAATTTGTTGCCATTGGCTTTATGAATTTTTAATGCTCTTTCATGGTATTGAATGCCCAATTTTAGGTTTTTTCCCATGCGGTTATAAATAAGTCCTATGTTTCCTAAACATATTGCAGCTTCAGTACTTTCCGACATCTCATTTATTTCATAAATTTTTAAGGATTTCAGGTAGGTTTCCAAAGCTCGTTGGTAGTCGCTTAAATACATTTGACAGATTCCTATAGCATTTAAGACGGCAGCCATTTTTGTGTGACTATTCAGTGATTCAAAAATCTTATATGATTTTTGGTAATGTTCGATGGCGTTATGGTAGTCCCCTCTGTTCTGATAAATGCTTGCAATGCCATATAATGTGACTCCTTGTCCGTCAGAGTCATTAATGGATACATCAATGTCATAAGCTGTATAAAAGCATTTTAAAGCGAGGGAATCCTGACTCATGGTAAGGTAGTTGTTAGCCTTGTTTATAAAGGCTTCAGAGATTTTGTCTTTTAGGTTTAATGTAGTGGCTAAGGCCAATTGCCTATTTGCATATTCCAAACCTTTTTTGGGATCGATGTCTGAATAATTTTTAGCAAGAGTGTGCAATAAGTTTAATTGTATTGTATCTAACTCTTTATGATTAGTCAAGAGGGTTTCCAGGGAATCCATCTTTTTCTGTTGCGCAACAACACACAGCGAAATCCCTATAAAAACAAACAATAAAATAGTGTGCCTCATGCGGGTTGATTTTTAAAGGCTATCAATCATTTTTTAGGGAGTACATTAAAATTAACACTTTTTAACAAGTATCAAAATTTTTGGTGCAAAAAATAAGTCAACCCAAGCAGAAAATAATTCACCATTGATAAAAACAAAGTTTGTGGATAGTTTTGGTGGAGTTATTGATCATTAAATTCTTTTTAGATATGAAACCAAAACAACTTTTAACTTCCTTAATGGCTTTAGTTGTATGCTCAACTTTTGCCCAAAATACAATTACGGTTGACAATTCTCCTGGAGCCAATGCAGATTATGCCGACTTACAACCTGCTATTAATTTTGCCAGCGCCAATGATATTATTTACGTCCATGCTTCTGAAACGAGCTATGGTGAAGTTACCATTAACAAACCTTTGTATATTATAGGATTTGGGCATTCAAACCCAGATAAAAACACTTATTTGGATGGGATTATTTTGACCAATGGCAGTGATGGCAGCTATATAAGTGGGTTAAATATAAATGGCGATATTATAACCAGTAATACAATTATCATAAATGATTTGATTTTTGAAAACAATAAAATACATGATATAGAATTTGGTGGATTAGGGGCAAATAACGTTGTAATTAGAGGGAATGTAATCAATAGAATTTCTCCTCCTGGTAGTGGTGGTTATAACTACACTAATACATTAATTACTAATAATGTTATTGCTTCTGGGGGCACTTCAGGGATTTTTTTGAAAAATCATGAATCCATCATAATCAGAAACAATATTTTTCTTTATGCAACAAAGGTTTATAATCAAAATGCAAGTACCGGAGATGTAGTTGTACAGAATTGTATTTTTTATCGTAGTGTAGGCACAGGAAACTGGAACAACGATGGTGTTGTTTTTGAAAATTGTTTGACCTATAACCCCAATGGAGCAACAACTCCTTTGGTGGGTACTGGAAACTGGGATGATACCAACCCAAATTTTGTATATGTAGATGACCAAGTTTGGAACCCCGATTTTGATTTCCACCTGCAACCAAGTTCCATAGCTATTGGCGCAGGCATTAATGGGGAAGATTTGGGTATTTATGATGGTATGACACCTTTTTTGTTCAACAATTTCGGGTTTACGGCAGGAATCCCAACGGTTACTATTACTGCAATAACAGAGCAAGTAGCTCCTGGAGATAATATAGAGGTTACCATTCAGTCCAATTCAAATTAAACTGCCATGAAACAATTAGTAATATTTTTATTGGGTTTCCTATGCTTTCATGGGTTTTCTCAAAGCATAGTATCTGTCGAGTATTTTTTTGATGCCGATCCAGGTGTTGGTAATGGTACAGCACTATCTGTAAACGCGAACACAGGAGAATTAATACAAAGCTATTCCATTCCAACCACAGGGTTAAGCGATGGTTTTCATAGTCTGTATTTTAGAACATTGAACGAGGAAGGAAATTGGGGTTTCTACGACCGTTATATCATTTACCTTAAAGACTTTGCTGGAGTGGATTCGGACATTGTTTCAGCTGAATACTTTATAGATTCCGACCCTGGTATTGGTAATGGCACTTCCTTTAGTATTTCAACATCTACTGAAATGATAGCTTTTGATACAGATGGATTAGCAGATGGAGACCACTTTTTTTATGTGCGTGTATTGAACGCAAATGGAGAATGGTCATTTTATGATTATGCTTTGTTTACAATAAATCCAGATTTAGGTGTGGAAGAAAGTTTGTTGCAATCAATAGTTATCCACCCTAATCCCGTTAAAAATGTAGTCAACATCACTTCCTCTATAGATTTAATCATTACCAACACGGTTATTTATGACCTTACCGGTAAAACGGTGTATCAATCCAAAGACAATTTAAAGCAATTGGATGTGAGTGGTTTTTCTAGTGGAATCTATCTGTTGAATCTTACAACAGATAAAGGTAGTGCCAGTTATAAACTTGTAAAACAATAATAGTCATGAAGACAAAACGACTTTTTATACTTCTCATGGCACGATCAAGTCATCATTACCAAATCTTTGTCTTGTCATGAATTTGGACATCTAGGAACAAGACATCAGGTTTAAAATGCTTAAGGAGTTTGGCAGCTTCATCAACCGATTGGAACGTTGCCAA
>JAGQYS010000086.1:931-12584 GCA_020435965.1 Flavobacteriaceae bacterium | reverse complement strand
CAAACAACATGAGCAAATCGCGATAACGCCAAATCTCCTTTAAATTAAGGTTAATTAATGGGTGTTTTGATGAAATGATGTATAACCAAGCATCGTCTTTGGGTGTACTCAAAAGGTCGCAGTATTTTTGTTTGTGCTAATATAATAAAACATCAAGAACTCTAAAGCACTTAAACTACTAAAATACAATATAAACCACTTGTTCACTTCTTTAGTTACCAAGCTATAGTAAATAATCCTACCGATAAATACAAACCCGATGCATAACACATACATTTTAAATATAAACAATATACAGTGTGCAGGTATTTAGGGCAAAAATCTAAATGTTCTTAGAAAGCACTTTACATGATACCTTATAAAAAGCAAATCATCAAAGCATTACAATAATAACAAAAACCTTCATTTGTTTAAAAATCAAACCTAATCCAGCTTCCCTTATTCCCAAAAAACAGTTTGAATACGGCCTGTATTTATTTAGTAATCTGTATAGTTCAGGATATGTCTTAAATAAATTAAGGTCTTAACTACTCCATGGATAGTATATGGAAAAAGTGATTTTACCACAATTAATTAATCAATAAAATTCAAAAACTTTAAGCCAAAAACAACCGCATCGTTTTTAAATCCGTTTTGGTAAGAACGCACATAATCCAATCGTAAAAAACGGAACTTTTTAAAACCAATATTATCTATGCCAATACTATATTCTTGATATGGTTTGTGGTCTGGTGCAGCCAAGGTATGTGCACCTATTACCAAATTGTAATTGAGTTTGTTTAGTAAAGGGATTTTACCCAAAATATAGCCTTTAAAATCATGCTCTGCATGAAACTCCAAGTATTGGTTGTTGGTACTCAACTCGTAATAAGGCAAGTTGTTAAATACATTTAAGTAGTTGCTTGAAGTGCCAACTCGAGTTTGGTTACCATTAAAATGTTGGTAATCTGTAAAGGCAATATCTTCGGCATTAAAGAGCTTTCCTGCTTTAATGTTGTACTGAAAGTTACCTTTATTGGCTATGTTAAAGCCTTGTGCTAAACGCAGTTGTAATTGGTCGTAATTATAATCATCAACGCTAGATGCAAAGCCTTTTTCGTAACTTAAAAACACCGTTGGATAGTTGTCATTAGGTACTGTAAACTTGCTATCTGGATAACTAAAGTATTTCTGTCCAAAACGTATTCTTGCCGTAAGATTTAACTTGGCTATGTTATGCGTTTCAAAAGGAGTGCTACCAAAGGACGTTTCATCTAAAGGATTGTTACTTGTGTAAGCATCATCTTTTTCGTTAATGGTGACATAATCAGTTGTATTGTACAATGGTTTCCTGCGTTGGAAACTTAAATTGGAATACAGGTTTAAGCCATTAAAAATTTCCCTTGAAAAATTAAGCTGTACATAAGAAGTTTCATATAGCTTCATGTAATTGTCTTCAAAAAATAAAGTGCTTACCGAGTTTATTAATGGTGAAATAGCATTGTTATTAAACTGCTGCGCAATGACACCTCCAGAAATATTTATGATTTGATCGTTTATATCATTGAATTTGTAAGTTGCTGTTACAGTTCCCCTAAGTCGTTTATCGCTCAAACCATAACCAACGGTTCCGTAAAGAGCAAGGTATTTTCTGAATTCGTCATAGTTTTTCCTGAAAAATACTCTCATGTTATTGTTAAACCCTTGCACTGTATTAAAACTTGTACCAGCAAGCGGACCACTAATGCTAAAGTACTTGTCTTTGTAGGTGTTTTGATAGTTGTAACCAGAAATGATATCGGTAACTTTAAAGCGGTTGCTTTTGGCGTCAATTGAATCTAAATAGGTTTTAGATTTTCTAACTATCTGAATGCTATCTTTTAAAACATAGTCGTTAGATTCTTCTTTGGTTAGAGGAATTGGTCTGATGGTGTTCCAAAAGGTTGAATCTTTTTTATTGGCTTCGTTTTCAAACGATAAAATTTCCCTGCCAAAGGTCTTTTTATCAAAATTTGGGTTAAAATCATAATTGCTATACACTGCCGAAAAACGCCCTTCTCCTGTAATGCCAAATATGCCATACGTAAAATCAATTTGCTGGGACATGAGCACCCAAAATTGTTCTGCTTCAGAGTAACTAAAGGTTTGTGTCAATGAAATGACATCTGCTACTGGAATTTGTGCTTGTTGTCCTGTAATATCCAGTTCTAAAGCATAAATAGACCATTGGTCCTCAACAATGTAAATAGTCCCAGAAAAAATACGGTCGTTTTCACGCTTTGGAATCACCTTTATTTTATTGATGAGGTTGCCTTTATCATCATAAAACACACCATCCAATTTGTAACGATAATAGTTAAAGGCATAATCTGCAATTGGCGACACAATCTGGTTGCCAAGTTCAATGGTGTTGTTGTAAAAATTAAAGTCGACATCCATTGCTGTGTTAAAACTGAAGCCATTATCGTTACCACTTACTTTTGAAGCTGTGATTTTTTCTTTTAAATTATCAGGACGTTTAAAATCTATTTTCGATATGGTTTCTGAAAGATAAATGATGCCACTTCTGGTAGAATCTAGACTGCCTTCGAGGTCGCCAACTTCTTGTCCCAATATTTTCTCAGGAACGTCCTCAATTTTAATGAGACCACGAGAGTAGAAATCGGCTTTAAACTCTGCAATTTTTTCAAGCATGCGCTTTCTATTATCTATAGCAGCTCTAATAATACGATTTGCAGGATTTTCGTTAGAGTTTATGACCACTTCATCAAGAGATAGGTTTTCTTCTTGAAGCGTAACGTTCAGCTCATAAGGAAATGAACTAATGGTTACAGTTCTCTTTTCGGTTTTAAAGCCTAAAAATTTAAAAACAATGGTGTAAGTGCCTTTCTCTGTTACATTAAGTTCGTAATTGCCATCATCATTACTTGTGGTCCCTTTATACGTGCCTTCAACATAAATATTAACAAAGGCTAAGGTTTCGTTTTTAGCGTCTTTTACACTTCCCGTAATTTGGGAAAACACAACAGTATTAAAACAAATGGTGAGCAGGAGAAGTACTTTTTTTATCATCTATGGTTGATTGATGGTTATACTGCAACAGACGCTTTTTTTAATTTAAAAGTTGCCTGCAATTGTTCAAACATAAGTATTAAACGATCAAAAGCCTGTTAGAAGTATCTTAAAGTTATTTGAAATTTTTCTTAATCCTGTCTAGGTTACGTTTGTTGTCGCGATCTTTAATAGTATCACGTTTATCGTACAGCTTTTTTCCTTTAGCTAAAGCTATTTCAAGCTTTGCGTAGCCTTTTTCATTAATAAACAATCGCAATGGAACAATCGTTAACCCTACATTTCTGACTTCTTTTTCAAGCTTTTTGAGTTCACGTTTGTTAAGCAACAACTTACGCTCAGCTTTAGGTGCATGATTGTAATAATTGCCATAAACATATTCTTGAATGGTCATGTTGATTACAAAAAGTTCGCCTTGCTCATTAAACTCGCAAAAACTCTCTGCTATGGATGCTTTACTATCTCTTATGGATTTAATTTCGGTTCCAGTTAACACAATGCCAGCAGTATATTTATCGAGTATTTCATACTCAAATTTGGCCTTTTTGTTCTTTATGTTAACTGTGTTTTTCATCGCATTCAAAACTACATAATTTTATTAAGCCATAAAATGTTATGAATTGATTAATTTTACGACAAGATTATAAACTCAATTTATATGCAGAAATTAAAATATTTAGTTGTTGTTTGCTTCTTAATCGTGGCTTGTAAAAAAGAAACACCATTAACAGCTCAAGATGTTGTAGATAAAAGCATAGAAGTGTCTGGAGGCGAAAAATACCTAAATGCAGAAATAGATTTTGATTTTAGAGATATGCATTATCGTTCCGTTAGAGAAGGTGGTAAATTTCAATATGAGCGACAATTTAAAGATTCCATTGGTGACATAAAAGATGTATTGAATAATGATGGTTTTAAACGTTATATTAATGATGAATTGGTAGAAATTGCAGATAGTTTGGCTGTTAAGTACACTGCTTCTGTAAATTCCGTACATTATTTTGCGTTGTTGCCTTATGGTCTAAATGATGCGGCTGTAAATAAAAGTAGTTTGGGTGAAGTAACTATTAAAGAGAATTCATACCATAAAATTAAAGTAACATTTAACCAAGAAGGTGGAGGCGAAGATTATGAAGATGTGTTTGTGTATTGGATACATAAAGATACGTTTAAAGTAGATTACCTTGCATATTCTTACATGGAAGATGATGGTGTTGGGACAAGATTTAGAGAGGCATACAACGAACGTATGCTTAATGGTTTGCGATTTGTAGATTATAACAATTACAAATCAGAAGATGCTACTATGGATGTTATAGGCTTAGATAAAGCCTTTGAATCTGGTAGCTTAAAATTACTTTCTAAGATTGAGCTTGAAAATATTGTTGTCAAATAATTTGTCATTCCTACTTTTGCAGGAATCCACTTTAAAACTTCGCAGACAATTATTCAACGACCAAAACTATATCGCTCATTTCACCAGAAGGCGATACTGTAACAATATATAAATTAGCATTGTTATCATCAGCCATATCTTGATGTTTTTGCTCACCCAATACCGCATTTACAAAAGCAGGCGTGGTATTGCTATGACCAACTACAAGAACTGTTTTTCCTTTGTTGGCTTCTAAAAATGCTTTACCATCTAAGTTACTAGGATCATATAAGGTTAGTTCCAATCCGTTTTTTTCTGCTGTTGGTTGTGCTGTTTGTTTGGTGCGATTGTAATCGGTTGAATACACAGCATCAAACTTAACATGTTGTAAAACCAAACTCCACTTGGCAGCTCTTAAAATGCCTTCCTCTTTTAGTTTTGGGTCTCTATCATCCATGTTAGTTCTATCTTTTTCGGCATGACGTATAAAATAAAATGTAGAGGTTTCTGTTGGTGCTTCCGTTTCTTTTTCTTGAGCACAAGAAGTAAATGTTATAGTAACTATTAAGAGTAAGGAAAATAGATTTTTCATGTTATTGAGTTTTACAACTTAAAAATAGACTATTTTTTATCAATCTCTAAATTGATTAATGAAATTATAGATTCTATTTTTTCTTTAACACCTTCTGACTGTTCGTTACAATATATAGTGTTACTTATCATTAATCCAATATGATCTTCTAAATCAGGATGATCTAATAAAGAACTAATATCTTGCTGAACAAACAAATCTTTAAAGGAAGTATTGCTTTCAGATTTAACCAAAGTAAATTTTTCGCGAAATGTTTCATCATTTAAAAATTCAGCTAAAATTCTTCCTATTTGATAGTGTTCCATTAAAAATGGAGTGATTCGTTCCTCAACATTATTAAAGCTCACCATTTCTTCTTCACGAACTTCACCCAATAAACTTGGAAACGATGAGATATTGTTTCTAAGTTCTGGACTTTCAATTAAGTAAAGTTTTCCAGAACTTGTGAGTTCATTTGTAACGCCTAGCTCTGGATCAAAAGTTGGTCTCGTAATGGCTCTAGAAATATGTAAATTAAAACTGTCAGGAGTTACTACTTGTCTTTCAATTGTTCTATAGCTTAATATTTTTAGCGAAGATTTGATAATTTCATTTCGAATATCAATTTTTTGATTGAGTTGGTCTAGATTATTGGTGTATTCTTTTAACAGTTGACTCAGAATTTGCTGTTCTTGAGCTCTATCTTGTTTATTTTGATTCCAATTGTTGATTTGGAGTGCTATTAAAATACCAATAACTACTAATAAAATTTCACCAATAGCATATTTAAAGTATTTTGTTGTTTTCCCTTCTGATAGAAGACTTTTTCGAATTGAGCGGAAAAATTTAAGCATAGATGTTGAATAATTCTTTCTAAATATACTTAAATAGAAGGAATTACAACACACAAATAGACTAAGCCAATTCCAAAGCTATTTTAACCATGTTTTTAAATGTGGTTTCTCTTTCTTTGCTTGTAGTACGTTCACCTGAGACCAAAGAATCTGAAATAGTAAGTATAGCTAATGCATTAACATTATGTTTTGCTGCAACAGTATATAAGCCTGCCGCTTCCATTTCTACGCAAAGTACTCCAAATTTCGACCACTTTTTGTAGCTTTCAAAATCATCAGCATAAAACTCATCGCTAGTAAATACATTGCCAGCTTTTATGTCTATCTGCTTTTTTTTTGCAATTTCAACAGCTTTAATAAATAACTCAAAACTAGCAGTAGGAGCATAATCTGCACCTCCAAAGCGCAATTCGTTTACACCAGAATTTGAAGATGCTGCCATAGCAAGAACTACATCACGAATTTTCACTTCTTTTTGATAAGAACCTGCGCTGCCAACGCGTATTAAATTTTTCACACCAAACTCATTGATGAGCTCATGTGCATAAATTGAAATGCTCGGAACTCCCATTCCTGTTCCCATTACAGATACTTTTTTGCCATTATAAGTTCCTGTGTATCCAAACATATTGCGTACCCTGTTAAAACAAACAGGGTTTTCTAAAAAGGTTTCGGCAATCCACTTAGCCCTTAAAGGGTCTCCAGGTAATAAAATAGTTTCGGCAATGTCGCCTTTTTTGGCTTCTATATGTACACTCATATTTTTTTGTTTTAATAATCTGATTCAGATTGTTCGCCATTCATAATAGCAATTCCTGAGGAAACACCTAAGCGTTCCACACCAAGATTAATAAATTCCAAAGCTGTTTTGTAATCTCTTATGCCTCCTGAAGCTTTTATTTTAGTGTTGTAAGATTCAGCAACTTTTTTCATTAGTTTTACATCATTTATGGTTGCTCCTCCAGCTCCAAAACCTGTTGAGGTTTTAATAAAATCGGCTCCGCTTTGTATGGCAAGTTCGCTGGCTTTAATTATTTCCAGTTCTTCTAAATAACAGGTTTCAAGTATTACCTTTAAAACATTGTTGGGCATCTCGTTTTTTACAGCTTCAATATCTTTCCATACAGCATCAAAATCCTTGCTTTTTAAAAAGCCAATATTCATGACCATATCTATTTCATCGGCACCATCTTTTAAGGCTTGTTTTGTCTCAAATACTTTGGCTTCTGTACTCATCGCTCCTAAAGGAAACCCTATAACACTACACACTTTAACATCAGAGCCTTGTAAATGCTTTTTTGCCAATGTAACGTAGCAACTGTTTATGCAAACCGAAAAGAAATTATATTCTTTGGCTTCTTCGCACAGTTTAATAACATCTTTTTTAGTTGCTGTGGCTTTTAATAGCGTGTGGTCTATATATTTGTTTAATTTCATAATCGCAAATGTAACTTATGTGCTAAGTAAAAATAATGATAATTATCATTTAAGCCCTAAATATATTTTTTAAAACGGAAAAGCAACACGTGTTTCAAAATTTGAAACTTGTGCTGCTTTTCAACTAACCAACCAATTATAAGACTGTAAAAAAATTAGATTGTTACATTTCTTCTACAAGATTTTCCTGATTTCTAAAAACAAGTTCATCATCAAAAGCATCCAATAAGATAATACTGTCTGTTGTAACCTTTCCTGCCAGTATTTCCTTACTCAATTCATTTAGAACTTCTTTCTGAATCACACGTTTTACAGGTCGTGCTCCATATTCTGGATTGTAGCCTTTTTGAGCCAAATACTCAATAGCCTCCTGTGTGGCATCAAATGTGATGCCTTGTTGTGCAATCATTTTTGCAACCGATTTTAACTGCAAACCTACTATGTCTTTTATGTTTTCTTTGGTTAAAGGCGTAAACATAATGGTATCATCAATTCGGTTTAAAAATTCAGGTCTTACACTTTGTTTTAAAAGTGCAAGGACATCAATTTTTGCTGCTTCCATAGCAGATTCTATATCTTTTGTGGCTTCAAAACGCTCTTGTATAATATCACTTCCCATATTTGAGGTCATGATAATAATGGTGTTTTTAAAATCTGCTACACGACCTTTGTTATCTGTTAATCTGCCTTCGTCCAATACTTGTAACAAAATATTAAAGGTATCAGGATGTGCTTTTTCTATTTCATCTAGCAATACAACCGAATAAGGTTTTCTTCTCACAGCTTCTGTGAGCTGACCACCTTCGTCGTAACCAACATATCCTGGAGGTGCTCCGACCAATCTGCTTACAGCATGACGTTCTTGGTATTCGCTCATATCAATTCTTGTCATGGCATTTTCATCATCAAACAGATACTCCGCTAAAGCTTTCGCCAATTCTGTTTTACCAACTCCAGTTGTACCAAGGAAAAGGAAAGTTCCAATTGGTTTTTGCGGATTCTGTAAACCAGCTCTACTGCGTCGTACAGCATCACTTACTGCTGCAATAGCTTCTTCCTGACCAACCACACGTTTATGTAATTGATCTTCCAGTTTTAGTAGTTTTTCGCGTTCGCTTTGTAGCATTTTAGTTACAGGGATTCCTGTCCATTTGGCAACAACTTCGGCAATATCGTCATAAGTAACTTCTTCTTTTATTAAAGAACTTTCACTTTGATTTTCTTGCAATTCTTTTTGAAGTTTTTCAAGCTGCTCTTGTGCCTCTTTAATCTTACCATAACGGATTTCTGCAACTTTACCATAATCACCTTCACGTTCTGCTTTTTCGGCTTCAAGCTTAAAATCTTCAATGCTTGCTTTAGTAGCTTGAATGTTGTCTACAACTTCTTTTTCACTTTTCCATTTGGCATTGATTTCGTTGCGTTCTTCTTTTAGATTTGCTAAATCAGAACGTAGGTTTTTTAGTTTGGTCTCATCTTTTTCACGTTTAATGGCTTCAATCTCAATTTCCAATTGCATTATTTTTCTATCCAAAACATCCAATTCCTCTGGTTTGGAGTTGATTTCCATACGCAGTTTAGATGCTGCTTCATCCATCAAATCAATAGCTTTGTCTGGAAGAAATCGGTTGGTGATGTAGCGCTCAGATAGTTCAACTGCTCCAATAATAGCTTCGTCTTTAATACGAACCTTGTGATGCGTTTCGTACTTTTCTTTAATACCACGAAGTATGGAAATGGCACTTTCAGTATCTGGTTCATCAACCATTACTTTTTGAAAACGTCTTTCTAGCGCTTTGTCTTTTTCAAAGTACTTTTGGTATTCATCTAAAGTTGTAGCACCAATTGCACGAAGTTCTCCACGAGCTAGAGCAGGTTTTAAAATGTTTGCTGCATCCATCGCTCCTTGTCCGCCACCAGCACCAACAAGGGTGTGAATTTCATCTATAAATAAAACAATATCACCTTCACTTGCAGTCACTTCTTTAATGACCGCTTTTAAGCGTTCCTCAAATTCACCTTTATATTTAGCACCAGCAATAAGTGCTCCCATATCTAAGGCATAAATTTGTTTATCGATGAGGTTTTCAGGGATATCTCCATCAACAATTCTATGTGCTAAACCTTCAGCAATAGCAGTTTTACCAGTACCAGGTTCTCCAACTAAGATCGGGTTGTTTTTTGTTCGTCGCGATAAAATTTGAAGAATTCGTCTGATTTCTTCATCACGACCAATAACAGGATCTAATTTACCATCTTTGGCTAACTGGTTTAAGTTTTTAGCGTATTTATTCAACGAATTGTAGGTGTCCTCCTGACTTTGAGACGTTACTCGGTCACCTTTTCGAAGCTCTTCAATAGCCGCTTTAAGACCTTTTTCGGTAGCACCTTGATCTTTGAGCATTTGTGCTATTTTACTATTAGAATTAAAAATAGCAAGAATTAAATGTTCAATAGATACATACTCATCATTCATTTTTTTAGCAATGATTGAGGCTTCGTTTAACGCTTTATTTGCTTCTCTGGACAACATAATGTCTCCACCTGAAACTTTAGAAAAACTTTCGAGTTGCTTATCTAATGCCAGTTTTAAAACATCGATATTGATGTTTAGTTTTTTAAGTAAGAATGGCAATACGTTTTCATCAACTTCAAAAATAGCTTTTATGATATGCTCATTTTCTATTTGTTGATGTCCCAAGCTTTGAGCAAGTTGTTGCGCTTGCTGGATTGCCTCCTGAGATTTTATGGTATAATTATTAAAGTTCATATGTTTATGTAATTTTTTTATTAGTATTTTACAATGCTTATAGGTCAATAACCTTACCAATTGTTAAACCCTGAAAATTAACGACAAAATGACTGATTTAATTAGTTATAGCGTGACTTTTAGTCAGTTTGTAAGTTTAAAATAAAGATACGACTTATGGAATTGAATCAGGTTATACATACCTCAAGCAATAAATGATAATTATGGGATTTTTAAAAAACATATTCGGTTCGTCTGAACCAAAAGAGGAGAAAGTACTGCCTTGGCAACCTTTGACAGAGGTTTCTCAATTGAAAGAAATTGAAGAGCGATCAAAAACCAAAACTCAGGTCATCTTTAAACATTCAACACGCTGTGGCATTAGCAGTATGGTAATGAATCAATTTGTGAGCATGTATGATGTAGATGCAAATTTAGATTTGTATTATTTAGATTTGTTAAGCTATCGAGATGTGTCAAATGAAGTGGGTTATAAATTTCAGGTGATGCATCAGTCACCACAAGTGTTAATCATTAAAAACGGAGCGACCGTTGCCCATGCCTCACATGGAGCGATTAATGAGATGGATTTAGTGAAGTTTGTTTCATAAATAAAACAGCACTCATATAAAACTCCCAAAGTAATTTACTCTGGGAGTTTTTATGTTAGATTTAAGGAATCAGCTTCTTCTTATTTGATAAGAATTGATGATATCCCTTAGTCTTAATTTTAGGTCTTCACCTGTATCATAAACCATTTGAGCATCTGTTGGAAAATAAAGAGGTCTAACGCTAACAAGATCTCGTTCTCGTCGGTTTAATGCCCTTTCATCACCTCTAAACGTTGCATATACATGATTGAAAACAAATTCACTATCAATAGGAAATACATCTAATATTTGATTCGATCTTAAATCGGTATACACCAGATCTGCTAACACATGAGTCGATTTAAACTGATGTGTTTCAAAATAACGTGCTTTTACAGTAATGATGTTGTCAATTTTAATCTTGTTCCCTAAGCTATCAGTCACAAAATGACCTTCTCGATCTGTTTTAAATTTCCAACCATCAACAATTGTTTTTTGTTTCAATTCTTGTCTTGTATTCACTTGCTCTGGTGAAACATTGATATGTTTTAATTGTAACTGCAAATCAAAATCATAATCAATATCTGAAGCTGTATTTGCGTGATAAACTGTCCAGAATTGATCTAATCCATAGGTGCTGAAGTTTAACAAATCGGCTTCCAATTGCTGAGGAATAATTTGATAGGTTTGATTTTCAATAGCAACCCTAACATAGTCTGTTCCTTTTTGATGTGCTTCAGTCAGTAATGTTCTGGTGTCTTCAAAATTAGGATTGATACGCTCAATATAACTGAAGATTTTATAGGCTTCTCTGGCTTTGTATTTGTCTTCAGAATCTAAAAGTGCAATTCCTTGATCAATCAAATAGTCTGATGTTTTATATCTGTAATCTACAATTTCAGAAGAATAATCCTTGAACTTAAGATTCAAGGTTTTACCATTTATTTTCAATGGCATAACACGTTTTATAGCATTCTGTCTTACTTCTAAATCTAAATAGATTTCATAAATGGTTTTATATTGCTC
>JAGQYS010000086.1:0-877 GCA_020435965.1 Flavobacteriaceae bacterium | reverse complement strand
ATAGGCTTCTTCAAGCATAACAATATAATCTTGTTTACGCTTTTTGTCTTTATTGTTTTCTAGTTTTCGTAACGCGTCATTGATCGCTTGGTCATAATTACCATGACTAATTGCTTTTTCAATTTGTTTTCTTCCGCTACATGATGTTAGTACCAGAAGAAGTACTGTTGTAAGTAGTAATTGCTTCATAATTCTGGATTTTATTGGTTATTATTCGATAGAATCCAAATATGATGCCAAATAAAAAAACTCGAAGTAAATCATAAATTTATCTTCGAGTTTGATGTATGTAAAAGTATTCTAATTATTTCTTTTTCTTCGGATTGTAAACTGGTAATAATTGCGTGGAAACTTCTCCAAAGCCTATTCTTGTTTCATCTTTTTCACAATAACCACGCATAATCACTTTATCGTAATCATTAATGAATTTACGTTCAGTACCATCTTTCATTTTGATAGGTTTTTCACCTCGCCAGGTCAGTTCTAACATAGAGCCGTAAGAGTCTGGAGTTGGACCAGAAATTGTTCCACTTCCCATCATATCACCAGAATTTACAGGGCAACCATTAACTGTATGATGAGTTAATTGTTGAGCCATATTCCAATACATATATTTGAAATTAGATCTGGTTACTGTTGTTTCTTTCGCACCTTTTGGTTTGATAGCGACTTCGAGATTAATATCAAAACTCTTTTTGCCTTTGTATTGTAAATAGGGAAGTTGTGGTTTTAGTGGTTTCGGACTTTCAACTCTGAAAGGTTCAAGAGCATCTAAAGTAACAATCCATGGTGAAATACTAGATGCAAAATTCTTAGCTAAGAATGGTCCGAGCGGTACATATTCCCATTTTTGAATATCTCTGGCAGACCAGTCATT
>JAGQYS010000085.1 GCA_020435965.1 Flavobacteriaceae bacterium | reverse complement strand
TTTTGTTTCCATGATAATGAAATTTTTAGTTAAACAATATTTGAGGGCAACACAAACGGAAGACAAAATTTTGGAGCGGAAAGGAAACGGAATAAACGGTAAAGGAAAAAGAAGTGGCTTTATGCCGTCCCTTTTCCGAGAAATATTTTGCGACGTTTAGCTTTCGGGAATATTGTATGAATACTATCTATTTGTAGCTCTTAATAATTTCAGGATTTGGATAAAATTTATTGTGATTTATATTGTTTTAGGATTTAACATAATTTATATTTGCACCATCGGAAAGTAAAGCAATTTACTTTGAGTTCATTTAAGTATCGTCAACAAATCGGCTAACAGTTGTTTTTTTAGAACTGTAACAGATTGATATATAAAACATTGTGTGGTTGGGTTCAAACTCTGCCACCCCGACTTTTAAAGCTCAACTTTTTGTTGGGCTTTTTTTATAAGATAAACTTATGTTTTTATAAGAACTGTTGATAACTTCTCTGAAAGGATTTACACAAAAATCCTACTTTTGTTTAATAAAAATAGAATTAAATGTCTGATACAATAGAAAGAGTAAAATGCCTAATTATAGGTTCTGGACCAGCTGGCTATACAGCTGCAATTTATGCCTCTAGAGCAAACATGTTTCCTGTGTTATATCAAGGAACACAACCTGGAGGTCAATTAACAACTACTAATGAGGTAGAGAATTTTCCTGGGTATCCTGATGGAATTACAGGACCAGAAATGATGATAGAACTACAAAAACAAGCTGAACGTTTTGGTACTGATGTTCGTGATGGTTGGATAACTAAAGTTGATTTCTCTGGAGATATACATAAAGTTTGGGTTAATGAAACCAAAGAGATTCATTGTGATACTGTAATTATTTCAACTGGAGCTTCGGCGATGTATCTGGGATTGGATTCAGAACAAAAATATTTAAAACTTGGTGGAGGCGTTTCAGCTTGCGCTATATGTGATGGATTCTTTTATAGAAATCAAGAAGTGGTAATTGTTGGAGCAGGAGATAGTGCTTGTGAAGAAGCTCACTATTTGTCTAAACTTTGTAAAAAAGTGACCATGTTAGTAAGACGTGATGAATTTAGAGCATCAAAAATTATGGCTGCTAGAGTTATGAACACAGAGAATATTGAAATTTTGTTCAATACTGAAACAGAAGAAGTTTTAGGCGATGGACAAGTAGTTACTGGAGTTAGAGTGATTAATAATCAAACAAAAGAAACGTATGAAATTCCAGCAACAGGATTTTTTGTTGCAATAGGTCATAAGCCAAATACTGATATTTTTAAAGATTTTTTAGAGCTTGATAAAACAGGTTATATCATCAACAAACCTGGAACTTCTAAAACAAACATTGAAGGCGTGTTTGTTTCAGGCGATGCAGCAGACCATGTTTACAGACAAGCTATTACCGCAGCTGGAACAGGTTGTATGGCTGCTTTAGATGCAGAGCGCTGGCTGGCAGCTAAAGATTCAACTTTTGAAGTTTCTACTTCAAACTATAATTAATAAATATTGTTTTATTATAAAAGCCGAAACAATTGTTTCGGCTTTTATATTTATTTACATTTCTTTTTTGTGGAGTTTGGCTGTATCTGAAAATTTATTGAGTGTAATTTTCGGATTTGCATAAATGTAAACCTCACCACTGCCAGAAGCTTCAATACTTAAACTGTTTGTGACTTGCACTGCAACATCACTATTGCTTTCACAAATAACTTCTGCTGAAGCAGAAGTTAAATCTTTGCCTACAAAATTAGTGGAGTTATCTGCTCTTACTTTTAAATGTTTTATTGTGCCTTCAATTTTGGCATCAGCTCTTTGATATAAATCTACATATAAAGTATCTGAATTTATTAAAGCATCAACTTTACTGTTTTCGGCCAATTCCAAATTAGATACTTGTGCATTTACATTTAGTTTTACTTTTGCTCGATCACTATTAATAAATTTAAAATCTTTTGTCTTGATGTTTAAAAAGGCTTTGGATGAACCTGTGTTTTTTAAAATCACTTTGTCAAGGTTGACAGAGGTCAAGGAACTTATTTCGCCATCTTCAAAGGTTTCAATCTGCTTGAGTGCTCTTGTGTACATGACTTTTATATTGATTTTTTTGCTGGATGTTATTTTGTGCGATGTATTAAATGTTAAGGTACTATCTGTAACATCAAATTTTATAACATCGTGTAAATTGTCGTCAGTTTCAACAAATACTGAAGCTTGAGCACCTTCGATAATATCTATTTTAAAGTCTTCGCCTACAATAATTCTGTTAAAGGCATTTATTTTTGTTTCTTTAGAAGTAACGTCTCTGTCTCCTTTAATTTTCTCTTTATCTTGACCAAAAGTTGCTGTAAAACAACTAATTGCAAATATTGTTAAAAGGGCTTTCTTTTGCATATCAACCAATTTTATAAGGACAAATATATGCAAAAAACCATCCCAAAGCTTAAAAAGCGTTTGAGATGGTCAAAACATGATTGGTTGAAATGCTCTTCTCAAAGCATAAATTTGATTGATTATTGTTCTCTTATACTTCCAGAAACGCCATCTTTTTTAGTGACTCTTTCTGGATTTCCGTAGTATTTTATATCTCCTCCACTAGAGGCTTTAGCATAAAGTTCTTCTGAAGTGTTTAATGTAATGTCAGCTCCACTGGTTGCCCTAGCTTCGCTAACTTTTGCTTTTAAGTTACCAGCTTTAATGTCGCTTCCGCTAGTTGCTTCAGCATATAGTTTGTCTGTTCTGCCAGAAACCCTTAGGTCGCTTCCACTTGTGGACCTGCAATCTGCTACTTGAACATTGATGTCTATTTCCATGTCGCTACCGCTTGTAGTTGTTAATTCTAAATTATCTGCAACAATGGTGTTGGTTGAAAACACATCACTACCACTTGTGGCTTTTATTTTGGATACTTCTTTAAATGTTAGCATTACTTTTTTTGATTTTGAGAAGGCAATGTTCTCATCAGTAGTAATTCTTAATACACCATTTTCAACTTCGGTAATAATAATGTCGTGTAAATTTTCGTCGGCTTCAACAAGTAAACTCACATTGTCGCCTTGAGTTAAATAAACATCAAGTCCGCGACTTACTCTAATTTCAGTAAAATTGTCACTTATGGAACGCTCAACAGTTTCAACGTCTCCATTTCCTCTAACTCCAAAGCCAAAATCTCCATTGAATTGGCATGAAACTAGTAAAAGGCTCATTATTAGGGCTGTGATAAATTTTGATATAGTTGTCATAATTTGATTGATTTTTATATTCTTTGTAAATATCTTTTTAATTTAATATTCTACAGATTCATTTGTTCTGAACTGTTGATTTTTCATTCTGAATTGTTATTTTTTTATTTAATGTAGGCTAACAATTCTACTCATTTGCCAAGTGTTATTTTCATTCTTCCAAATAGTAATAAACTTACTCGGATTTGAAATAGCATCAGGTTCTTGATTGTTAAAAAACTTATGGTAACCTATTTGCACAGCTCCATAATTATGTATTGGGTACACTTCAATACTTCCTTTAATTAACTCTCGTGTAACTTTTCCGCAGATGTTATTTTTCATGGCTTCCATAATGTCAGATTTAGAAGTTGAAAGACCTCCTTTATCATGAAAAAACTCAATATCTTCAGAAATTAATTCAGATTGTTGATCTAAATCACAAGTATTATATGCTGTAAAAAAAAGACTATCTAACTCTTCTATTTTGTTTTGTAGAGCAATATCAATTGGTTTATAGCTTTTTATTTCGTCTAATGCTTCTTTTTTTTCTGAATTACATGATAGGCTTAAAACTGCAGCGATTACAATTAATACTAAAGGAATGATTACTTTATTCATCTTAATTATCGTTCGATTTAATACTTATCCCAGAAGAATCAATTGTGGCTTTAACTTCACCATCTTTATATTCAATTTTGTCTCTATTCATTTCAAATGAAGCATCTTCGTCTTTTATTTCTATAATGGAGTCGCTATCATCACAGTCTAAACAATCAGTATCATTATATCTTACTTTTAGGTAATGATTTTCTTTACCATGAGATATAATATCTGATGTGTATCTCCAACTTCTGAAATTTCGAGTGCTTTCGTCTGAATAAATCACACTTCCTTCAGGCATATATAAAGTGATTCGCACATCTTGATCTCTAAATTTATTTTCTGCATCTGTTAAGAAATAATTGTCTAGCAATAATTTTCCAGAGCTGTAATTAAAATTGTAATCAATTTCTTGAGCGCGATCTCTTGCATCTTGATACGTTCTGCCTCTTGCGTTTTTTACAACCTTTAAATAGGCTAAAGAATCATTAGTAGACCTTACTGAAAATCTTACATTTGACGAGTATATTTGCTTGACATCATCATCTGTGAAAACAATATCAAAGTCATTACGTCTGTAATCATTTCGTGCATACTTTTCATTGTTTATCATTTCTACAATTAAGGTATCATTTGCCTTAACATTCAGTTCTATAGTATCAGTAAACTCGCCTTCTCTTGAAAATTCAGCAACTTCCTTTGCAGCAAAAATGGCTAAGGTTACTATGGATGCTAACCATAATGCCAATAGCGTAAAGTTGGCTGTTCTACCAATAGATTTTAAGTTGTTTACTAAAATTTTCAATCCTAAAATAAAGATGTAGAAAAACGGAATTCCAACAGCAAATAAGACTAACAGCGACACCACCCAAATTGGTAAGTTTGAGGAGTAGAAAGTATGAGCCATGTCTATACCATCAAAATGAAATAGATCTACCACACCAACTGAAAGTAAGCTAACAATTAGAGCTATTAATGTTGAAGCACCAACGATGATTAAGATAATACCAATAAACTTGGCAAAAATCTTAAAGAAAAACATAATTACGCTTCCAAGGGCATCAAAAAAGGAGCGAGAGGTGTTTTTTATTTTATCACCTGCTTTATTGTAGTCTCCATTTTTTACTTTGTCTGCTACACCATCAAGACTTTCTTTAACATTACTAAACCCTTCTCTTACTTTTTCTTCTATATTAGTAATGTTAACTGGCTTTCCCGACATTGCCAGTTTTTCAGAGGTTGTTTCGGCAGCTGGCATTAACATCCATAATAAGATATAAACAAGGAAACCTGTACCAAATCCAAAGAATAGGATAACCCAAGCAATACGAATCCATAATGGATCTACGTCAAAATAATGTCCTAAACCTGCTGAAACACCACCAATGTATGCGTTTTCAGTGTCTCTGTATAATTTTCTTGTTGAGCTGGTTCTTGATGACGTATAAGTTCTTTTTGGCTCATCCTCAAATATTTCCTCATCTACCATGTAGTCTTCAGGTTGTCCCATAATGGTTATGACCTGTTCAACTTCTTTAATAGAGACCACTTGCTTATCGTTTTCAACACGTTCGTTAAAGAGTTCTGCTATGCGAGTTTCTATATCTGCGATGATTTCATTTCGACCTTGTGAGTCTGTAAATGAACGTTTAATAGCCTCAAGGTAGCGTTGTAACTTTTGGTATGCATCTTCATCTATGTGAAAAAATGTACCTGCTAAATTTATATTGACTGTTTTATTCATTTTTTTGTTGTTTTGTGTCTTGTTACTAGGTTAACTGCGTTTTGTAATTCACTCCAAGTAGTATTCAATTCGTTTAAGAATAGTTTACCAGTTTCGGTAAGACCATAATATTTTCTTGGAGGTCCAGATGTTGATTCTTCCCAACGATAGTTGAGTAGTCCAGCATTCTTTAAGCGTGTAAGTAACGGATAAATCGTGCCTTCAACAACGAGCATCTTTGCGTCTTTTAAAGTGT
>JAGQYS010000084.1 GCA_020435965.1 Flavobacteriaceae bacterium | reverse complement strand
TTTTTACAGCATGATTTTTTATTACGTTAAATTCGCTCAGCCCTTTAGCTCTTGCTGTTCTTATATAATCTTGGTTAAAAACTTCCAACAACGAATTTCGCATCAGTTGAATTACAACTGCCAAAGGCCTTATTCCCAATACAATCGCTGGAAGAATTAAGTTTTTCCATTGAATGGTTTTCGTTTCGCCAAAATCGTCAATTTCATAAAGACTTCCTGTCATTTCTAAATTGGTGTATTCATGCAACACATAACCAAAGAACCAAGCAAATAAAATGGCGCTGAAAAACGAAGGAACACTCATTCCTAAAGTGCTGAATATTTGAATGGCCTTGTCTAACCATTGATCTTTGAATAAAGCTGAAACCACGCCAAGACATACTCCTAAAATCATGGCAATAATTATTGCAGATGTTGCTAACACAAATGTATTTGGTAAAGTTTCAGCCAATACTTGAGTTACTTTTTTTCCCTGTTTCGTGAAAGATTCCCTTAAATAGGGAAATTTAAATGCTATTGTTGTATTCCCAATGGTAAATAATTTTGAGGCTTCATATTTATTTGAAGACAAAAACGTGTAATCATCTGGTGAATTAGAGTGAAATGATATTGGAGACAAATCGTTTAAATAGTAGAGATATTGAGTGCCTATTGGTTTGTCAAAACCATACTTTTGCTTTACTAAAGCAAGTTGCTCGCTGTCTTCATTTTGACCAAGCATCATTTGAGCTGGATCTCCAGGAAGCACATTAAACAAAAAGAAAATAACAGTGACTACTCCAAATAAAGTAAGAAGTGCATAAAATGCTTTATTTAGAAAATAACTTAGCAATTATTGCAATTTTAAATCTTCAAAATCATTCCAATGAAACTTTTGTTTTACAGTCGCTTTATTTAATTCCAAAACTCCAGGATTAGACCTCACAATTGTTTTTAAAGCTTTTTCATCGCTCACATAAAACTCAAAATTCAATTTATATTCACTTTTTATTCTTTGTTGAGCATCTGGTCCAGATGATGTTAAACCAATTACTGTGTAACCTTTTTTTATGGCTTCATCTGAAATTGCTTTTATTTTTTGTAAACCTTCTTTTTCGGCTGTATCTAAATTGTAAGATACAAACATGATTAATTTCTCGGTTAAAAGCATATCTTCAGTAATATCACCTTCATCACTTTCTATTGAGAAATCGAGTATTGGTGGCTCGTAACCTTCTTTGATTACTTTTGTTTCAACTCCAACATACTCGCCATCAACAGTTGGATAGCTTCCATTAGTAACAAATTCCTTGTCTTCACCATTTACTTTAAATGTCCAAGTAAACTCTTGTACTGCTTTTGGTGCATCATCTGGAATACTCATATTTTCCAACAAGTTATCTCCTATTTTATATGCTCTAAAATCTTTTGCTGGTAAGTGCATCAACACATAATAACCAAACCATAAACTGAAAATAAAGCTAAGCAATGCTAGAACAGTTGTTGGTAATTTTCCAAATAATGGCTTGACATGTTTCATTCCAAAGAACAAAATCAGAATAAAAAATAACAAGATAATATCCTTAGTAAAGCTTTCCCAAGGTGTCAGTTTAAGTGCATCACCAAAACAACCACAATCTTTTACTTTATCAAAATAAGCCGAATAAAAGGTTAAAAATGTAAAAAATACAATCATGCCCAATAAACTCCATACTGTAAATTTTGGTTTGTAACCAATAAGTAAGAAAACACCTAGTACAACTTCAAAAACGACCACAAATATTGAGATACCAAGAGCATAAGGTTCTAAAAACGGAATGTTTAAAACATCTGAACTAAAATATTCTTGCAGTTTGTATGAAAATCCTAACGGATCGTTAAGCTTTATTAATCCTGAAATGATGAATAAAACACCAACTAATAATCTACTAATGTGTACTAAGTATTTCATAAATTTTATTTAAAAGACCTTTCGACTGCGCTCAAGGTGACATTATTTTTTTCTAATTTCTAAGATGAATTAAAGCAAAAACAGCATAATTAACCATATCCTGATAATTGGCATCAATGCCCTCGCTTACTAATGTTTTGCCTTTGTTATCTTCAATTTGTTTTACTCGCAACAACTTTTGTAAAATCAAATCGGTTAACGAGCTCACTCTCATATCACGCCAAGCCTCTCCATAATCATGGTTTTTATTTAACATTAGTTGTTTTGTAACTGCTATTTGTTTATCATACAGTTCTGTTGCTTCTTCAACCGATAAATCTGGTTGTTCAACAACACCTTTTTCAAGTTGAATTAGCGCCATAATGCAATAATTAATGATACCTATAAATTCACTCTCCTGACCTTCGTCTACTTTTTGAACATCATTTTGTTGCAAGCCTCTAATACGCTGTGCTTTAATAAAAATCTGATCTGTTAATGAAGGTAATCTAAGTATTCTCCAAGCGCTACCATAATCACTCATTTTTTTTACAAATAAATCTCTGCAGGTTGTGATTACGTTATCGTATTGTTTTGAGGTATCTTGCATGAATTAAATTGAATTTTGCGTAAATTTCGCTTAAATTGTTTAAAGTTCAAAGTTGAATGTTTAAAGTTTTAAGTTGAACTTAAAAAGTTTGCCTTTTTAACTAATTTTGAACTTTAAATTTTGAACCTGAAACCTTATTATGACCATCAACTGCAAAGGAAACCTCATTGATTTAACTACACCAAAAGTCATGGGAATTCTTAATGTCACTCCAGATTCATTTTATGATGGAGGACGCTTTAACAATGAAGCTTCTATTTTAAATCAAGTGGAATACATGCTAACAGAAGGTGCAACATTTATTGATGTTGGTGCTTACAGTTCGCGTCCAGGAGCTGACCATGTGAGTGAAGCAGAAGAATTAAGCAGGATTATCCCTATTGTTGAAGTATTAATAAAACAATTTCCAGAAATCATTTTATCCATTGATACCTTTAGAAGTGAAGTTGCCAAACATTGCATTGAAGCTGGAGCAGCAATGATTAACGATATTTCAGCAGGACATTTGGATGAAAAGATGATGGAAACTGTTGGAAATCTTCAAGTACCTTATGTAATGATGCACATGAAAGGCACTCCAAAAACCATGCAACAACACACAGACTATAACGATTTACTTAAAGACATCATTTATTATTTTTCTGAACGAATTGCTGAAGCAAGAAGACATAAAATTATAGATGTGATTATAGATCCTGGTTTTGGATTTGCTAAAACCATAAAGCAAAACTATGAACTTCTAAGTCATTTAGATTTACTTAAAATGATTGAAAAGCCAATGCTTGTAGGTGTGTCCAGAAAATCGATGATTTACAAACTCCTAGACTCAACTCCTGAACACGCCTTAAACGGAACGTCTTCATTAAACACAGTTGCTTTGCTTAAAGGCGCTAAAATTTTGAGAGTCCATGATGTTAAAGAAGCTATGGAATGCATTACACTAATTAATCAACTTTAGTATGAATAGAATATTATTTTTACTACTCATTTTTACTTTTTCTTGTGCTGAACGAGAACTACAATTACCAGTGACAACTACTAATGAGATTACAGAAGTTTTAGATGTCTCTCCTATTTATATTTTCTATGATGCCGAAACTGGAGAAGCAGATTTTAACCGAAACAATATGATAAGCACTACCAATTGGTTGGTTAATATTGATAAGCGTTTGACACTAAAACAAATTCTGCCTCATTTACAATATTTACAAGAAAAGCGTCGTGGTGATGGTATGCACAAAAACGAAAACGCTAAAAACTATTTCACTTGTTTTAATGAAGAAACTAAAAATTTGTCGTTTGTTGAGTTTACAAAAATGGAATATCATGAAGGTTCATCTACAGATTATTTGTCAAAAATTTCAGGTTTAAATAATTCCAAAACTATCATTACTATTAAAGTAAATTCAATTAATGATATAACTATAGTGAATCCATATTCTGAAAAACTTTCTTCAAAAACCAATATATCTGGTTTACTAAGTACTCTGAACCAAATAAATAATCAAGAAAATTTAATTTACTTAAATTTTCCGTTAAACTTAAATTTTCAAGACTATATTGCAATAAAAACTAAGTTACTACAAATTGATTTTGATTCAATTAATATTTCTGAAAAAGAATTCATCCATAATTAACTATATTTATTAAAATTTAAAACCCAACAGTGCATTGGAACTATTTGACGATCTCTTAAAATTTACAGTCATTGATGTTATAGACATCATTCTGGTAGCGCTACTACTCTACTATGTTTACAAACTCATAAAAGGTACAGTTGCCATTAATATTTTTATTGGTATTATCTTTATTTATTTGGCTTGGAGATTAACTTCTGCACTAAACATGGAGTTACTAAGTAGCATTTTTGGTGGTTTTATGAGTGTTGGTATTATTGCTTTAATTGTTGTGTTTCAGCCAGAAATCAGGAAGTTTTTACTAATGGTTGGTTCAACCAACTTTGCTTCTAAAGGCGTATTCTCTAAACGTTTTAAATTCCTTAGAACTCAAGCCATTAATGAAACCGAAGCCGAAACAGTGGTTAACGCATGTGTAAAAATGGGAAGCTCAAAAACTGGAGCTTTAATTGTTTTAGAACGCAATAACAACCTTGATTTTCTCGTGGCAACAGGTGACGAAATGAACATACAAGTCACCCAACCCATTTTAGAAAGTATCTTTTTTAAAAATAGTCCTTTGCATGATGGAGCGATTATTATTGCTGATAATATTGTAAAAGCAACACGTGTGATACTTCCAGTAAATAACGAAAAAAATATTCCTGAGCGTTTTGGGTTGAGACATCGAGCTGCAGTTGGTGTTACCGAAAAAACAGATGCTTTAGCACTTGTAGTTTCGGAAGAAACTGGACAAATTTCTTATATAAAAAATGGTGAATTTGTGATCTACAAAAACACCGAAGAGCTGATAGAAAAAATTAAGAATGACCTTTCGTAATGGAATGTAAAAACTGTGTTTCTTCTTTTGAAGATAATCTTAATTATTGTTCTCATTGTGGTGCAAAAGTGATTAGAAACAGATTGACACTAAAAGCTTTATTTGCAGATTTTAGTCAGCAATTTCTAAACTATGACAATCTTTTTCTAAAAACATTCAGGCATCTTACTACAAAACCTGAAGCAGTCATTGGCAGTTACATTAATGGAACTCGGAAAAAATATGTAAATGTGATAAGCTACTTCGCGATTGCATTGACACTTTCTGGATTTCAAATGTTTGTTTTAAACAAGTTTTTTCCAGAACTAATGAATATGGATTTTATGCCTAACGATGGCACTAAAGAGATTCAGCAAGAAAACATGAGTTTTGTGCAAGAATACCAATCTATCGTATTTATGTTAATTGTTCCTGTATATGCTTTTATTTCTAAGATTGTATTCATTAATAAAAAACAGTTTAATTATACAGAGCATTTAGTCATTAACATGTACATGACTGCGCATATCTCAATAATATCAACAATCTTGGTTTTAATAGTGTCTTTGTTTGGAGTAAACTTTGGCTTATTTGGTCTAGTTTCAATACCTTTTCAAATTCTATTTTCAGCTTATTGTTTTAAACGGATTTTTAACTTGAGCTTTGCATCCATTATTTTAAAAACACTATTATTTTTATTTTTATTAACGGCTTTGTTTATAATAATAATTATAGCAACAACTGTTATAATGTATTTAAATGGAACATTGGATGAAATAAGAGAGGCTCAGGAAAATCTAAAAAAGAGCTAAGTAATTTCTTCTTGCAAAAACTGAACTTCGTACAAGTTTCTGTAATAACCTCCTTCTTTTTCTAACAATTCGGTATGTGTACCTTGCTCTACGATTTTACCAGAATCCATAACAATAATGTTATCTGCCTTTTTAATGGTAGCAAGCCTGTGAGCTATAACAATAGACGTTCTTCCCTTAGTAATTTTATCAGTAGCATCTTGAATTAGCTGCTCAGAATAAGCATCAATTGAAGAAGTAGCTTCGTCTAAAACCAAAATGCTAGGATTAGTTACATAAGCTCGTAAAAACGAAATCAGTTGACGCTGTCCTGAAGAAAGCATCACACCTCGCTCTTTCACATTATAATGATAACCATTTGGCAGACTCATAATAAAATCATGAATACCAATTTGTTTGGCTGCAATTTGAACTTCTTCTTCTGAAATATCAGGGTTTTTAAGCGTAATATTGTTCAATATTGTATCAGCAAACAAAAAAACATCTTGCAGTACGACAGCTATTTGTCGCCTTAAAGAATTTAGGGTTACCTCTTTGATGTTAACGTTGTCAATCAATATTTCTCCAGATTTAATAGAGTAGAATCGATTTAACAAATTAATAATAGTAGATTTTCCAGCTCCTGTTGCGCCAACAATAGCAACAGTATCACCAGCTTTTACATTAAATGAGATGCCTTTTAAAACTTCTTCATCATCAACGTAAGAAAAATGCACATCTTTAAATTCAATATCACCTTTAAAGTGAGCTGCTACTTTGGTTCCAGAATCGTCAATATTTGATGTTGTATCTAGCACTTTAAACACACGATCTGCAGCAACCATTCCCATTTGCAAAGTGTTGAATTTATTTGCAATTTGGTTTAGTGGCCTGAACATCATAGGAATAAACATGATAAATGCTGTTAAATCTCCTAAGGTAGTTAGTTGCTGATTTACGACATTTAATCCTCCATACCAAACCACCAAACCTAAGGTTATTGAGGATAAAAGTTCAGCTATTGGAAAAAATATTGAGTTGTACCAAACCGTTTTTAACCATCCTTTTTTATGTCGATCATTTATGACTTTAAACTTTTTGTACTCGATGTCTTCTCGTGTAAAAAGCTGTAAAATTTTCATTCCTGTAACACGTTCTTGTACAAAAGAGTTTAGGTTAGAAACTTCATTTCTCACTTCTTCAAAGGCTTTTTTCATATACTTTTGAAAAATCTTTGTTGCAAAAACAATTAATGGAAGCGTACAAAAGACAATGATGCTCAAACGCCAATTCATGTAAGCCATCACAACACCTACTACAGTCATTTTTAGTAAATCACTAAATATCATAAACAACCCTTCGCTAAAAATATCAGCAATACGCTCCATGTCTGTTACCGCCCTTGTAATTAAAACACCAACTGAAGAGTTGTCATAATACTTCTTTTTAAAATTAAGGATATGTTTAAAGAGCTTTATTCTTATGTCTCTTACAACCGATTGCCCAAGCCAATTGGCATAATAAATAAAGATTAAATTACATAAAACCTCAACAATAAGGAGTGCGCCATAAATTAATATGTAATACAGAAATCCTTCGTCAACTTTATTAGCAATGTTTTCATCAATAGCCACTTGCAAAACTTTTGGCCTTATAGCACCAAAAAAAGCAAGTCCTATAACTGAAAAAAGTGTAACTATAAAAATAAGGTTATAAGGTTTAATAAACTTGAGCAGCCTTTTAAACAATCTTAAATCAAAAACCTCTTTGTTAGTTTTAGCCATTTATATAAAAATAGTATTATCGTATTGTATTTTGGACAAATATAAGCCATGAGCAGGAACTGAAGCTCCTGCTTTAGTTCTATCTTCAGATTTTATGATTTGATGAAATTCCTCAATTGTAGTTTTTCCTAAACCAATATCCAACATGGTGCCAACAATGGCTCTTACCATATTTCGCAAAAACCGATCTGCCTTTATGGTGAAAATAAGTTGATTATTTACTTTTTTCCATTCAGCCAACATAATGTAACAATGATACGTTTTTACATCTGTATGACTTCGAGAAAAGCATTTAAAATCTCTATAATCAAATAGAATTTTTGCAGCTTCATTCATTTTATCAATATCTAAATGATGCGTTAAGTAAAAAGCTCCATCACTATTAAACACATCTTTTTTTGTTGAAATGATATAGATATAAGTTCTGCTCAATGCATCAAATCTAGCATGAGCATCAGGTTTTACTTTAAATAAATTCTGAACGCTAATATCTTTTGGCAAAAACGAATTTAACTTAAAAATAAGTTTTTCAGAATCAAATGGTTCTTCATAATCAAAATGAGCGAATAGTTGTTCGGCATGAACTCCAGCATCTGTTCGTCCAGCACCAACAACATCTATTTTAGTCTGTAATAATTTAGACAAGGCATCTTCTACAACTTCCTGTACAGAAATAGCATTGGGCTGATTTTGCCAACCATGATACGCTTTTCCACGATATGAAAGTTCAATAAAATATCTCAAACTTATGTGCTACTTTTGTTAAGAAGAAACAAATATAATAAAGAAGACCGAAGACCGAAGCTACAACCAGAAAGTGTTAAGTTATATTTAACCTTTTGTAACCCTTAATTTTATTTGATGACCAAAATTCTATTACTTTCAGACACACACAGCCATATTGACGATAACATTTTAAAGTATGTCAACCAGGCAGATGAAATTTGGCATGCTGGTGACATTGGCGATTTAAAAGTTACAGATGCTATTAAAGCTTTAAAGCCTCTTCGTGCTGTATTTGGGAATATTGACAATGCAGAGGCAAGAGCAGAATTTCCAGAGCATAACCGCTTTCAATGTGAAGGTATAGATGTTTGGATGACTCATATTGGTGGTTATCCTCCAAGATACAACAATAGAGTTCGCGAAGAGTTAAAGGCAAATCCTCCAGATATATTTATCAGTGGTCATTCACATATTTTAAAAGTCATGCCTGACAAGAAGTTAGATTTGTTGCACATAAATCCAGGAGCTATTGGCACACATGGTTTTCATAAGGTTAGAACCATGGTTCGCTTTGAAATTGATGGAAAGCAGATAAAGAATTTAGAGGTTATTGAGTTTAAGCGATAAAAAAGCCCAAGATCTTCACCTTGGGCTTACGCACTAAAATAATTAAGATAATAGGTTTATCTCAATCGATCCACAGATTTTACAAGATCTTCATCCTTTTTTATGGCCTTATTGGCTAAAACCAAAAACACGATAGATAAAATAGGTAGAAGAATCCCAATACCTTTCTCAGAAACTTCCGTTTCTCCAGATAAGCTTAGTGATCGATATACAAATAATCCTAGTAAAATAAAATTTAATATGATGTTAAGGCGTCCCAAAACAAATTGCGACTTCCTGTCTTTGTACCTAAAAATTGATATTAACGATAAAGCTACTGAACCCATAAACAATGAAAAATATAAGGTTTCATCTTGAGCAAAGACCTTTACACCTTCAGCATTTGTCCATAGATTAAAGACAAATATCAAGCCTCCAGAAATACCCGCGGCAACTAATAAATATATGGTTTGAATTCGTTGTAACATTACCAATAATTGAGGAGCAAAAATAATAGTTTCTTTTTAAAGATTTATAAATTATTAAAAATAAAGTTGTATAATTGCATAGTATATGTATTACATATCTGTGTTGTACATAGTTAATCTTCAAAAAAAGAAATCAAAATTCAAATTTTTCTTCCAAATTCCTCTTAGGAACTAAAAGATTAATTTTTTCTCAAAAAACTAATTATTCAAATCAACAATGTTTGAAATTTCACAATTAAAAGAAATGAAGCTACCTGAATTACAGGACATAGCTAAAGAGCTCAATATTTCAAAATATCGCTCATTAAAAAAATTAGATCTTGTATACCAAATATTAGATCATCAAGCTGCAAATCCAGCAGCAATAAAACCTACAGAAACTGAGCAAAAACCCAAACCAAAACGAGAACGTGTTCAGCGCACTAAAGGCGATAAGAGTCAGAAACAAATGGATTTTAAAGAACAGCCGGTTTCTCAAAATAAAGATACTGGTTCTGCTCAATCAAATGAAAAGAAATCTCAAGAACCAAAAAAAGAAAATCAAAATCGTCCCCAAAGAGATAACAAGCCTCAGCAAAGAAACCAAAACAACAATAATAACAATAACCAAAATAGAGGGAATTCTAAACAAGAACAAAAAACCCAAAAAGACACTGGAAACAAAGATAGCAGAAATCGCTATAGAGAACCAGATTTTGAATTTGATGCCATTATAGAAAGCGAAGGCGTACTAGATATTATGTCTGATGGTTATGGTTTTTTACGCTCATCAGATTACAACTACTTATCATCACCTGATGATATATATGTGTCTCAATCTCAAATTAGATTATTTGGTTTAAAGAAAGGAGATACGGTTCTTGGAAACGTAAGACCTCCAAAAGAAGGTGAAAAATATTTCCCTTTAATTAAAGTGACCAAGATTAATGGACAAGACCCAGAAGTAGTTAGAGATCGTGTTTCTTTTGAACACTTAACACCATTATTCCCTAAAGAAAAATTCAATATAGCTGAAAAGCAAAGCACCATTTCTACTAGAGTTATGGATTTATTTGCGCCTATTGGAAAAGGGCAACGTGGTATGATCGTATCTCAACCTAAAACTGGTAAAACCATGTTATTGAAGGATGTTGCCAATGCTATTGCAGCAAATCATCCTGAGGTTTACCTAATGATTTTATTAATTGATGAGCGTCCTGAAGAAGTTACAGATATGCAACGTAATGTACGTGGTGAAGTCATTGCCTCAACATTTGATAAAGAAGCACACGAACATGTTAAAATTGCAGATATTGTTTTAGAGAAAGCGAAGCGTTTAGTAGAATGTGGTCATGATGTCGTAATTCTTTTAGATTCTATAACACGTTTAGCAAGAGCATATAATACAGTGCAACCAGCATCAGGAAAAATATTAAGTGGTGGTGTTGACGCCAATGCATTACACAAACCAAAACGATTCTTTGGTGCTGCTAGAAATATTGAAAATGGTGGTTCTTTAACCATAATAGCTACAGCACTTACCGAAACAGGTTCTAAAATGGATGAAGTCATCTTTGAAGAATTTAAAGGAACTGGTAATATGGAATTACAATTGGATAGAAAAATATCTAACAGAAGAATATTCCCAGCTATTGACCTTACTTCTTCCAGTACAAGACGTGATGACCTATTATTGGATGATAACACCATTCAAAGAATGTGGGTAATGCGTAAGTATTTAGCAGATATGAACCCAGTTGAAGCAATGGAATTCATTAATGACAGATTTAAACAAACCAGAAATAATGAAGAGTTTTTAATTTCAATGAATAGCTAAAAACAATTCTTGTAATAACAAAAAAAACCTCGATACAATGTATCGAGGTTTTTTTATGGTTAAATATTGATTACAAAAAAAGCCTTTCAGATGAAAGGCCTATCATATATTTTAAATAACACTTAAATTATTTAAGTGTAGCAATATGCTTAGCTAAACCAGATTTTAAATTAGCTGCTTTATTATTATGAATAATATTCTTCTTCGCTAATTTATCAATCATAGAAGTTACAGAAACAAACATTTCTTCAGCTTCTTTCTTGCTCTCTGTATCGCGCAATTTTTTAATTGCGTTACGAGTTGTTTTGTGCTTATACTTATTTCTTAAGCGTTTAGCTTCGTTACTTCTAATTCTTTTTAACGCTGACTTGTGATTTGCCATTTGTTTTTTTCTTGTTATATAGTTGTAGCCCGTAGGGGAATCGAACCCCTCTTACCAGGATGAAAACCTGGCGTCCTAGCCGATAGACGAACGGGCCATTTTTCTTTTAATCATTCAAATTAGAGCGTTAAAACTCAAACTTGATTTATTTTTAAAAAACTTACAATGTTTCCATTGCGGATGCAAAAATACAACTATTTTTAAATGTTGCAACTTCTAAATGAATTTTTTCGCAAAAAATAATTATTAATAGGCTTTAGCGAATAAAACTCTTTGTTTTGAAGGGTTTCCTGTTAAAACACATTTACCATTCTCCTGCTTATTTTTCATAGGAATACAACGAATTGTTGCTTTTGTAAGCTCTTTTATTTTGTCTTCAGTTTCTGGAGTACCATCCCAATGTGCAGAAATAAATCCTGTTTTGGTTTCAAGTACATCTTTAAATTCATCAAAATTATCAACTTCTGTAATATGGCTGTTTCTAAAATTTAAAGCTTTTTGATATAAATCATTTTGTATATCTGTCATTAAGCCAACAACTTTTTCAACAATAACATCCATATTTACTACTTCTTTAGTAAATATATCGCGTCTTGCCAACTCAACGGTTCCGTTTTCTAAATCTTTAGGTCCAATTGCTATTCTCAATGGCACTCCTTGTAATTCATGCTGAGCAAATTTTGCTCCAGGTCTATAGGTTGTACGATTATCAAACTTTACAGAAACTCCTTTAGACCTTAAATCAGACATAAGGGTTTTTACCAGCTCAGAAATCTCATCTAATTGTTCTTCCGATTTATAAATAGGAACAATTACAACTTGATTAGGTGCTAAATTTGGCGGAAGCACTAAACCTTTATCATCACTGTGTGTCATAATTAAAGCTCCCATTAGTCGTGTTGAAACTCCCCAAGATGTTGCCCAAACATAATCTTGCTTTCCTTCTTTATTGGTAAACTTAACATCGAATGCTTTAGCGAAATTCTGCCCTAAAAAATGAGATGTACCTGCTTGCAATGCTTTTCCGTCTTGCATAAGAGCTTCAATACAAAATGTTTCTTCTGCACCTGCAAAACGTTCGCTTTCAGTTTTTAGTCCTTTTATTACTGGAATGGCCATAAAGTTTTCAGCAAACTCAGCATAAACATTGTTCATTAACTCTGCCTCTGCCATGGCTTCATCTCTTGTTTCATGAGCCGTATGCCCTTCTTGCCATAAAAACTCCGCAGTTCTTAAAAACAATCTTGTACGCATTTCCCAACGTACTACATTTGCCCATTGATTTATAAGAAGTGGCAAATCTCTGTATGATTGAATCCATCCTTTATAAGTATTCCAAATTATTGCTTCACTTGTAGGTCTCACAACCAACTCTTCTTCTAGCTTTGCTTCTGGGTCTACGCGTAGTTTTCCTGGATTATCAGGATCATTTTGCAATCTATAATGAGTAACTACAGCACATTCTTTGGCGAATCCTTCTGCATTTTTCTCTTCAGCTTCAAACAAACTTTTTGGCACAAAAAGTGGGAAATAAGCATTTTGATGACCTGTTTCTTTAAACATTCTATCTAATTCAGCTTGCATTTTTTCCCAAATTGCATAGCCATAAGGTTTAATTACCATACAACCTCTAACTGCTGAATTTTCAGCTAAATCAGCCTTTACAACAAGTTCGTTGTACCATTTTGAGTAATCTTCACTCCTACTTGTAAGGTTTTTGCTCATATATCATATTTTGGCACAAATATTGTGACTATGTTAAATAAAAAAATAGTTCAGCAAAACTAACTATTTTTGTGATGTTCAACAATAAATTTATAGAGTTATGCAATTATACAACTACTTAAAACCGAAAATGCAATTTATTGGAACACTTGTTATGGCTTTTGCTATGTTTTCTTGTGGTTCTTATCAGTATGCAGGATATGAAAACGATAGCATATATGGCGATTCGGAACGAACTGTTGAATATGTAGAAGAACAACCTACTTCAGACAACAGTCAATACTACAAAAACTATTTTAAAGAAAAGACAGAGCAATATGCTTCAATTTCAGATGAAAACAATATGATTTTCACTGACATTGATTCTTATGAAGGAGGTTATGATGAAGAAAACGATACCCTTTACTACGATAATTATGCTGGTTGGGGAGAAAACAACTCTGATGTAACCATAAATATTTATGGTGGACACGCATTCAACAGTATATGGTGGAACAGACCTTATTATACATCTTGGGGCTGGAATTATGGTTACGGTTATGGTAATGTTTGGGGCTTAGGTTATAATTATTGGGGCTGGAACAGACCTTTATGGCTCGACTATGGCTGGGGTTGGGGCTGGAACTCGCCTTATTGGTATGGTGGTTATTATGGTTATCCTTATTACTATGGAAATAACATCTATTATGGCGGCTATTATAACAGACGTGCTTTGGCATACAACTCTACAAGAAGAGGTGCAACTTATGCATCAAATGGAGATATGTCTATTACAGGAAGACGAAGCACAGTAAATAGTTCAAATACATCAAGAAGAACAACAGTTGGTGATCTTAATAGAAGAACAACAAATAGAAGGTCTACTATTAATTCAACTTCAAATAGAAGGGTTATAAGAACAAATTCAAATACCTCTAGAACTAGAATTGGAACAACCAACTCAAGAACCAGACCTACAACAACAAGGTCAAACACATCAAGAACGCGTTCAAACAATACGACAACACGTTCAAGATCGACGCGTATAAATAATAACAATTCAAGCACTCGTAATAATATTTCCCGTTCAAATAATTCATCTTCAAGGAGTAATAATATATCTAGATCATCCACTAGAAGTAACAACATTGGTTCTAGGTCATCATCTTCTTCAAGAGGTTCAACATCAAGGCGAGGAAACAATAACCAATAGCTAAAATTTCATTGTAAAAGAGAAAAATTAATTGATATGAAAAAGTTACTCATACTGTTCATAGGTGTATTACCTATGTCTATACTTAATGCTCAGGATATCTCCGACGCATTACGTTACTCCACTGGAGACGCACAAGGAACAGCAAGATTTAAAGCCATGAGTGGTGCTTTTGGAGCTCTAGGTGGCGACCTATCTGCGTTAAGCATCAATCCAGCAGGTTCTGCTATATTTAATAGAAGTCATGCTTCGCTTTCAATTTCAAATTTGAATAACGATACCAGAACAAATTATTTCGGAACCTTAAATTCAGACTCAAATTCAAGTTTTGACCTCAATCAAGCTGGAGCTGTTTTTGTATTTAACAATACAAATACGGAATCACCTTGGGGACGATTTACCTTAGGCTTATCTTATGAGCAAACCCAGAATTTTGATGATGATTTTTTCGCTTCTGGAACCAATTCTAGATCTATAGACAGCTACTTTTTGGCTTATGCCCAAGGACTTAGGCTTGATGAAATTTCTGCTTTTCCTGGTGAAACTGACGATGAAGCTTATGGAGATATTGGTGCCGTTTTTGGGTTTGCCAATCAGCAAGGTTATTTAGGCTATGAGTCGTATATTTTAGAACCTGACACAGATGATGATGCAAATACAGTTTACACCTCAAATATTGCTCCTGGTGATTTTTACCAAGAATACTCTTATGCAGCAACTGGTTACAATGGAAAGTTTGGCGTGAATGCTGCTATTCAATATGATGAAAATATTTTTCTGGGTCTAAACCTAAATTCACACTTTATCAATTATGAACGCTCTACTTATTTATACGAATCGAACTCTAATGTTGGTTCTCTTGTAAATGAAGTAGGTTTTGAAAACAATTTATCTACGATTGGTTCTGGTTTTTCATTTCAATTAGGAACAATAGCAAAAGTAAATGAATCTTTACGAGTTGGATTTAGTTATGATTCTCCTATTTGGTATACCATAAGCGAAGAAACCACACAGTATTTATCAACCGTTAGAGATGAAGGTGGAAGTACTGAAACTAGAACAATAAACCCACAAATCATTAATATTTTCCCTGATTATAAATTACAAACACCTTCAAAAATAACTGGAAGTGCTGCCTTAATTTTAGGAAAACAAGGATTGTTAAGTTTTGATTATTCTAGAAAAGATTACAGCAAAACAAAATTTAAACCAGAAACTGATTCTCATTTTTCTGCACAAAACATGATTATCAGCAATACATTAAAAGCAGCTAATTCTTATAAAATTGGTGGTGAGTTAAGATTTGATCAATTAAGTCTAAGAGGTGGTTACAGATTTGAAGAAAGTCCTTACCAAGACACAACATTTTATGGCGACTTAACAGGTTACTCATTAGGTCTTGGATATAACTTTGGAGGAACTACAATTGATTTAGCCTACCAAAACTCTGAAAGAGATATGAATTATCAACTTTACAACATTGGATTAACAGATTCTGCTAAGCTAAATACTGATAATTCTTTAGTTACTTTAACACTAAACTTAAGATTATAAAAATAGATTATTTTAACAGAAAAAACGCCTTGCAAAATTTGCAAGGCGTTTTTTTATTATCGTTTCAGAGTAAAATGCGCTCTGAATTCTTTTCGTTTACCATCAATAGGTTCGTCATATTCAACCGAAAACCAATAGTCGTTAGTTGGTAAATTAACTCCATTGTAAGTTCCATTCCATCCATTTCCATTTGGACTCAATTGTTTTAACAGTTTTCCAAATCTGTCAAAAATATAAACAACAGCATCTGGCTGTGTGGCAATACCAGCAATATTCCAAGTATCGTTGTAACCATCACCATTTGGTGTAAAATAATGTGGATAGTCTATTACTAAAACTGTTGTAGTACCAATACCACAACCATTTAAGTCTCTTGCTTTTACAGTATGTAACCCTCCAGAAACATTTTCAAAAATGTTACTTTCTTGCCAAGCACCATCATCTAAACTAAATTCGTAGATGCCATTTCCTGTAACAGTTGCTTCAATAACATGATTTTCGGCAAAAGCAACGGTTGTTAATACTGCTGTCACCATTGGTGGTCCACTTTCTATAACTAAAGCACTATCTGTATTCTGACAACCACTTACTATGTTTGTTACGATGACCTCATAAGTTCCTCCTTGTAACGCCAAATAACTAGAAGATGTTGCTCCAGGAATTAATACGCCTTCCAAATACCACTCAAAAGAATAATCTGTATCAGATAATTGGGTATCCAATAAAGGTGGTCCTACAACTTCGGTTCCGTTAGAGTCAACGCACAAAATATATTCATCTTCTAAATCGAAAATTGGTAGTAAATCAACTTGTAACGTAATTTCTGTGATGGCATAACAGTACGTGTTTGGTGTATTGATATTATCAACACGAGCGTAAATCACTTGCGTATTGGTCACATTTTCATAGATGGTTGGAATAGGATTTACATACAAATCTGCATCAGCAAACGAATCGTAATACGTGACTTCATAAATTAATGGATCTTGCCCATTAAGCACTTCAGCATCTTTGGTTGTTAAATCAAATTGCCCAAAACCATCATTATCACCAATATTATCGCAAATAATATAAGGTGTTACAGCAGGATTTGCATTAGAGGATTCTTGTACCTCTATAAAAAAGCTTGATGCTGCAACATCACAACCTGTTATGGTATTGGTAATGTTTACAAATATTTCTTGTGGATTTGTTAAGTTGGTATAAGGACTAGTAAGCGCATTGGCAGAAGCATCTGCATCTGCTTGAGATTCATGATATGTTACTGCAAAAACTCCTGGATCTTGACCATTTAAAACTTCTAATGTTTTACTCTCTAAATCAAAATCAAAAAAACCATCAGTGTTATTTTCACATTCAATAAAATTGGTCACAGCAATAACATCTGGTAATGGGTTTACTATCAAGTCAAAATCGACAATGACATAACATCCTGTTGTATCGTTAGTAATTCTTACAAAAATAGTTTGTGGAGTGCTTGTGTTAGTATATGATGTTGGTGTCGCAATGGCTGCTGTTCCGTTTTCAGCATTGGTAAATGTTTCATGATAGGTAGCAGTTACTCCAACTTCGCCATTTAAAATATAAGCTTCGTTTAACGTTAAATCAAAAACTTCAGTAGCATTTCCTGCATTATCATCGTCACATAAAATTAAATCTGCTGGATCTGTATTAGAGATTGGCAAGGCATTGACAATTAAATCTAAAGTAGTCGTGCTATAACATCCTGTAACATCATCTTCAACTCTTGCATAAACCGTTTGAGGATTACTTGTATTGCTATATGGGCTTGTTATTGCGTTAGCTCCAGAGTCTGCATCTGCTTGAGTTTCATGAAACGTTAATGTAACTCCTGTAATACCTCCAAGGATTTCAACTGATGAATCCTCTAGATTAAAACTTTCTATTTGGTCTCCTGAATTATTATAATCGCATAACTCTAATGCAGTTGGATTAGAAATGACTGGATTGGTGTTTACAGTAATTTCAAAATTAACTGATGACACAAAACAGCCAGTAACATTATCTTCAACGCGAACATAAATAATCTGAGGATTGCCAATGTTAGTATAAGGACTTACCAAAGCATTAGCTCCTGTATCAGCATCAGCTTGTGTTTCGTGATACGAAATAGTAAAATTTGCTGGATTTTGTGTGCCTATGACCTCAGCATCAAATTGTGATAAGTCTATTGAAGTTACGTTAGGCGTGTCTGTACAAAATTCAATATCTGCAACAGCGTTTTCTTCAGGTAAAGGATTAACCGTTAAAGTGATGTGCTCACCAAGTCCTAAACACGAGTTATCGACATCACTATCTACACGTACAAAAATGGTTTGTGCATTTGGTGAAGCATCATTTCTGTGATTACTTATATCTGCTATAGCGTTTTCTTCCGCCAATGCATCCTCTAAAGTTTCGTAGTAGGTAATGGTGATGGTTTGTCCTGGAGGAAAAATAGCTGTAATCGTGGCATCAGCATCACTAAAATCAAAAGTAGCAATACCATTTCTATGATCACCATCAACTACATCGTCGTCACAAACTTCATAGTTTAACTGAAATGTTGGAGGAATTGCAGTGGTAGACACCAACAAATTTAATTGTGCTGTTCGATAACATCCATCCGTAGTTTCAATCCTTACATACAAAATGTCCGGAGCTGCTGAAGGGTCTAAATTGGTATAGGTTGTTGGATTGGTTATAGCATTAATACCAGCTTCGGCATCAGCTAAAAGCAAATGATAGGAAAATAGTTCAGTAGCAAAGTTTGCTGAAAGAATTTCATTGGCTTCTGTAAGGTTAAATTCTGTAAAACCATCAGTATCATCATCACACTGAAATAATTCTACAAAAGGCAGAACAATTGGTAATGCATACACCTCTAAATCTATGGTTGCTGTTTCGAAGCAATCTGTATTATCAACGTTTTCAACCCTTACTATAAGTTGTTGAGCATTTGCAGTCGTGTTAGTAAACAGTAGAGGTTGAGCTCCTGTTGCTGCATCTGCATCTGTTTGGTTTAAGTGATAGGTCACATTAAACTGAGCCGCATTTTGTCCATTGAGCACCAAAGGTGTCATGGTTGCCAAATCAAACTCTATAAATCCGTTGGTATCATCTCCATCATCATCATTATCACACAATCCATATGTTTGAGCAGTTGCTGTTGGTTGGTCTACAACATCCAAGATAAAACTATCTGTATCGTAACAGTTGGTGTTGATATTGCTTTCAATTCTTATAAAAATTTCGTCCTGAGTATAAGCTGTGGCATTGGTATAAGGTGTGCCTAACGGATTGGCATTATTATCTGCATCAGCTTGTGATAAATGAAATGTAACAGTAAACTCTGTTGGATCTTGTGTGCCCAAAACTTGACTTGCCAAAGCATCTAAATCGAGCGTCCAGAAACCATCGTTATTATCGTCGCAAATATAAAAATCGTCAATTGGATTAAGTACTGGACTTGTAGCAAACTCTACAATTATTGAATCGGTTGAACTACAACCACCTGTAAAATCTACTACTACTGTATATTCGCCATCTTCCGTAACATCAAGTGTAGAACTTGTTTCACCTGTAAGCTCTATACCATCTTTAAACCATGTATGTGTTCCAACAGTTGTTGGGATTAAGGTATCTAAGATTAAGGTTTCATCAGAGCACGCTGAGTTGCCTCCAGCAATGGTTAAATCTTGACCAAGATCTAAGCCAATATTGAAACTTCCTGCTTCAATAAATATAGCCGAATCCCAAACATCATCACCTTGATCTGCAACCACTAATTTTATTTCATAAGGTTGATTAGGAATAACATCTGCACTTGCTGTTAATACTTTTGTACGACCACCATAATTTGTGTCACCAACATTATAACCATAAAAATATTCTATATTGGCGTCACAATTATCAGCTCCTGGAGGGTTATTGATTAATGATGAATTGTTAATGTTTTTTACACTCACTGGAGTCCCATCAGGTAAAACAGCTAGATTAGTATAAGCAAAACCTCCTACTTCTCTCAATAAAAAGGCAAAGCTATCAGCATAATCACATTCGGTATCACCATCATATTCTTCAGAGGCCATAAAGTATCGAAAGCTTATTTTATCAGCTATAGGTGTAAACGTAAATTTTATAAAGGTCGCATCAAACGTGTTTGTTTGCCCTAAAGCTATTTCAAGATCTGCATCTCCAGGCAATCCGTTTTGATTACTAACCAATCCAGTAGAGATATTACCAGCAGGATTAGCTCTTCCAGTAGTTAACACAATACCTTCTTGAAAAGGAAATGTTGGGCTATTCCCAGAATTTATAAAATAGCCATAACTCTTTGTCGTATTATCTGTTGGGTTACCACTTACTTGATATGAAAAATCACTAACAACTGTACATGGGCTATCAATAAGTACATCTTGAATTAATTGCTCTGGCCCATAAGTTGATTCTGCATCACCTGTTCTATTTATTTTTACAGGTAAAGGAGTTTGAGCTAAACTTATAGCAGTACATAATAATAACAAACAGATAATGTAGTATTTTCCTTTCAAATCAATTTGGTTAATGAATTCCAAATATATGTATAACTCCACTTTTCTTTTATTATTTTTGCAAAAAATAGATATAATGAAGAAAATCTCCGTTTCAATACAAGAAACCAGTAATCCAACCATAATAAAATTTGAGGCTGATAGTTTTTTAACTCAATATCAGAGCTTTGAGTACAATAATATAGATGAGGCTAAAAACTCACCTATTGCGCAACAACTGTTTTACTTGCCTTTTGTAAAGAAGGTGTACATCTCAGGGAATTTTATTGCTATTGAGCGTTATGACATTGTGACTTGGCCTGATGTACAAGAGGAAGTTAGAGAGCAAATTGAAAATTATTTAAATGAAGGTGGTATTGTTGTGAACGTTACTAGTGATACTAAAAAAGTGCCAGTGACTGTTTACGCTGAAAGCACACCAAATCCTGCTGTGATTAAATTTGTAGCCAACAAGAATTTAGTTCCAGCTATGTTTGAGTTCACCTCCATTGATGAAACCAAATCTTCTCCTTTTGCTGCAGAATTGTTTCATTTTCCATTTGTGAAAAGTGTTTTTATTGATAAAAATTACGTGTCTATTACCAAATACGACATTGCAGATTGGAATGATATAACTATGGAACTTCGTGAGTTTATTAGAAGTTATATTGAAAACGGAAAACCAATGGTCCTTGCTGATGCTCCAGAAATAAAGCAAAACACAGAACAAGCTAAGGAAGCTCATTTTGAATCGTTAGATGATATTTCAAAAGAAATCATAAATATTTTAGAAGAATATGTAAAACCAGCTGTTGCTAGTGATGGTGGAAACATTCTGTTTGAATCGTACAATGCTGACACCAAAAATGTAAAAGTAATATTACAAGGTGCTTGCAGTGGTTGTCCATCGTCAACCTTTACCCTTAAAAATGGGATAGAAAACATGCTTAAAGAAATGTTGAAAGGCAAAGTTGAAACTGTAGAAGCGATTAATGGTTAAAAAGCCTCAATAAATTTGTGACTTAATTAATTATTTTGTTTCTTATAGATAGTATAAACATTTAAAATATATATAATTATGGCAGTCATGAAAGTAATTGAAGTATTAGCAAATTCTGACAAAAGCTGGGAAGATGCAACAGTAAAAGCGGTTAAAGAAGCTTCAAAAACAGTAAAAAATATCAAATCGGCATTTGTGCAATCGCAAAGTGTGGTTGTAAAAGATAATAATGTATCTGAATACAGGGTGAACTTAAAAATTACATTTGAAGTAAAATAACACCTGCTTCAAATCATATTAATCGAGCTGTCTTAAAAACTAAAAAGTGTCATTCTAAATTTATTTCAGAATCTATCTACTTGAAAAAGTTTAGAATCTGAACCAAGTTCAGATTGACAAAAAGAGGTTTTTTTAAGACAGTCTTTTTTTTGCTCAATTTTGTACTTTTGACTTTATGCAAAAAATCCTCGTTTTATTGCTAATTTTATTCATATTTCTTACAAGTTGTAAGAGTGAAACTTCCGAACCGATGACACATCAATATACCAACGAGCTCATTAATGAAACCAGTCCTTACTTATTACAACATGCGCACAATCCAGTAAACTGGAACGCTTGGAATGATGAAACATTAAATGAAGCGAAAGCAAATAACAAACTCTTGCTCATTAGTATTGGCTATGCTTCTTGCCATTGGTGTCATGTTATGGAACATGAAAGTTTTGAAGATGTTGAAGTTGCACAAATAATGAACAAAAACTTTATTAACATTAAAGTAGATAGAGAAGAACGCCCTGATGTTGACCAAGTTTATATGAATGCTGTACAACTTATGACAGGAAGTGGTGGTTGGCCACTAAATGTTGTAGCTCTTCCAGATGGACGACCAGTTTGGGGAGGCACTTACTTTAAAAAAGAACAATGGATGAGTGTGCTGGAGCAGATTTCTGAAGTATATCAGGAAAATCCTCAAAAGCTTATTGAATATGCCGATAAGTTAGAAGCAGGCATTAAATCCTTAGATGTTGTGAACCTAAATCCCAACGAGGTTAAATTTAACCACGAATTTGTACTAAACGCAGTTAATAAATGGTCTCAAAGTTTTGATAGAATTAAAGGCGGAATCAACAGAGCTCCAAAATTCATGATGCCAAACAACTTACACTTTTTAATGCGCGAAGCCTATCAAAATAATAATACCGATTTGCAAGGTTATGTAAACCTAACCTTAACAAAAATAGCTTTTGGAGGTGTTTTTGATCATGTTGGTGGTGGATTTTCCAGATACTCAGTTGATGACAAATGGCATGTACCTCACTTTGAAAAAATGCTTTACGATAATGCTCAGTTAGTTAGCTTGTATAGTGATGCTTATATAATTACAAAAAATCCATTGTATAAAGAGGTTGTTTTTGAAACATTAGAATTTGTAAAACGCGAACTCACAGATGCCAATGGCACTTTTTATTCGTCTTTAGATGCTGATAGTACAACACTTTCGGGAGAGCTTGAGGAAGGCGCTTTTTATGTTTGGACAGAAACAGAATTAAAAAAGATATTAGGTGAAGATTTTCAGCTTTTTGCAAACTACTATAACATCAATGATTACGGTTTATGGGAACACAATAATTATGTTTTGATACGATCAGATTCAGATCAAGTATTCAATAAAAAATATGATATTTCAATTGAAGATATCACTAAAAAGAAAACAGCTTGGAAAAAGTTGTTATTAAAAGAAAGAGCCAAACGAAACAGACCAAGATTAGACGACAAGGTGCTTACCTCATGGAATGCCTTAATGCTGAAAGCTTATGTTGATGCTTACAGAGTATTTAACAATGATGAATATTTGGAAGCAGCCATTAAAAATGCCGAGTTTATTCTAAGTACACAAATAAAGGAAGATGGTGGTTTATACCACAACTTTAAAGATGGTAAAAGCACTATTAATGGTTACCTAGAAGATTACGCAACAGTTATTGATGCTTACTTAAGCCTTTATGAAAATACACTTGATGAAAAATGGTTAATCAATTCAAGAAATTTGGCTAATTATACTTTTGATCACTTCTTTAACGACGAGAGTAAGATGTTTTATTTCACTTCAGATGAAGATTCTCAATTGGTTGCAAGAACTACTGAATACAGAGATAATGTTATTGCATCGAGTAATTCCATTATGGCAAAAACCCTGTTGCGATTATCTCACTATTTTGATAATGAAGCTTATGCTGAAACAGCTAAAACCATGTTGCATAATGTTGTACCTGAAATTGCTCAGTTCCCTTCAACATTTTCAAATTGGTTGGATTTGATGCTTAATTATACCAACAATTATTACGAAGTGGCTATTGTTGGTCCTGATGTACACTCAAAATTAAAAGCCTTAAACACTTATTATTTACCCAATAAACTCATCATTGGAAGTACTTCGGAAAACAATTTACCGCTTCTAAAAAATAGATTTATTGAAGGAAAAACACTAATTTATGTGTGTGTAAACAAATCTTGTAAGTTACCTGTTTCAGAAGTTGAACAAGCCTTAACGCTTATAAAAGAATAGAAAATGAATACCATCGTAATCGTATTAATCCTATTTATAGCTATAGAACATTTGTACTTTTTAGTACTGGAAATGTTTTTATGGACCAAGCCAAAAGGCATCAAAACCTTTGGTTTAAAATCAAAGGCATTTGCAGAGGAAACTAAAGTGCTTGCTGCCAATCAAGGGCTTTATAATGGATTCCTTTCAGCAGGCTTGACCTTTTCCCTTTTGGAAAAAAGCTTTAATTTTATTATATTTTTTCTTGTATGCGTGACCATTGCAGGAATTTATGGGTCTTACTCAGCAAAGAACATTCGTTTGTTCTACGTGCAAGCTGTTCCAGCTATTTTAGCACTTTTAGCATTACTTTTTAACTATTAAAACAAAAATGAAAATGAATTTAGACGAGATTTTAGACAAAATAATAGAATTTGCCTCAGTATATGGTATTAAGGTTATTGGAGCCATTCTAATATGGATTATTGGTTCTTGGGCCATTAAAAAAATAATGAAAGGTATTAGAGTAGTTATGACCAAAAGGGATTATGATGAAAGCCTTCAAAAATTTCTACTCAATCTCATTAACTGGATTTTAAAAATCCTTTTAATTATAACTCTTCTTGGCACTCTAGGTGTTCCAACTACATCATTTGCAGCCATCATTGCAGCAGCTGGTTTAGCTATTGGTTTAGCTTTACAAGGCAGTTTAGGCAATTTTGCTGGAGGCGTTTTAATTATGATTTTTAAACCCATTAAAATTGGTGATCTTATTGAAGCTCAAGGAGAAATTGGAGTGGTAAAAGAAATTGAAATTTTCACTACAAAGCTTACTGGCCTTTCAAACAAAGAGATTATAATACCAAATGGAGCTTTATCCAATGGGAATATAGTAAACTATACGACTGAAGGTACTCGACGTGTCGATTTAACCTTTGGTGTTGGTTACGATTCAGACATTAAGAAAACAAAAGAGGTGCTTATGAATGTGCTTACATCTCATCCTTTGGTACTTAAAGATCCTGCTCCAACAGTAAATGTTTCGGCATTAGCAGACAGTTCAGTAAATTTTGCGGTAAGACCTTGGAGCAAAGCTGAAGATTATTGGACTGTGTATTTTGATGTCACAGAGCAAACTAAAGAAGCTCTTGATGCTGCAGGTATTGAAATTCCTTATCCACATCAAGTTGAAATTAAGAAACAAGGTTAAAGCCCTCTCCTAAATCCTCTCCCAAAAGGAGAGGACTTTATTATTTACTTGACTTTAAAGCCACAAAATCTTTTAAATAATAAGGTTCANNCGACATCTTCGATGTCGCTTTTTTTTTGTATATTTATAATCCTTACAAAAAACTAATTAATATGAATTTTTTTATTAATTGGTCAATGAAGATTTAATATGTTATCTGTATAAGTTTTCTTGACTCTAATGCTTTAATATTATGGCTTTTACAGTAACAACTATTTTAGCTCCAGCTGGAGCAACAATTCCAATTGTCTTTGTAGCTGATGGTTTTAAATCAAGTCAAATGTCAACCTTTGATGATAACATTGACGATATTATGATAAAATTTAGAACTACAGCTCCATTTAATACATCCGCAAATAAAGGAAAGTTCCAGTGGTATAAAGTATCAAAAACTTCGGTTCAAGATGGAGTATCTATTATAGATCATCCAGAAAATCCTATGACACCAGTTACAAGAAATACTTTTTTTAAAGTATTTAGAAATTGGGTTGGATTATCTCACTACTATCATATACCTGATTATAATAGAGCTATTTTAGCTTCAGGGCTACTTGACTCACCTGGAGGTTTTTTTGCCAACAGGCCTGATGATAATGTTTTTGTTATAATTATTAGTAATAGTAGTACTTATGGAGGTGGAGCTGAGTTCTTAGGGCTTATGCCAAGCACTTCTTCTCCAGACAGGATGAGTATTTGTATTGTTGGTAATGGTGATGATATGACTGATGTGGCTATCCATGAATTCGGTCATTCATTTGGTGATTTAGATGATGAATATTTGGATTCAGTTTATGCAGCGAATGCCCCAACTTACGAGCCAGATGTTTGGTTTTATGGCAATAGACTTAATGTTAGGGACGCTAATCCTGGAGGATGGTATCAAGGAGCAAGATATGTAACAACAAAGTATAGAGCAACATACGATGATTTGATGAAAAATATTTATGCTAGTGGATTTGGAAGCCCAAATGAAGCACTTTTACAAGATAGAATTGATGATGAGGCTTAATCTAAAATTATTGAGTTATGAAAATTAGTGTTTTGTTTTATTCTGCTTTTCTGATTTCGTTTACAACTAGTTCCCAAATACAAATAGGAAACGATATAGATGGTGAGGGAATTGGTGATTATTCAGGTCATAGTGTAAGCTTGTCATTTGATGGTAATATTTTAGCAGTTGGTGCTTATTCCAATGAGGCTGATTCTGGCGGAACAGGTCATGTAAGGGTATATGAAAATCAGTTAGGTGTTTGGGCGCAATTAGGAAATGATATTGAAGGAAAACCTTTTTCAACCTTATTTGGATATACTGTAAGTTTATCGTCAGATGGAAGTACTGTAGCTGTTGGTGCAATTTCTAATTTTGGTTATGTAAGGATATTTAGATTGGAATCTGGAATTTGGGAACAATTAGGAGGAGATATTGATGGTATAGATACCTCAGGAAGGTTAGGTTATAGTGTTAGCTTATCATCAGATGGAAGTGTCGTAGCAATTGGTTCTCCTGGACGTCCAGATGGAAGTGGTTCAGGGTACACTAGTATTTACAAATTGGAATCTGATACTTGGTCGCAAATTGGAGATGATATTGAAAATGAAGCAAGTGGTGATTATTCAGGCTATAGTGTGAGTATGTCGTCTGATGGTAGTATTGTGGCAATTGGTGCGCCAAGAAATAATGGTGAAGGTAGTCTTATTGATATTGGGCAAGTAAGAGTATTTGAGAACCAATCTGATGTTTGGACACAATTGGGAAACGATATTGATGGAGAGTCAATTGGTTATGAATCAGGGTTTAGTGTAAGCTTATCATCTGATGGAACTATTGTTGCCATTGGTGCACCTGATAATGGTGGAAATGGCATACAATCTGGACACGTAAGAGTTTATAAATATGAATCTGGTAATTGGTCACAGATTGGCGATGATATTGATGGTGAAGTTGCCTATTATAGAACAGGATGGAGTGTCAGTTTGTCTTCCAATGGGAACATTGTCGCCATTGGTGAAATAGGAAGTACAAGTGGAGCAACAGATATAGGTCGTGTGCGTATTTTTAAAAATATATCTGGTGTTTGGACTCAAATTGGCGACAATATATTTGGTGAAGCCAGTGAAGATTATTCTGGTTGGAGCGTAAGTTTATCCTCTGATGCTAGTGTGCTTGCTGTTGGAGCGCCTTATAATGATGGTAATGGAGAAGATTCTGGAAACACAAGAGTTTATGATTTAAGTGATCGATTATCATTAAATAATCAAGAAATCTCAAAAATAAGTTTATTTCCAAATCCTTCAAAACAACAATTTACCATTAAATTGCAAGATGGTCTTCAATTAAAAAAAATTACTATCTATGACAGTTTGGGCAAATTAGTTAAAGTTGTCAATGCTAACGTTATTAGTACACTAGAGCTATCTTCAGGAATCTATTTTATAGAAATCATTACAAACAAAGGAAAGGCTACTAAAAAATTATTAGTTGATTAAAATTAAAAACTCTGAAAAACTAATTTCTTGGTTTTAAAGCCACAAAATCTTTTAAAT
>JAGQYS010000083.1:173-34518 GCA_020435965.1 Flavobacteriaceae bacterium | reverse complement strand
CTCATACTTCCAGTATTAATATTTAGTGCTTCATTTACGAGGCTGCCATCAACGACATCAATAAAATTAGCATTACCGACACCAGGATCTTGATCAACAAAATATTCGGCTTCAACAATGTCTGAAGTATTATTGTCTGAGGCAGGAGCAATTCTAAAAGTTTTATGTTCAAACATACTTATAGTACCATCTAAATTCACGGATCTCATAAATAATCGATGAGTACCTTCAGATAGTCCTGTTGTAGGTATATTAAAATTTTGATCTATAGATGCTGCATCAGGATCAATATCAATGAGAATACCATTACCAATTCCAGGATCTGCATCAAAAAAATATTCTATACTTGCAATATCTGATTGACCTACAACGACACCTAAGCAAAAGCAGCATAATAAAAATGTATATAAAGCTTTCATGTTCGTGTCTAGTTAGATTTGTTTGCGTCTGCTTTAAGATTTACATTTAGGTTTGCACCAGCTGGAATCATATTATTGCTAATGGTCATTTCTGTCAAGTATGGCAATAGAGTAGGATAGCCTCTCATATCAAAGTCGTAATAACCATTAAAAATACCTACATCATTGCTATCTGTACCTACATTTACACCTGTTGATCCAGCACCTAAATGATAATCATTTGCAACATCCCAATTTGGATTGGTGCCTGGAATACTTACAAATAATGGGTTTGTATTATTATAATTGCCAGTACCATTTAAAGCTCCTAAGGTAACACCACTGTAACTATAAGTAAGGCAGTTGTTAAAAATTGTTGGTGTCCCAGCAGTTTGCCAAACTGTACCATTAAATGTGTTTTGAGAAACAAAAATGTTGTTTTGGGCAACTAAATCTGTAGGAATGTAAAAAAGTGCTTGTGTTGTAACGGCTACCCAATTTATAACATTATTATTAAAAATGGTAGTGCTGTTAAAATATTGAAAAGGATTAGCTGTAGGAGAATCGATAAAATTATTAGTGATTGTTATGTTTGTACTATTTGCATTATTAGAGCTTAAATAAATAGCAGACCCAATAACATTACCTTGAATAATTACATTATTTGTAATAGCGCTAGCCATATTAATGGCTTCAAATTTATTATTCTCAATAGTAATGTTTGAATGGATCGTATTGTTAATTGTTATAGTAGTTACAATATTTAAACCACTAATTTTTACGTTACTGGCTGCAATTAAAATATTTCCAATGTTAGTGCTTCTACCAGAATTTAGTTCTGGAGTATGACCAATGCCATAAACTGTAATCTCTTTGGAAACAGTTATGTTTCCGTAACTTGTTATTGAAGGCTGTATGTAAATAATATCGCCATTTGCTGCTGCTGCTATGGCTGCTGCAAAGTTGTTATAAATATGTGATGGTGAGGTGTCTACATTTACATTGTTATCTACAATTAAAATGTTTTGGGCTTGGGAGTAACTAAATAAAATTAAAGTTACAAAAAGTAAGATTTTTTTCATGATATTAAGTTTTTTAAAAATTAACTATGACAAAAATCTAAATATTATGCATACGAAAACATACGTAGAATATCGTATTTTTCGCATAAATGGCATTTCTATTTTACAACAGAGATTCCAATTAAAACAGCAAGAATCCCAACTGCAAAACTACCAATGGTGTATAAAGCAAAACTTGTAAAATCACCAGATTTTAAAAACACATGATTTTCATAAGCAAAGGTTGAAAACGTTGTAAAACCACCACAAAAACCAGTGGCTAAAAGTAGTGTTTGGCTAGAAGATAATGCATCATTTTTGGCAGCAAGCCCTAAAATAATTCCAATAATTAAACTTCCTAAAATATTGGCAGTAAACGTTCCCCAAGGAATTCCAGTTTCTGTTGAGTTCATGTATTTGCCAATCAGAAACCGTAAAGCGCTACCAAAACCACCACCAATAAAAACGAGTAAGAGTTGCTTCATCTAATTATTTTCAACAATAGGAATATAAATTTCCGTAACCCAATCAGCTGGATTAGGAAATTCTCCAGGATCATTAGTATAAATCTCAAATGGTTTTTCTTCAGATTGTACTAAATTGTTATCCACAATGTACTTTAACGCAACGTCCCAAGCATCTGCCAAATAGGTGTAATTTCCTTTTAAAGTTGTTTTTAAAACTTTAGTTTTTTCCATGTATCCACAAGAGATATCGCTATCTTCTGCAACTTCAATTTTCTGATTTACTGGAAGTCCGTTACTCATAATCACAGTACCATCTTCAGGGTTCATTTCGTTGTAAATCGTTAAAGGCATACCAGCCATTGCAATATTATGTTGTGTTACATAAGCCATTAAACTGCCATATTGCTCTGCCATTTTTTGGCTAATGTTAGAGTCTTTTGCATTTGTGGTTTTATAAAGATAAAAACCTCCGCCATATTCGGTAATGCCATTTACGGTTATTTCATGTTTTTTTGTGCTTTCCACAACAATACTATCGAGTTTTTCCAGACCACGTTCAAAATCTGGACCAATCATATTGTCAAATCCACCAGAGAACACAGCGTATAACTTAAAACCAAAAGGGATTTTGTCGCCCTTCATTGTCCAAGTTACATTGGTTTTGCCATCCTGAGTCGGTTCAAAATTCCATGTTACTTTTGAAGGTTCATAGTCATCAAATTTAAGAGATTGTTCAATATTATTTGGTCGAGTAGCAGCTAAGGTTTTCATGTTTCCTAGGCCATCATCATCTACCCAAGAGTAACTTCCGCCAACACCTTTGGTTTGTTCTGGATAGGTGATTTTTGTATCAGGCTTTTCTTCAATCCAAGCAGTCCAATTCTCCCAAGTTTTAAACTCAATAACGTGATCATAAATCACAGCTGTAGGAGCATCAATAGTTCTTGTTCTAATAACTTCATAATGGTTTGGTTGAACAGCAACATAGATGGAGCAACCTATAAGTAGAATCATGAGTAAAAATAATATGAACTTGAAGGCTTTCATGTTTTTGACGATTTCTTTCAAAGATAAGTATTTTGTTTCCCTTTGGAAAGAGCCAAATAAATTAATTGAACATTTAATAATTTGATGAAATAGTATTAATTTCGAAGTCATATCCGTAAAACAACAAAAATGAAATTTAAAGTAATTATAGCAACATTTCTTATTTCTGTGTTGATGTGGTCTTGCAAGACCGAAACAGCAGAAAAAGAAGGGTTTAAGGAGGAGCTTGTTGAAATTTCCAATGATGATTTTCCTTTTATGTTGGAGCAATTCGCAGATTTAAAAATCTTGCGTTATCAAATTCCTGGTTGGGAAGAGTTAACACTAAAAGAACAAAAATTGGTGTATTATTTAGTTGAAGCTGGTTTGTCTGGACGTGATATTATGTGGAACATGAATTACAGACACAATCTAAAAATCAGAAATGCCTTAGAAAATATTTACACTGATTATGAGGGCAATAAAGATACAGATGAGTGGAAAGCCTTTGAAGTATATTTAAAACGTGTTTGGTTCAGTAACGGAATTCACCACCATTATTCAAACGATAAAATTAGACCAGAATTTTCGCAAGACTATTTAAAAACTTTACTGGCAGAAACCAATACAACCCTTGAAGGTGAAGCTTTTGACGTTATTTTTAACGATAAAGATGCCAAAAAAGTAAATCAAGCAAAAGGCGTTGATAATGTCTTGGAAAGCGCTGTGAATTTTTATGGGCCAAATGTTACCACTGCAGATGTTGAAGCCTTTTATTTAGACATTAAAGATACTGATCCTGATATGCCAAATGCCGAAGGTGATGTTTTTAAGGATGATAAAAAAGTAAATAAAGACAGACCATTGTCTTATGGCTTAAACTCAATGTTGGTTAAAGAAAATGGCGAATTGAAAGAACGTGTTTATAAATCTGGTGGTCTTTACGGCGAAGCAATTGATGAAATTATTAAGTGGTTAGAGCTGGCTAAAGGTGTTGCCGAAAATAAAGCTCAAGGTGATGCTATTGGCTTATTAATTGAGTACTATAAAACAGGAAGTTTACAAACTTGGGACGATTACAATGTAGCTTGGACAGCAGCAACTGAAGGAAATATAGACTACATTAATAGTTTTATTGAGGTCTATAATGATCCTGTTGGTTATAGAGGTTCGTACGAATCTATTGTGCAAATCAAAGACTTTGATATGTCAGCAAAAATGGCTGTACTGTCTGAAAATGCACAATGGTTTGAAGATAATTCACCGTTAATCGAATCTCATAAAAAGAAAAACGTAGTTGGCGTAAGTTATAAAACGGTCAATGTTGCAGGAGAAGCTGGCGACGCTTCACCAAGCACACCAATTGGTGTGAACTTGCCAAATGCCAATTGGATTCGTAAAGAAGTAGGAAGTAAATCAGTGTCTTTAGGAAATATTATTCATGCCTATAATAATGCTGGAAGCAGTGGTCGCTTAAAAGAGTTTGTCCATGATGATGAAGAGTACGAATTGGAAGAAAAATATGGTCAACTTGCAGATAAGCTACATACTGCTTTACACGAAGTAGTTGGTCATGCGTCAGGGCAATTGAATCCTGGAGTTGGCGAAACCAAAGAAACACTTAAAACCTATGCGTCCACTTTAGAAGAAGGTCGTGCAGATTTATTAGGACTATATTATTTATACGATTCAAAATTACAAGAACTAGGTCTGGTTGATGATTGGCAAGCTGTTGGAAAAGCGGCTTACGATGGTTACATCAGAAATGGATTAATGACTCAGTTAATTAGGTTAAAATTAGGTGATGATGTTGAAGAAGCACACATGAGAAACCGTCAATGGGTTAGTGCTTGGGTTTTTGAAAAAGGAAAAGCAGATAATGTGATAGAAAAGGTAACACGTAATGGAAAAACCTATTTCAATATTAATGATTATGCTAAACTGCGTGAGTTATTTGGTCAGTTACTAAGAGAAACACAACGCATCAAATCAGAAGGTGATTATGAGGCTGTTCAAGCATTAGTTGAAGATTATGGTGTTAAAGTAGACCAAGGTTTGCATGCTGAGGTTTTAAAGCGTAATGAACAATTTACATCAGCACCTTACAGTGGTTTTGTAAATCCTGTTTTAGTGCCAGAAACTAATGAAGCTGGTGAAATTACAGCTATAAAAGTGATGCATGCAGCGAGTTTTGAAAACCAAATGTTAAGCTACGCTCATAAATATGGCTTTTTGCCAGAAGAGAACTAAGGGTTTGAAATTCTGAAATTGTAAAAGCAGAAATCAAATTAAGGTTTCTGCTTTTTGTTTATGCTGAATTTCAATAACGCTAAATTAAACAAAATTAATGCAAATATGATGTAAACTATAAACATGATGGTATCATGGTTTTATTTTATATCGAAGTAATTTTTAATTGTCATCAATCAACCCAAAACAAACTTAATGGCAACTATAAAAAATCATAAATCAAATTAAGGTTTCTGCTTTTTGTTTATACTGAATTTCAATAGTGCCAAATTAAAAAGGATTAATACAAATATGATGTAAACTATAAGCATGATTTGGGTTATTAATTTTTTTCAGTTCTTACCAATCTGTATATTTAAAAAAAACGATTATTTTTAATTCTATAAATTAATTCAATTTAGTCATAGCTATTATTGTATAACAAAGCGTTTTAAAGTAGATGAGTTCGCTGTTTCTAATTTTAGAAAATAAATACCACTTTGAAAAGTAGATATGTCTATATGTTTTTCTTTAGTCTGCATATCAAATGATTGTAACAACTTACCTAATACATCTAAAACTTCTCCAGTTATATTACCAAAATCTTGATTGCTAACAATACTAATTTTATCTTTTGCAGGAACTGGATAAATAGTAATTGACTTACTAAAACTAATTTCATTAACTCCAAGAGTATTTTGAGGTGTGACCTTAAAGTTGTAAGAACCTGTTTGATTAAATCCTGAAAGAGTAAGATAGTAAGAACCGCCGTTTAAATTAATAACACCTGTTGTGTTTGTAGGGTTCGTTCCATCATGGCTTAGTTGAAACACTTGATTACTATTTGACGTATCATACACAGTAAGTAAGGCATTATTAAATAAACCTTCATAAGCATTTAATTCAAATTCAATATCATCTGCTTCAGATAGAGTGAAGCTATAATAATCTTCGGAATCATTACTTGAATTATAATAGCTCAATCGACCATAGTAATCTTGGTCAAAATTTACAGCTATGGCTTCTCCAATTGAGTTGTTTGGCTCTAAGTCATTCTCGGCAGTAAATCCTTGGCTCCAGCCATATAAATCATAGCTAATGCACGTATTACTACTTATTCGTAAGTAATAGTTTTCTGCATCTTCTATATTATTATAAACTAACGAAGATATTGGACCCGAATTACTATCTTGAGTTATACTAGCTAATATTGAAAAATCATTTCTTAATTCTACTGTAGCATCATCATATAAATCAAAATAAAATTCAATTGGTGCTGAAGCAGTAATGGGAATACTGAAGTAATCGTAGTCATCAAAATTTGAAAAACTACCAAAACCTAAATGTCCATTAATATTATCTCCCGATTGCAGTATTTGAGCATTTGCAGTATCGTTATTGGGCTCAAACTCATTATTATCACTAGTATATGTATTTGTAGCATAGAGCTGATATGATGTACAAGAAGTAGCATACATATACAAATAATAGGTTTCAAATTCTGCAGCACAATCAACACTTATTGAAGTAACTTGATTACTCGTATTTGTGTTTATATTGCCCACAGAAAAATACGTTCCATCAAAATAGTATAAGGCTACATTACCATCAAAAGGACTAGTGAAATTTATTTCTAGTGCCCCATTATAATTTGTTTGAATCTCATAGTAATCATGATAGTCAACTTGATCAGATACTCTATAACCTATTTGCCCATTAAAATTATTGTTTAAAGGTAAATACTCTGCATTATCGTAATCATTATTTGGTTCAGTCTCGTCACTGGTGTAGGTTGCTGGATTAGAAAAAGTATATGAAATAGAATATGTGCTACAACATTCTGAACAACTCCCAAAATAATTAGAAGGTCCTATAGGTGAAGAGGTATAATCTTTTACTTTTAAATAATATGTGCCAGCACTTATACAATTAAAGTTATACATTGGGTCGTTTCCACCACCATTTTCAAAGAAGGTAGGTGTTAATGTCCCATCAGATTCTTCATAAAACGCTTCGGTAATATACACGATGCTTTGAGAAGCATTTAGGCTTATTGTGGCGTCACCTGATTGGGTTGCTGTAAACTTGTACCAATCAGTATCATCATCTAATGCCTGTCCGTTTGCATCTGGTGAAATGCCATAGCCAATGTTACCTGTTTTGGTTTCATTTAAGTTGATATTTATAGCTTGAGAGCTTATATCATTAGGTTCTACATCCATATACCCAAGTGGTTCTTGCATATTCCAGTAAAACTGGTAGCTACTTGAGTCTCCGTTAATTTTAATAAAAATATCATCTCCTTGCTTTAAGCAATGAGCTGCAGCTAATAGAAGTCCATTAGTATTGCTACTTTCGTAACCTATACCTTGCCCTAGAGTTCCATCATTATTTTTCTGATGCATTTGAAGATTGGTTGAATAATAATCATCAAATACAGTATTGTGATTAATTACTACATTTAAAGTACCATTAACAGGAACGGTTAGTCTATACCAATCTTCACCTTCATTAATGTTATTGACAGCGTCAGGGATAAAAGACCCATGCCCTTCATATAGAGTGTTTTCTGTTGTGGTGATGGCCTGTGCATAATCGTCATTAGGTTCGGCATCGTTAGAATAAACTGGTGAAACCACATAGTAACCAATATCATAACCAGCAGTAAAACCATAAGAATTATTAGCAGAAATTGATATATCCACAAGTGTTCCAGCTAAAAGAGCATTAGTTTCAAATGTAATAGTTGATTCTGTTTCGTTTACTATTTCTCCAACGTTTTGACCCATTGGAACGCCTTCTGTATTAGTATAGGCAATAGAGGCATTAACTGTAAACCTGACAGGGTCTGGGTTGACAGCTGTAGTATATTCAAATAAGTCTCCAGAAAACACTATTTTACCATCTGCAGGCACATATATTTGATACATATTAAAAGTGTTGTTGCAATTGGTTGCAGTATTGTAACACAAGTCATTAGCCGTAAAACTGCCTGTACTTTGAGAAAAAGCAGTAAATGATATACATAATGTAAATAAAAATAAGGATAATAATCGTTTCATAATCACACGAATTAGTTAATAATTAAGTGTAAACTTATAAAACAGCTAAAAGCCAAAACATACCCAATAAGGGGGATTTTTATTGTGAGATTGTAATCTAGAATTTGTATTTTTTGTCTAGAGCATAGCGCATTAGTGCACCTTTACCCTTTAGTCCTAAAATGCGTATCATGTTTTTTCTGTGTGTATCAACCGTTAGGACACCAATATATAGTTCATCAGCAATTTCAAGTGAAGTTTTTCCTTGGGCTATTAGTTTTAAAATCTCATTTTGTCGTTTAGTTAGTATCCCTTTGTTCCTAGTGTTGCCTTTACTCTTTTTTTCAACTTTTATATTGGCATCAAAAAAAGTATTTCCACTATATACTAAGCGAATAGCTTTTAACACTTCTTCTAAAGGTGAATTTTTAAGTAGATACCCTGAAGCTCCTGCTTCTAACATTTGCTGTACAGCTTCGTTTTGGTCAAACATGGTAAACGCCAAAACTTTAATGTTAGGGAATTCTTTTTTAATGATTTCTGTAGCAGCAACACCTCCTTTTTTAGGCATTCTAATATCTGTAAGTACAACATCTGGTTGCTTTTTACGAACTAAATCTACTAAGGCTTCGCCATCGTTAGTTGTACCTACAATACTAATGTCTTCTTCATACTCTAACAATAGTAAAATTCCATCTATTATAGCTTGGTGATCTTCGGCAATGGCTAGCTTTATCATAACGGAATATCTATAATTACAGTTGTACCATTATTAGTATCAGAATCTATTGTTAATGTACCATTTAAGTGATTAATACGTTTATCTATACTCTTTATACCCATTCCAGTCTTACTGCTTTTTAAGTTAAAACCTATGCCATTATCTTCAACCATAATATTTAAACTGTTTTTATGGTTTGTTAGGTGAATAGTTGCTTCGTTAGCTTGTGCATGTTTAATAATATTGGTAATTAACTCTTGTATAATTCTGAATAAAGTGAGCTCAAGGCTATTTTCTAATCGTTCCTCTAAACCATAGTCTTTAACCTCTATTTGAAGTTGATTGGTTTCTGAAATTTTTTGAGCCATATTTTGCACTGCAACCAACAGTCCTTTTTTACCTATTACACCTGAATTTTTTACATGTGCTACACCTCTTATTTTATTATAGGCACTATCAATAAGTTGGTTGGTTTTTTCTAAAAGCTCAGGAGTGTGTGTTTCTTTAAGTGCATTTATATTTAGTTTTATAGTAGTCATTATGGCACCTAAATCATCATGGAGATCATTAGCTATTAGCTGTCGTTCTTTTTCTTGTCCTTCAATCATAGCATCAATGGTTGAAAGTTCAATGTTTTTTAATAGTTTTTCCTTCTTTTGTAATTCAATCTCTTTTTCTTGCTCTGCTTGTAATTGTTTTCTTTTGGTGTTTTTGTAGATAATATATGCAATTAACAAAACCGCTATAAGTATGCCACTTAACCCAATTAAAATTGTTCGCTTTTGAAAGTTGCTCTTTTCAATTTCAGATTTTAGTTTGAGTTGCTTCTGATGATTCAAAAGACTATCTCGTAGCCTAATTTTAGATAGTTCCATTTTTTCAAGATCTTTTGATGCATCAAAAGAAGCGATTTGATTATCCAAACTGGAAGCCTTTTCTAAATATTTGTAGGCCGCATTAATATTGCCTAAGGCTTTATAAGAATCTGAAATGTTGTACAAACTTGGAACGTAATATGTCCTGTCTCCGATTTTTTTCGTGAGATTTATACACTTATTGGAGTAATTAATACACTCATGGTATTTTTCAAGATTAAAATAAACCATGGAAATTGAAAACAACGTGTTCCGTTCTTCATATTTATTATTGATTTCCTTACTTATTTTTAGGCTTTCATCAAAATATTCTAAAGCCTCATTGTATTTTTTTTGCCGACTAAGATTATCTCCTAGTTTTGTATAAAGTAAAGTTTGTAAGTTTAGGTCGTTGACTTCTTTTGCAAAACTCAAACTTTTATTGAAATACTCTGTGGCTTCTTTAATTTTAAATTTATTGCTGTAAACATTTCCAATATTCAACAATGATTTAGCAATGTTTAAAGTGTCTTTGGTTGCTTTGCTTATTTTTAGGCTTTCATCAAAATATTCTAAAGCTTCATTGAATTTAAAACTATTCATAAAAATACTGCCTATTTCAATATTTGCTTTGATAACTCCTTTTTTATGATTTAAATTTTTATAAATTGCTAAACTTTTTTTGATAGAAACCAATGCATTTTTTAAATCATAAAGGGATGATAAAATATTTCCTATAACTGAATGTGCATCTGCTTCTTGAAGTCTTAATTTATTCTCAGTACAAAATTTAAGCAGATTATTGGTCATTAAATAAGCACTGTCAGTTTTTTTGCCAATATAATTTTGTGTAATGTATTTTAGATAAGCATTTGCCCTTGTACTATCAGGTAGCTTAGTGCTTTTCCATTTTTTATAAAGCGAATCAGGATTTACTTGCCCAAAGCTATTATAAGAGAAAATAAGGATTCCGAAGCAAAAATAAAACCTAATGAATTTAAATGATATAGCTTCGTGCAGAATTTTAAAAAGCAACAATTGTTTCATACATTATATTTACTTTGCTTATAAATAACTAAAAAAATACATTACAAAAAAATACCTGTTATTGGGTGTTTTTTTTTGAGAGATAAGGATTAATGTAATAAAATTTTTAGAAAGGTCAATAAAAGATAAGGAAATTATACCAAATAAAGGGTTAATAATATGTTATTAAATCAAGTAAATTATTTTGATGAATTTGTTGTAGGATTTTAAAAATCAAGCCAAAACAAACTTAATGGCAACAATAAACAATAGAAATGCTATAAAAGCAATTAAAACCCAAGCACTGCCTTTATAATACTTTTTGTGAAGTTTCAGGTCTTTTCTATAGGCAAAAATCAATACAAGAATAAAAGCTAATGCAAAAAGAATCCCAAAGATTATTTGACCGTTGCTAAACATATTTGTTTATTTTTATGCGAATTTAAGAAAATAAAAAGGGACATTCCCGTTTTACGGAAGCGAAAATTAAAATTTCAATGAAGCAAAAGATAGAAGCTGTAAAAGCATTTCATGATGCTTTTAAAATAGGATACAGAGAAACACCAAAAGCCGATTTAGGCACAGAGAAAAATATGTTGCGCTATAAGTTGATGCGTGAAGAAAATGAAGAGTACCTTGATGCAGCAAACGATAATGATATTGTTGAGGTTGCTGATGCTTTAGGAGATATGCTTTACATACTTTGTGGTACCATTATAGAGCATGGTTTACAGCATAAAATAGAAGAAGTATTTAACGAAATACAACGTAGTAATATGAGTAAGTTAGGAGGCGATGGACAACCTATTTACAGAGAAGATGGAAAAGTACTTAAAGGACCAAATTATTTTAAGCCAAATATTGAAGACATATTAGACAAATAAAAAAGGAGCCAACAGGCTCCTTTTTTTACTTATACTTTTATTCGCCAGCCAAATGGGTCGCTCGCGTTGTTTGTTTGAATATCTGTAATTCGCTTTTTTAATTTACTTGCGTATGTGTTTTCTAATTCAGGCAAATCATAATCTTTATCTCTAAAACCAAAAGTAGAAATAGGAGATACAACAGCTGCAGTTCCTGCACCAAACATTTCTTTTAAACTACCATTTTTAGCAGCTTCAACAAGTTCGTTAACAGAAATTTTTCTTTCTTCAACCTTAAAGCCTTCATCTTTAGCTATTTGAATGATGCTTTTTCTCGTAATACCATCAAGAATTCTATCACTTACTGGAGCTGTCATTAAAGTGTCATTAATTCTAACAAAAATATTCATAGCACCAGCTTCTTCAATATATTCATGACTTGTGTCGTCTGTCCAAATAACTTGGTTATATCCTTTTTTTACAGCCAATTGTGTTGGGTAAAATTGTCCAGCGTAGTTTCCTCCAGCTTTGGCAAAACCAACACCACCATTTGCAGAGCGCGAATAGGTTTCTTCAATAAGTACTTTTACTTTTCCAGCAAAATAAGCACCAGAAGGAGCAGTGGCAATAATAAATTTATAGGATGTTGCTGGTGAGGCATGAAACCCTTTTCCTGTTGCAAAAATAAACGGTCTAATGTAAAGCGAACTTCCTTCTTTGCTCGGAATCCAATCTCTGTCAACTTCCAGTAATTTTTTTAAACCTTCCATAAAATAGGCTTCAGGTAATTCGGGAATTGCCATGCGCTTTGATGAAATATTCAAACGTTTACAATTATCTTCTGGTCTAAATAAAAACACATCACCTTGAGCGTCTTTGTAGGCTTTTAAACCTTCAAAAACCGATTGACCATAATGAAAAATTTTGGATGATGGTTCTAATGAAATCGCTTGATAAGGCATTATTTTAGGAACGCTCCATTCGCCATTTTCATAATCGCAAACAAGCATGTGATCTGAAAAAGTACTTCCAAAACTCAAGTTATCAAAATCTACATTTTTAATTTTTGAAGTCTTGGTTTTGGTAACTTCAATCAAATCTTTTATTGTCTCTGTCATTGCAGCCTAATTTATTGGGCAAAATTACATAAATAAATACTGATATTTAAAGAATTACACCTTAAAAAATTTCTTATCTTTGCAGCTTAAAATCATCATTTTAAATTTATTGTTATTATGAAAAGAATATTGTTTGTATTACTTGTGGCAACTTTAGTGATTGCTTGTAAAAACGAAACGAAGACAGAAGAAACTACCCAAGAAATCCAAGAAACCCAAGACATGGCTTATGCATCTTTTGGAGATAATATTGAAGCTGAGGGCGCAATTTCTGCATCTGAAATGGCAGAACGCTATAAATCCCTTAAATCTGGAGATACAATTACTGCAAAAGTATCAGCAAAAATTAACGAAGTTTGTCAAATGAAAGGTTGTTGGATGAAGTTAGATCTTGGTAATGACCAAGACGTTAGAGTAACGTTTAAGGATTACGGTTTTTTTATGCCTTTAAATGCTGAAGGTGAAGTTATTGTTAATGGTAAAGCTTTTATAACAGAAACATCTGTTGACGATTTACGTCACTATGCTGAAGACGCTGGAAAATCAGCCGAAGAAATTGCAGCAATCACGCAACCAGAAAAAACATTTGCTTTTGAAGCTGATGGTGTACTATTGAAACAATAAAAATGCGATTTAATTATTTGTTTATATGCTTAACTTTGGTTTTTCTTGGATGCAAAGAATCTCAAGAAGAACCAAAGGAAAAGCAAGCTTTAATCATGGCAGAAAGGTCAGAAATGGCTCTGCTAATGAATGAGATGTATGCTTTTAACGAAAGTATAAAGCAACAAATACTAGATGGAACTTTAAGTACAAGTTATCCTGAAAAATTTGATAATATTCATTCTGCAGTATTAACAAACCCTTCTGCAAGGGATTTAAATTTTGAATCTTTTTCTAAACTATTTCTTGAAGCGCAAAAAGAGCTTTTTGAATCTCCAAAAGAGGAGTTGATTACACGTTACAACAATGCTATCAATGCTTGTATTTCCTGTCATAATGTAAAATGTGTTGGCCCAATTCCTAGAATAAAAAAGTTACTAATAGAGTAATTTTGAAACGCAAAATCATTACCACTGCAGACGGTTCTAAAACCATTCAGATTGAAGATTGGAACGAGCAGTACCACTCCAAACATGGAGCTATCCAGGAAGCACAACATGTTTTTTTGAAAGAAGGCCTGCAATACTATTATTCATTAAATAAAAATTGTCATGCTGAGCTTGTCGAAGCATCTATTCTCGAAATAGGCTTTGGCACAGGACTCAATGCATTTTTAACTTTGCTCCATGCTGATGCTTTAAATATAAAAATCAACTATGTTGGTGTTGAAGCTTATCCTGTTTCTATAGATGAAATCAATCAACTGAATTATGTCGAGTTGATTTCAGCAGAAAACCAAACTGTTTTTAATGAACTCCATAAAGTATCATGGGAAAAGGTACATGAAATCACCTCAAATTTCAAACTTCATAAACGTAAACAATTCTTTTCAGATATTGAAGATGTAAATCAATTTGATCTTATTTATTTTGATGCTTTTGGAGCTAGAGTGCAACCAGAACTTTGGTCAAAAACTATATTCGAAACCATGTACAAGGCTTTAAAACGAAATGGTGTTTTGGTTACTTATGCAGCTATTGGACAAGTAAAACGCAATATGCAAGCCTTAGGTTTTATTGTTGAAAGATTAAAAGGACCACCTGGAAAACGACACATGTTAAGGGCAACCAAAAAATAAGATAATTTACTGTTAAACCTTCGTCAATCATAAGTTATTGGTTGCTTCGTTTTGTAAATTTGCACTATGCAAAAAATCTTAATTACAGGAGCAACAGGTTTGGTAGGTCAAGAAATTGTAAAGCATTGTCATGAGCAAAACATAGCTGTTAATTATTTGTCAACGTCTAAATCTAAACTAGAAAATAAACCTAATTACAAAGGCTTTTATTGGAATCCTAGTTTTGGTGAGATAGATGTTAATTGCTTTAAAAATGTTGACGTTATAATTAATTTGGCAGGAGCTTCTATAGCACAACGTTGGACAAAATCATACAAAGAAGAAATACTAAAAAGTAGAGTAGAGGCTTTGCAATTGCTTTATAAAACAATTGAAACCGAAAATATATCCATTAAACACCTTGTGTCTGCTAGTGCTATTGGTATTTATCCAGACTCATTAACGCATTATTACGAAGAAGATTTTAATGATTTTGATGATGGGTTTTTGTCACACGTAGTGTCCTCTTGGGAACATGAAGCCAACCAGTTTAAGAGCCTTAATATTAAAGTTTCTAAAATAAGAATTGGTATTGTATTGTCTGAAAAAGGTGGTGCTTTACCACAATTGGTGAAACCAATACGATGGTTTGTTGGTAGTGCTTTAGGATGTGGTAACCAATGGCAATCATGGATTCATATTGAAGATTTAGCAGCAATTTTTATGTATGTGATTAAACATACATTTGAAGGTGTTTTTAATGCAGTTGCTCCAAATGCAGTACCTCAAAAAGACATGGTAAAAAATATAGGCAGAGTGGTAAAACGACCAATTTTGTTGCCTGCTGTACCAAGTTTTATTTTAAAATTAGTACTAGGCGAAATGAGTGCTTTGGTTTTAGAAAGCCAACGCGTAAGCTGTAATAAAATTGAAAATCTAGGGTTTTCCTTTAAGTATTATTACCTACAACCTGCACTTGAGGACTTGTTGTAAATTTTTGGTAAAGTCAAGTATGGTTCATGTATAAATTGATTAATTTTGCAACTTAAATATTTAAATAAATGCAACAAACAACCAATACCATTTTAATGGTTCGTCCTACTAGTTTTAGAGCCAATGAGCAAACAGCTGTAAACAATCATTATCAAAAAGAAATGGATGATGTGGCGCAAGTCACTTTGCAAGCAAAAGCGAATGAAGAGTTTGATGCTTTTGTTGAAAAGCTTAAAGGTATTGGTGTAAATGTGGTTGTGTTTGAAGCTAAAGATGGTTTAGATACTCCAGATGCTCATTTTCCTAATAACTGGATTTCCTTTCATGAAAATGGCGTTGTTGGCTTGTACCCAATGTTTGCAGAAAACAGACGTGCTGAACGCCGTGAAGATGTTTTATTTCAATTGGAAGATGAAGGCTTTCAGATTGCACACATTATGGATTACAGAGATGCTGAAGACGAAGGCTTGTTTCTTGAAGGAACAGGAGCTTTATTGCTGGATCGTGTGAATAGAAAGGCTTATTGTGCTTTGTCGGAAAGAGCACATGAAGAATTATTTATTGAGTTTTGTGAAGATTTTGAATTCACTCCAGTTATTTTTACAGCGAATCAAACTGTTGATGGGAAACGTACTCCAATATACCACACCAATGTGATGATGTGTTTAGGCGAAACCTTTGCTGTGATTTGTTTATCGAGTATTGACGATAAAAAAGAACGCAAAAACGTCATTAAACACCTTAAAGAAGATGGTAAAGAAATTATTGACATCACAGAAAAGCAAGTCAATAGTTTTGCAGGCAATATGCTACAAGTTAGAGGTAAAGACGATAAACGCTACCTAATCATGAGTCAAGCAGCTTACGATGCATTAACTCCAGCTCAAATTCAAACCTTAGAAAAGCACACTGACATTTTATCGAGTTCGCTTAATATTATCGAAGCCTGTGGTGGAGGAAGTGCTCGCTGCATGATGGCTGAGGTATTTTTACCAAAAGCTTAATTAACTGGCTTGGCTTTTGGCAGCTCTATAAAAAACTTACTTCCTAAACCTTGTTCACTTTCAACCCAAATTTTTCCATGGTTAAGTTCTACCATTTGTTTTGCAATAGATAAGCCTAATCCTGTACCTTTTTCATGACTTGTGCCTCTGGTAGTAAAGCCACTGTTTTTGAAGAGTTTTTCTTGATTTTCTTTTGAGATTCCAACTCCTGTGTCTTCAATGCAAATCAACACATTTCCGTTACGTTCTCTGTTTGAAATGGTAATCACATCGCCAACTCTAGAGAATTTCACTGCATTTGCTAAAAGATTCTGAATCACAATTTCAACCATACTTCTATCAGCATACACATAATCTTTAATAGATTCATCTAACAAAATGATTTGCTTCTGGTTGACTTTCTTTTCAAACAAACTCATTTTTTCTGCAAACACTTCCTGAATATTGAATTGTTCAGGTTTAGGTTCCAAATTCTGCATTTGGGACTTAGACCAGTTTAAAAGATTCAATAATAAAGCAGAAGCGTTATCAGCATTTTCACTGAGTTCTGGAATAAGCTCATCAAATTCTTCTTGTGAAATGCTATCTTCTTTTAATAAGTCTAAAAAGGCTTTTACGCCTGTAATGGAATCTTTTAAATCATGTGAGACAATGGAGAACAAACGATCTTTCACTTGGTTCATTTCTTCTAAGTGCCTCGTTTGCTCAAGCAATGAAGCATTTTCAAGTTTATATTGCTTGTTGGTAGCCGCAAGTTCTTTAGCATTAGCATTAAGTGCTTTCCGTTTTAGGAAAACACTCAACAATGCTAGTATGGATATTAACAATAAAGCACCTAAACTATAGGTTAGGTACTTGTATCGTTTAAGGGTTTTGTCATTAATATTTGCGGTGTTATTTTCTGTTGGAGTTATCGTTGGTTGGTTGATGATATCTAAAGGGTCGTCAAAAACAATTGGAGTTGCATTGGCTTCATCAATCTTTGCTTTTAAGTCGTGATATTCGCGTTGCCAATTAAAAGCGTTTTTGAAATTGCCTTTGGTTGAATCTAATTGTACTCGCAATTTTAAATGATCTAAGAGTAAATTGTCATCATCAACATCTTCAGTTAGTTGATACGCTTCGTTAAGCTGATATTCTGCCAACCTTACTTTGTTCTGTTGTAGGTTTAAATCAGATAAGCTGTTTAAGGTTTTTAAAATTCCTTTTTTGTTATCGTTACTTCTATTTAATTTTAAACCTTCTAATAAGTAAGACGCTGCTTTTTCGTAATCTCTAAAGCGTAAATACTGTTCGCCAATACTTGGCAAAACTTCACCTTCAAGTATTTTGTCAGAATCACTATTGGTTAAGTACGTCAATAATTTTCCGTAATACTCTATGGCTTTTCTGTGTTCTTTACGCAAGGCATACAGTTTCGCAATATTGTTGGTTGATATTTTAATACCTTCGTTATCCTTTAAAATTTCACGAACACGTAAGGCCTTAAAATTGTAATCAAGCGCTTCTTCGTTTTGGTTGGTATTAAAATAAGCTTCAGCTAAATTGTTGTAAGCAGAACTTAATTCGTTCAATAAATTTTTGCGTTCAAAAATATCAATAGCAGAAAGTGAATGTTGCAATCCTTTATTGTAGTTGCCACGACGAATTTCAACAATACCCAAACTGTTGTTTACTTTTGCAATACCTAAAGAGTCCTTAAGTTGTGTAAAGAGGCTTAACGAACGGTTGTAATTGTCTAGCGCATTATAATAGTCGTTATTTTCTGTATAAATAAGTGCTTTGTAATATTTAAGTTCGGCAGTGGCTTCATGGTAGTTTAAGCTAACAGACAATTGCTCACTTTGGTTAATGTAAAGTAACGCCTTTTGATATTCTTTGGAGTTGAACAAAACCTTTATAAGCTCTATGGAAGTTTTAACCTTTGCAGAATCTTGTTTTTGATAAGCTAATTGAATGGTAAGACTATCCTGTTCTTTAGTTTGAGAATAACTAAAGAAGCATGACAATATTACAGCAGTTAATGTAATTAACTGTTTCATTTACTCTTATCGGTTTTAAGTACAACAAAAACAGTATTACCTATACTTGCCTTGAGGGAGAGGAAAATTAAGCACATACTTACAAGCAATTGAATTGCTTTGAAACTACAAGCAGGTGTTATCATGATTTGGGGTCTTGATTAATAGCTTGTAACAAAAATTGCTAAAAGGAATTCGAATGCCTAATTTCTGCGTTTTAATGCCAATAAATTAGATAAAAGGAACAATAAATTTAATGCAAAAAAAGTTGCATCGATAAAAAGCAAAAAACATAGAAAAACTGCATGTTTGTCGATGAAATGCACATAGTCAATTTTAAAAACACGATAAATGTTAAATAATTGATAATGAATCACATAAATATTGCGTATTTTAACATCAACAAAAACTAAAATTATGAATCAAACTATTAAAACAATTTTACTTATTGTAGGTGTCATTCTGGTTGGTTATGGCATTTACACTTTGATAGCTCCAGAAGCTTCTATGGATCTTGGTGTTGTAGAAGCCGAAGTGCAAGACAATAACGATTCTTACATAACTATTGCTATGGGTTTAGTAGCTATAGTATTGAGCAGAGTAGGCGGAAAGAAAAATTAACGCTTGTAAAACATATTGAAAAGCTTGTTGGCATGGTGCTGTCAAGCTTTTTTTATTGCTTTTTTTTCAATTAAAATTGCTTTAAAAAAGTTTATCTTTGCAGCTTAAAATTTAATAGGAATGACCATTCAGGATATTTTATCACAACATGTAAAAACTGCTTTTTCTAACTTATATCAAACCAAACTTGATACTGTAGAATTTCAAGCAACTCGAAAGGAGTTTGAAGGTGATATTACAGTTGTTACCTTCCCAATGTTGCGTATGGTTAAAATGAATCCTGCTCAATTAGGAGAAGATTTAGGACAATATCTCGTTAAGCATGTTGCCGAAGTAAAGGCATTTAATGTGGTTAAAGGATTTTTAAATCTTGCGATTGCTGATGACTTTTACCTTAATTTCTTTAATGGTATTAAGGGCGATGACACCTTTGGTTTTGTAAAGGAGTTGGATGACAAAGCTGTGATGGTTGAATATTCCTCACCTAACACCAACAAACCGTTGCACTTAGGTCATGTTAGAAATGTGTTGTTAGGCTATAGTGTTGCCGAAATTTTAAAAGCTTCAGGCAAGAAGGTGTACAAAACGCAAATTATAAACGATAGAGGGATTCATATTTGTAAAAGTATGTTGGCTTGGAAGCTTTTTGGAAATGGCGAAACACCTGAAAGTACAAGCTTAAAAGGTGATAAGCTGGTTGGGAATTACTACGTGAAATTCGATCAAGTGTATAAGTCTGAAATAGCCGATTTAATGTCACAAGGCTTATCGGAAGAGGAGGCTAAAAAGCAAGCTCCAATTTTACTTGAAGCCCAAGACATGCTCCGAAAATGGGAAGCTGGAGATAAAGAAGTGGTTGCCCTTTGGGAGATGATGAACCATTGGGTTTATGATGGTTTTGAAACTACGTATAAAAATATAGGCGTCGATTTTGATAGCTACTACTACGAAAGCAATACCTATTTGTTAGGTAAAGAATTTGTAACCGAAGGCCTCAAAACAGGTGTGTTTTTCAAAAAGGACGATGGTTCTGTTTGGTGTGATTTAACACCTGATGGACTGGACGAAAAAATCGTGTTGCGATCTGATGGTACAGCAGTATATATGACACAAGATATTGGTACAGCAATACAACGTATAAAAGATTATCCAGATGTTGGTGGTATGGTATACACAGTTGGTAACGAGCAAGATTACCATTTTAAAGTCTTGTTTTTAATTTTAAAGAAACTTGGTTTTGAATGGGCAAAAAACCTGTATCATTTAAGTTATGGTATGGTCGATTTGCCTAGCGGAAAAATGAAAAGTAGAGAAGGTACTGTTGTTGATGCCGACGATTTAATTGCCGAAATGACTACAACAGCCCAAGATATATCACAAGACTTAGGAAAACTGGAAGGTTATACTGAAGCCGAAAAACAAGACATCTATAAAACCATTGGCTTAGGTGCTTTAAAGTACTTTATTTTAAAGGTTGATCCTAAAAAACGTATTTTGTTTGACCCAAAAGAATCTGTAGATTTCCAAGGAAATACAGGGCCTTTTATACAATACACTTATGCCAGAATACAAGCGATTTTGCGTAAAGTTGATTTTAATACGTCTGTCACGTTGAGCACAGTTGAAACGTCTTTGCACGACAAAGAAAAAGAACTCATCAAGCAATTGGAGATGTTCCCAGAAGTGATACAACAAGCAGCAGCAAACCACAGTCCTGCTTTGGTGGCTAATTATACCTATGATTTGGTAAAGGAGTTTAACTCGTTTTACCAAAACGTTTCTATCCTTGGAGCAGATAACCGAAACGAAAAAATATTTAGAGTGCAATTAGCGCAAAGTGTTGCCAATACCATTAAAAATGCGTTTAGCTTGTTAGGTATTAATGTACCTGAGAGGATGTAAATTTTTGGTTTCGTTTAATGTTATGATATGATGTCGTTTCAATGACTTATATCAGACGTTAAACGAAGTTCGGCTTTTTTTTCTCACAAAGTCAATACGTAGTTCTACGCATTTTTTTAAAGTATTGAGATTTTAAATAGCTGCAACAATGAGCGTCATTTAGTTTTTGTTGTTAAACGATTTATCTGGATAAGCTGGTGGTTGAGGTACAGCTCGAGGATCTTTTTTAATGAGATCTTCCAAGAATTTAATGGCAGCGTCAAGCTGAGCATCGTTTCCATTATATGTAGCATGAGGTAAATTATCGACTACAATATCTGGCTCAAATCCGTAACCTTCAATTCGCCAAACACCTTCACCATAAACACCAGACATTGGAGCTCTTGCCAAACCACCATCTGTTAAACGATTAACACTGCTCAACCAAATTTCTCCTCCCCAAGTTCTGGTTCCAATGGTTGAACCAAGTCCAAGTTGTTTAAATCCATCTGCAAAGGCTTCGCCATCAGATGCTGTATTTTCATTAACTAAAACAACTATATGACCTCTAAAGGCGTATGGCATGTTCCAATATGGTTTTCCTGATCTGCTTTTCCAGTACATCCAAGCTTGTCTCAGTAACTTTTCAAGAATAAAACTATCAATATTACCACCATTGTTATTACGAACATCTACAATTAATCCTGGCCTGTCAAAAACTGGATAAAATTCTTTGTACCATTGGTTAATATCATTACTTCCCATTGCTCTTAAGTGAACATAACCTATTTTATTCTCACTTTCTTTTTCGACTTTTAAACGTCGAGAATATTCCCAATCGCTGTAACGTAAACCATACATGCTTCCAATAGGTTTTACAATGACGTCTTTGTTGGTTGTGCCTCGTTTTAAACTTAATCGTACTTGCTTACCAATCTGATTTCTTATGAGTTCACCAATATCTAAGGCTTCTAAAGCAGCTTTTCCGTTAACACTTGTAATAATATCACCAACTCTTACATCTAAATAAGGATCGTCTAAAGGTGATTTTTCGTCAGGATAATCAGGATCTGTTTTATAGATGTAATCTATTTTGTAACCACCATTGGCTTGGTCTCTTATTACGCGAGCTCCTAAATTTGCTACTGGAATATTACTATTGTCGCTACTAACATCACCACCTCTTACACTTGTGTGTAGAGCTGCTAATTCGCCAACAAATCGACCAATTAAATCAGACAATTCAACACGAGTTGTAACACGATTTACCAATGGATAATATTTGTCGTGCATGGCTTTCCAGTTGACTCCATGCATGTTTTTATCATAAAAATAATCGCGTTCCATGCGCCAAGCATCTGTAAATAATTGCTGCCAATCTTCTTTTGGTGAAATTGCAAACTTCCAACCATTAAGATTAATAGCGTCACCAAGATCTGCTTTTCCAGTTCCTGCACTTACCATGTAATAATTGCTGCCTTTTCTAACTAAGAGTTTTTCGCCATTAGCAGTAAGTTCAAAACTTCTAATACCTTCAACAGCTGTTGTAACTTTGGGCTTTTCATTGGTGATTTTAACCACAGAAAGATCAGTTGAACTATTAATGCCTGTGCTACTGCTTGCAAAATAAATAGCACTTTTGGTTACTGCCAACCCATTGTAATTACCAGCAGGAATAGGAACTTCTTCAATACGTTCAATAATACCATCTTTATCAATCTTTACTGAAACTGTTTCGTCGTCTTTCTTATCTTTTGGAGTTGTGTACAATTCGTCACTTTCCCTAAAAGGTGAACGTGTTCCTTTTTGTAAGGCGATGTGATATAGTTTTTCGCTGGCATCAAAATAAGGTTCTGGTTGTCGTGTTCCCCAAGGACTGCCAACAATGGTCGAAAAATTTCTATCAGATAAGAAATAGATAAACCTACCATCTGGACTCCATTCTGGATTCAAGCTATTGGCTCGGTCTGTAGTAATTGGAAAGGTATCATCATTGGTAATACCATGAATTAATATTTGAGCCATGGTATTGTCTGCTGCTTGCACAAAGGCAAGCCACTTACTGTCTGGTGACCAAGAAAATGAGTAAATTCCTTCTTGGTTGTTTGATATTTTTTTATTGACTCCAGTTGCAATATTTAAAATAAACATATTGTTTTCCAGATCGCTGTAAGCTATCCATTTACCATCAGGAGAAGGAATTCCAGCATGACGTAAAACGGTTCCATCTTTGGTAATGTTTTTTTGAGAACCAATACCATTTGCTGGTAAGCTGATAAATTCAAATTCGCCACTTTCATCAGATAAGGCGTAAAGCTGTTTTCCATCAGAAGAAAATACAGCGTCATTTAAACGCACATTATTTTTATGAGGAAACTCGATAAATCGTCCAGATTCAATTGGAGCTACAAATACTCGACCTCGAGCAGTGATGGCAACTCGACTGCCATCTTTATCTGGATGCACTGACGAAATGTAATCAGTTGGATTTTCAACCCATTTTTCTCTAAGATGATCTAAATCTGAAGCAATACGAATGTTTATTTTTTCATTTGCTCCAGAATTAACATCATATTTCCAAATATCTGCACCAACTTTATAAACAATAACGCCATTGTTTGAAATGGAAGATTCTCTAGCATCAAAACCAACATGTTTGGTGTGTTGTTGCAAATCGTTACCATTTTCATCTATAGACCAAATATTCATGATGCCATCTCTAGCAGTTAAAAAGTATACTCGATTATTATACCACATTGGATGATGATTTTCGCCATTATAACCATTGGTTATTCTAACAGCTTCCGAACTTCCGTTTGTAAATTTCCAGATTTGTCTTGCTGTTCCACCTTGATAGCGTTTAGTAACATTATTATGAAATGATGGACGAACAAAATATACAGAGTTGCCAGATGCATCATAAGATGCTTCACTTGCTTGGTACAAAGGCACATTTTCTTTCTGTTTTGTTTTTGTATCTATGAGAACTAACTGTCGTTGAGGCAGTGTTGAGTATGCTCTAGTGTCGTAAATTATTTTGCCGTCTGGAGTCCATCCATTAGTTACAGAAAAATCACTTTCATACGTCCAACGTGTTGGTAGGCCACCATTTATTGGCATGGTATATATTTCTGAAGGACCTTCATAACTTGCTGTAAAAGCTATAGTTTTTCCATCAGGAGAAATTTTTGGAAACATTTCTTCCTCTTTGTGAGTGGTTAGTCTTTGTGCCAGTCCACCTGAAAGCGGAACTGTCCACAAATCACCTTCAGCAGAAAAAACAAGTGTATTGTTATGAGCTGTTGGATAGTTGTAATAACCTTCAAACCCTTGTGCAAATGAAGAGGTATTAATTACAAAAAGTAAAAAAAGAGTGATTTTAAATACTGGGATAATTTTTTTTGGAAACATGATGATACCTTAATTAGATTGATAAAACGGAGTAAGTTTAAGGTATTGTTTCGAGCATTGCTAAGTTAAACCAAATTTGTAATTAAGCAAACTGTTAAAAATGGACTCTAAAACTAAAATTTGGTGTAATGCCTAATGATTCTAATTCAACTTTATTTGTGCTTTCAGTATCGTTAATGGTGTAGTAAGTATTAATGATATTTTTTTTATTGGTCACATTCCACAATGAAAAGCCAGTTGATGCATTAATGGTTTTACTTAGTTTAAAATTATAAATAGCAGAAATATCAGCTCTTAAATAATAGCTAATATTTTCGTTATTAGGTAAATCATAATTTATAAAACTACCTGAAACAGGGTTGTTTTCATTAGGTTCTGTAAACGGTTTTCCTGTTCTCCAATTAACACCAATAGCAAGTTTAAGTTTATTGTAAGTTAAACTACTTCCAAATTTTATTGAATGTCTAATATCTGCATTGTTTGGGAATTCGTTTCCAAAATTTAGATCTTCAAAAGTGTAATCATTTTTACTTAATGAATAACTTAGCCATGAACTTAAGTTGGCAATTTGTTTGTTGATTAAAAAATCTATGCCTTTAATACGATAGCTACCAATTGCGTTGATAAATTGATATTGATTTTGGAATCCTTGACTTCTTGTGGTGATGTTATCAACTTCTTTTATATAAGCTTCTGTACTAATTAGAAGTTTATTTTTATTGTAGTGCAGTCCTGCAGAGAATTGTCTGCTTTTAATAACAGGGATGGTACTATTATTTGATACCACCCAACGACGTTTTTCAACACCTAAAAAGTCATTTTGTAAATCTATAATTTGTGAGGTCGTTTGACTTTTCAGTTCGCCTAATAGTTCAATTCTAAAATGTGATAAAAACCTTTGGCTAAAACTAAATCTAGGTTCGAAATATATTTCAGAAAATTTTTCGATGTAATTGGTTCTAATACCAATTCGTGCATTGGTTTGTTTAGATTTTGAGCTGAATCCTATTTCGTTAAAAATTGAATGTGTTCTGAGTACTTGTTTTTCTAAACGTCTAAAAACGGGATTATTAACATCTTCTAAATTACTAATACCAACTTCAGAAAATTGATAGCCACCAAAATAATTTATGGTTTCATCTGGTTTGTAAGTCACATGAAGTTTTAAACCTGTATCAAGCACTTTATTTTCTTGTATTAACCGTTGGTTGTTATTTATATCAAAATTGGTAGCATCCAAATCGTAATTAGATAAATAAAGTTGTGCAGAGGTCGTAACCTTATCATTCAAAATTCTGTTATAGGTAATTCCTAAGGCCAGATTACGCTGAGTAAGTTTACTATTTAAAACTTCGTCAACATCATTTACATTGGCTTCTTCATCATAATTTAAATCGTTATAAATATTTAATGCATTAATACGAATGTTATCTTTTTCAGAAATGTCATAAAGGAATTTTGCAGAGACATCATAAAAATAAAAACGCTCATTTTGCGAAATGGTATTGGAATTTGTTAAGTCTGTATCTTGAAAAATACGCTTAAAATATTCATCATATGTTGGTGTGGTAAACAAATCTGTTAATGAGCGTCTTGCTGAGAGCTGCAATCCCATTTTATTATTGATGTCACCTTTGTAATAAGCATCTGCATTAACTAAGTTTATTCCAACTCCAGCATTATCATTAAGTTCAATTTGATTGGACGAACGCATATCAATCACACTCGAAACTCCATCGCCATAAGCAGCACTTGATCCATTTTTAGATACGATGACATCTTTGGTGAGATAAGGATTAAAGGCCGAAATGAGCCCAAAAAAATGTCCAGATTGATACATTTTGATACCATCCCAAAGGATAAGGTTTTGGTCGTTTGTGCCTCCTCTTACATTTAAGTTTGAAATACGCTCATCAGAGCTTTGTATTGCAGGAAGCGCTTGTATGGTTTGCAATACATCAGGTTCAATCAGTCCTGGTAAAATACCAAAACCTTGAGGTCTAATTTGTGTAGTACCATTGGTTTTTAAGGTGATGCCTCTGGTTAAGTAGTTGGACACAGTGACTTCTTCAAGCAATTGCATAGACATGCTGTCATTCAATGCGTTTAATCTAATGACTACTGATGATTCATTTAGTAAAGTAAATTCTAATCCTGTTTGCTCTTCTAAGTACCACAACACTTCAGATAAAGATAGATTGTTTGGAGGAGCGTGTAATTGTTTGCCACGAATGTTTTTGTCTGCAAAAGAAAAGGTGATCTCATATTGAGATTCAACAATTTTTAAAATTGACGCAAGTGACTGTGTTTCTTTTTGTATGGTTTGTGCATGGAAACTGAAACTACCTAAAAAGAAAACGAAAAAAGTAATGTAAACAAGTGTGACTTTATTCACTTATCAATACAATTGTTGATGGATCTTTTTTACTAAACTTAATGTTTAAAGGTAAAGTTATAGATTTTAAAGCAAGTTCCATATTGTCATGCACAAAACTTCCAGTATAAACTTGCTTTGTATCTATTTGTTGAGACTCAACTGTAACGTTGTATTGCCTTTCAAACTCATTAAGTACATAGCTTAGAGGCATACTTTTAAAATAACTTTGGTTATTTATCCAAGACGGATTTTTTATATTTTCTTTTTCGGTTGCAATAATTTCCCCATCAAGTAATAAAAAAGAGTCTCCTGGTTTTAGTATAGTGTTTTTGTTATTAAAATTAACATTTACAGAACCTTCATAACAGACCACTTCGAATAAGTTTTCACGGTGTTTTACATTAAATTGAGTACCCAAAACAGACACAATTCCGCTAGGTGTTTCAACATTGAAAGTAGCACCTTTGGCAACTTTAAAATAAGCTTCGCCATTAAGTTTAACAAAACGATTTTTAATCCAATTTTTCTTATTGAAAGAAATGTCTGTTAACGCATTAATGGTTACTAATGAAGCATCTGGCAGCTCAATGGAAGTTTTCTCTGCCATAGTGGTTGAAATATTAGTATCAAGAGTTGTGGAGTAATAATAAAGACTGAAACCAATGACAAAAATGGCTGCAAAACGAAGTAATTGCTTAGTCCAATTGATTGATGGTTTCACTTGAGAAGCTGCAATAGTTTGCTTGATGCTTGCAAAAACTTCTGAAGTATCATATTCAGGAGCTTTAAAAGCTTTCATGCCATCAGACAACCTATTAAGTTCTTGAGCATCATCCAAGGCATTAAATGCCTTTAACTCTTCAGGACTAAGGTCGTTATCTAACCATTTTTTTATTAATTCTTCTCGTGTCATTCTTTAATAATTCAACTATATAACAAACCATGTTTAAAAACTCCTACCTCAATTTTTAAATTTCTTTTATATCTTCTCTTAATTTTTTTAAAGCACCATAAATCCGTTTTTCAACTGCTTTTTGCGAAATACCTAAAAGCTCTGCAATATCCTTATGCTTTTTGCCTTCAATACGATTTAACATAAAAGCAGTACGTTGAGCTTCAGATAAATTAGCGAGTGCTTTTTGTAATTTCTGCATATACTCATCACCTTCTAAAATAAATTGAGGATTCTCGTTGGTGTAATGTTTTGGTTTTTGTTGCTGATACTTTAAAACCACCTTCTTATGAGCCGTAAGGTTTAGGGTTAAATTGTTAGCCACAGTAAATAGAAATGACTTGGCTTTTGAAGGAGTTACCTTTCCGCAATTTTCCCAGAGTTTGATAAAAGCATCCTGAACTTGATCTTTTGGGTTATAGGCTTCGCCAAACTTGTAATATAAAAAGTCGTGAAGATCTTTCGAGTATTTCTCAAATATCGAAGCAAACAGAGTTTCGTTGCAAATATTATCGTTTAAATCTTTTGTCATTTATAGTAGTTTGGAATAGTAAAAGTAAAAAAAAGATAATTAGAGGTAGGAGTTTTTGCAAATTACTTGTTTTATAGCAAATACGTTTAACAAAAACCCAATTCGCTATGAATTTCAAATTCAATTATCTATTAATCCTAGCCTTTTTTGCCCTCTTAAGTTTTAATTCATGTCAAGACGAAGTTCTTGAAGTCACAGAGACAGATGAAGAAACGCTTATTGCCCCAAATTCTACTTTGGCAAATTTAATGCAGTATACTGTTACAAATGATGGCTCTGTAGATAATATCATGGACAACTCTAATTGTTTTTCTGTGAACTTGCCTGTAACAATCATTGTTAATGATATTACTGTTACTATAAATACTCTAGAAGATCTTGAGCTAATTGAAGATATTTTTGATGAGTTTGATTATGACGATGATGTTTTGGAATTTTTATTTCCAATTACTATCATTTTGAATGATTACGAAACAATTGTAATTGAAAACGAAGATCAGCTAGAAACATTTATTGAAACTTGTGACAATGATGATGATGACGTTATTGAATGTATCGATTTTCAATACCCAATTTCCTTTTCAATTTATAACACCGATTTTCAGGTAATAGATACTGTGGTCATTGAAAGCGACGAGCAGTTATATGAGTTTTTAGAAAATCTTCAAAATGAAAATGATGAAGCTGTACTTGCAAGTTTAAACTTTCCAGTAACCATGGTTTATGCTAACGGAAATACAGTTGAAGTAAACAATAACACAGAATTACAAGCAGCTATTCAAGAAGCAGGAGATGATTGTGATGATGATGACGAAGAGGACGATTGTACCGAAGAAGAAATTGATGCTTATTTAACAGAATGCCATTGGAATATTATAAACTTTAATGGTGACGATAACTTTATTAATAAAGACATCTATTTTTATAACAATGGATCATTAGAAATTTACTCAGAAAATAATGTGATTGCCACAGGAAACTGGAGTACTTCAACATCTAATCAAGTTGTTATATTGACCTTGTCAGAATTAACCATGTTTGATGGTGACCTTGGAGGAGAATGGTATGTGTATGAGTGTGACGACGATCGTTTTAAATTTACAAGAGAACCAGGAACCATTGAGTCTTATATTATTATTGAAAGAGAATGTAACGACCAATCAGATTGTAGTGTTGCTGAAATTCAAGAAGAATTAAAAGAATGCAAGTGGTATTTAGGGACAGATCTAGTTGATGGAAATGGTCCATTAATGTTTACAGAAGATGGTGTTAAGCTAAATGGAAATGTTATTGGTGGATGGAATTTAGCTTTAATTGAAGGTTATATCTATTTAACATTAGATCTTTCTGGAGATTATATGAATATTTCTAAAGAGTGGAAACTTGTTGAATGTGATGATGACGATAGATTAGAATTTGTTAGTGGAGACTACACACTTGTGTTAGAACAAGAATGTGAATCTGAAAATGGTTGTACAGAACAAGAATTAGATTCTTATCTTATGGAGTTTGAGTGTTATTGGGTGGCAGTTTCAGTTGATGGCAGCAATGTTTACGATGACTATGCAATCCAGTTTAATGATAATCAAGACTTATTAATTGAAGGTGGAGGAGCCAACTACTTTGGTACTTGGTCAACTTCTGGAAACCCAGCCGACGGTGTGTTCTTAACCATTTCACAACTAGAAAATAATTTTTCACCCTTAAACGGACAATGGAGAGTTGTAGAATGTGGATCAGATAGAATAGTACTAGTTAATGGAGATCATGAAATGGTTATAGAAAAAGAATGTCCATAGCCTAAATACTAAATTTCGTATAGTCGTTTTAAGTTAGTTATTTAATTATTTAGGGAAAAGGCTGCCAAAACATTGGCAGCCTTTTTATTTAAGTTTATTTTATAGTTGCCTAACTTCAATAATAAGCTTCAAATTATTAAATTTGCAACTCTTAAAATTAGAAGTAAGATTATGTTTGATAACTTAAGCGATAAGCTAGACAAAGCACTCCACGTATTAAAAGGTCATGGAAGCATAACCGAAGTCAATGTTGCAGAGACTTTAAAAGAAGTACGTCGTGCACTTTTAGATGCAGATGTTAACTTTAAAATTGCCAAAGAGTTTACTAATAAAGTAAAAGACAAAGCACTTGGTCAAAACGTACTTACCAATTTGCAGCCAGGACAACTCATGGTTAAAATTGTTAAGGACGAATTGACAGAATTAATGGGAGGCGATGCTGCTGGAATTAATTTATCAGGCACACCTTCAGTAATTTTAATGTCAGGTTTACAAGGTTCCGGTAAAACCACCTTTTCTGGAAAACTAGCCAATTATCTTAAAAACAAAAAAACAAAGAAACCTTTATTGGTAGCTTGTGATGTTTATCGTCCAGCAGCGATAGACCAGTTGCATGTTGTAGGAGAGCAAATCAACGTTGAGGTGTTTAGTGACCGTGGTAATAATGATCCTGTAGCTATTGCTCAAGCTGGTATTGCTCATGCAAAAGCAAACGGATTTAATGTGGTTATTATAGATACCGCAGGTCGTTTGGCAGTTGATGAGGTAATGATGAATGAAATCTCAAACATTCACAAAGCCATTCAACCACAAGAAACCTTGTTTGTTGTAGATTCTATGACAGGTCAAGATGCGGTTAACACGGCAAAAGCCTTCAACGATGCCCTTAATTTTGATGGTGTAATCCTTACAAAATTAGATGGTGATACTCGTGGAGGAGCCGCTATTTCTATTAAATCTGTGGTCAACAAACCAATTAAGTTTATTGGTACAGGAGAGAAAATGGAAGCTATTGACGTATTCTATCCATCTCGTATGGCAGATCGTATTCTAGGAATGGGAGATGTCGTTTCTTTAGTTGAAAGGGCTCAAGAGCAGTTTGACGAGGAAGAAGCACGTAAGATTCAAAAAAAGATAGCTAAAAACCAATTCGGTTTTGATGATTTCCTAAAGCAAATTCAGCAAGTAAAGAAAATGGGAAACATGAAAGACCTTATGGGAATGATTCCAGGTGTTGGTAAAATGATGAAAAATATCGACATTGATGATGATGCGTTTAAACATATTGAAGCTATTATACATTCAATGACTCCAGATGAACGAACGAAACCCGCAATTTTAAATGCTAGTCGTAAAAAAAGAATCAGTAAAGGTTCAGGAACCTCAGTGCAAGAAGTAAATCAATTGCTCAAACAATTTGATCAGATGAGTAAAATGATGAAGATGATGCAAGGAGGTGGCGGAAAGAAGATGATGCAAATGATGAAAAATATTCCGAGATAAACTAACTAATTAAACTTAAAACATCATGACAATTCTAGATGGGAAAAAAATTAGCAATGACATTAAAGATGAAATTGCCGAAGAAGTAAAAAAAATGAAAGCTAAAGGCGAAAAAGTACCGCATTTAGCAGCAGTTATTGTCGGAAATGATGGAGCAAGTTTAACTTATGTTGGAAGTAAAGTCAGAGCTTGCGAACGCGTAGGTTTTGAATCTACACTCATTCAATTATCAAATACAACGAGCGAAATAGAATTACTTGATACCATTGAGGAGTTAAACAATAATGATGATATTGATGGTTTTATTGTACAATTACCATTACCAGAACAAATAGATGAACAAAATGTACTGCTTGCTGTAGACCCAAATAAAGATGTAGATGGTTTTCATCCTATGAATTTTGGTCGAATGGCATTGGATATGTCTACCTTTATACCTGCAACACCATTTGGTATTTTGGAATTATTAGATCGCTACCAAGTAGAAACAAGTGGAAAACATACCGTTGTTATTGGACGTTCGCATATTGTAGGAAGACCAATGAGTATTTTAATGGGACGAAAAGGGTTTCCTGGAAATTCAACTGTTACCTTAACGCATAGCAGAACTAAAAACATTGAAGAAATCACAAAACAAGCAGATATTATTATCACAGCTTTAGGAAAACCAGAGTTTTTAAAAGCAGACATGGTCAAAAATGGTGTTGTGGTTATCGATGTTGGCATTACAAGAGTTCCAGATGCTACAAAACAAAGAGGCTACAGAATTACAGGTGATGTTGACTTTGAAAACGTGAGTAAGAAAGCAAGTTTTATAACACCTGTTCCTGGAGGTGTTGGCCCTATGACTATTGCTATGCTTTTGAAAAACACATTGTTAGCAAGAGAACGTCATTCTAAAAAGTAAGAAAAATATTACCTTAATATTCAGTTTAACTAGTTTATACAGTAATTAACAGAAAAGATATTGTTGCTTAAGTTTTTTTATTAAATTCGTTACTTGTTAAGTAAATTTCTCCTCTCCTTTACTTATAATTTATAATTTAATTTATAGCATTTATTGGTTGATTAATAGCATAATGTCAGCCACAATTCTATGCTAACCATGTAGCTACTTAATGTTTGGTTTAAACTAAAATCAAAACATTATGAATAATCTTACTATTAATTTAGGTCAAAGAGCATTAAATCTTTGCACTCATTTATTTTCAAACAATCTATTCAAAAAGCAGCTATTGCTGTTTTGGTCTTTTTTATTATTATTTGGTTTAAATAATGCTTTTGCACAAACTACAGGAAATTGTACACCAGATAATAATCCAGCATTTCCAACAGAATGTGATTTTTGTGTTATTGTTGTTTTAGATGAGTCTGGTTCAACAAGTAATATTGCAACACAAGTAAAAAATGCAATGATTTCTTTTGCTACAGCACTTAATGACCCATGTTTAGACGTCAATATGGCAATTGTAGAATATGGTTCCCAAGCAAGAATAGCAAATATTGGTGGCACAGCAGGATTTCGTAATGTAAATAATGACTTTGTAAATGACTTAACTCCTTATTTTGATGGAGGAGGAAATAGTGCTAGTACATATAACTCTTCGGGAGGCACAAACTGGGATCAAGGCCTCCAAGTTGCAAAAACACTCTCAGACAATCAAACAACATGTGCAAATCCATATATTGTAATGTTTACTGATGGTAACCCAACATATTATGGAACTGGACCTAGCGGACCCGGTAATTCAACAACCACAGCTGTATTAGAAGCAGCTTGTAATTCTGCGAATGCATTAAAAAATAATGGCAGCAGAATTTTTACAGTAGCTTTGCCAAATCCTTCAGTAGTAGTAAGCAATGTTCAGGCAATAACAGATGGAGGAACTAGCCTTGAATACGTTAGTGGTACTCCAGGAGCTGGTCAAACAAATAACATTAGATTAGCGGATTATTTAATAACAACTTCAGCTAATGTTGGTACGGCCTTTGCAGCATTGGCAGCTGGTATTGCAGCACCAACAATTTCAACAACAGCTGTAAGTACAGATTTTACAGAATGCAATCCAACGATTCCAGTACCTAGTTTCACTGTAAACCACGATTGCCAAAATAATGCAACACCAACCGTTAATGTTCAAACCTCAAATAATGGTTGTGATTATACTAGAACATATACTGCAACTTATGAGCATGTAGGACCATGTCCTGCTGTAGCTGAAGATGTTGTTATTACATATACTTGGACTCAAGATACAGAAGATCCAGTAATAACAAATTGTCCCGCTGAAGCTATCGATTTAGGAGATGATCCTCAGAACCTTCCAACAGAAGCTGATGCTGAAAACGTTATTAATGCTACAGATAATTGTGGGATAAAATCAAAAGTAGCTACTGCTGGTCAAATACAAGTAGATGGTTGTGTAAGTACACAAACATTTGAGGTAATTGTAACAGATAACTGTGATCAAACAGCTACTTGTAATATAGTTTATACATGGACTAAAGATTGTTGTGTAGATGGTGTAGCAGATGATCCATCAGATGTAGAGTCATGTGACGAGTATGTATTGCCAGCGTTGACCAATGGGAATTACTTCACAGGACCAGGCGGAACAGGTGATGCATTAAATGCAGGCCATATAATCACGACGACTCAAACTATTTATGTTTATGGTCCAGCTGATGCTCCTTGTCAACCAGCAGAGAACAGTTTTGTAGTGACCA
>JAGQYS010000083.1:0-129 GCA_020435965.1 Flavobacteriaceae bacterium | reverse complement strand
TGTGACGAGTATGTATTGCCAGCGTTGACCAATGGGAATTACTTCACAGGGCCAGGCGGAACAGGGACAGCGTTAAGTTCAGGTGATAAGATAGAGAGCACACAGACTATTTATGTTTACACGGCAGCA
>JAGQYS010000082.1 GCA_020435965.1 Flavobacteriaceae bacterium | reverse complement strand
TTTGGATGATGAAAGCTTGGTTAAACGAAACAGTATAACTATTGGTTGATTAATAGTTAGTTTTTGATTGATTGAAAAAGGAACATGTGTCAAAACATGCTCCTTTTTTTTATAACAAGCCTCGCGCTTTAATTTCTAAGTATTTATTGATGGTATCAAGGGTTAAATTTTCAGGCGTGGTAAGGATAGAGTAGATGCCATACTTTTTGAGTTCATTTACAATCAATCGTTTCTCATAAGCAAATTTTTCGGCTATGATCTTGTCATATACTTGTTGAATAGTCTCTGCTTTGTTTTCTATTAAACTATTCAACTCTGTGTTTTTAAAGAAAACAACTACTAATAAGTGACTTTTAGCCATGCCTTTTAAATAAGGTAGTTGTCTATGTAAACCATCAAGAGTCTCAAAATTGGTATATAATAAAAGTAAACTTCTATGAGTAATATTTCGTCTTACATCACCATACAAACGTCCAAAATCACTTTCGAAGAAATCGGTTTTAATGTTATAAAGGCCTTCGAGTATCAAGTTCATTTGTGATGTTCGCTTTTCGGCAACAACCATATTTTCTACCTTTTTAGAAAAAGTAAAAATCCCAGCTTTATCGTGCTTTTTAATGGCAACGTTTGAAATGACCAAAGCAGCATTAATAGCATAATCCAGCAAACTCAAGCCATCAAAAGGCATTTTCATTAGTCTCCCTTTATCAATAACAGAATACACAGGTTGTGATTTTTCATCTTGAAATTGATTCACCATTAGTTGATGAGATTTTGCTGTAGCTTTCCAATTGATGGTTCTTAAATCGTCACCAAGAACATATTCTTTAATCTGTTCAAACTCCATTGTATGGCCAATACGTCTTATTTTTTTAATGCCATATTGATGTAAATTATTGCTAATAGCCATCAAATCGTATTTACGCAATTGTATAAAACTGGGATAGGTTGGTATCATGGCTTCATCACAAAAACTGAATCGTCTTGCAATTAATCCGAACACAGAAGTTGCATAAACATTGAGTTTCCCAAAGTGGTATTCGCCACGTTCTGTTGGCCTGAGTTCATATTGCAATTCTGTTTTACTCGTAGCATCAAGTTTTCGTTCAATACTAAAATTACGTACTTGAAATTGAACAGGAATTTCGTCAATAATCTTTATAAATATTGGGAATGTATAATAGTTTTCAATACTTAAACGAATCGGATTCTGGTCGCCATTCGAAAACTTTTCAGGAAGTGTTCTCAATCCATTAACGCCTTTTTTTGCGGTGAACAATAGCATGATGTCTAAGACAGAAAATACCAAAAACACTAAAAACAGAAGTTTTACAATTACAAACCATCTTGGAAACACAAAACTCAGTACAAACAGCACCATAAGTGCAATGCATGTATAAAAAAAACGGTTTTGTATGTAAAATGGTTTAAAGATTTTAAGCATTACCTTGGTATTTCAACAGCTTCAATAATCTGAGTTATAATTTGTTTAGTAGTTACACCTTCCATTTCACGCTCAGGCGTTACAATAACACGATGTTGTAATACAGGAATTGCAGCTTGTTTAATATCTTCTGGAGTTACAAAATCGCGTCCATTCATAGCTGCAAAAGCTTTACTTGCCTTTAAAATGGCAATGGATGCTCTTGGCGAAGCACCTAAATATAAAAACGGATTATTTCTGGTATTTACAATAATATCAGCTATATATTTTACCAAATGCGACTCAATAATTACTTGGTTAACCAAATCTTGAAACTTAGCCACTTGTTCTTTGCTTAAATGCGATGTTATTTTAGCAGTTTTGTTTTCACCTTGAAGACTATGTTCACGATTGATGATTTCAATTTCTTCGTCAAGATTTGGGTAATCGATATCTATTTTAAACAAAAACCTGTCTAGTTGAGCTTCAGGCAAACGGTAAGTTCCTTCTTGTTCTACTGGGTTTTGAGTTGCTAATACAATAAAAGGCAACTCCATTTGGTATTTATTACCATCGATGGTTATTTGGCGTTCTTCCATTACTTCAAACAACGCGGCTTGTGTTTTTGCAGGTGCACGATTTATTTCATCAATAAGAATCATGTTGGAGAAAATGGGTCCTTGCTTAAATTCAAATTCAGAGGTTTTCATATCAAAAACCGAAGTTCCTAAAATGTCACTTGGCATCAAATCTGGAGTAAATTGAATGCGACTAAACCCAACATCCAATGATTTTGCAAGCAGTTTTGCAGATATGGTTTTAGCTACTCCTGGAACACCTTCAATTAAAGAATGACCATTGGCTAATATTGACGCAATTAGCATATCAATCATGCCTTTTTGTCCAACGATTACTTTGCTTATTTCGTTTTTAATCAGCTCAACACCTTCTTGAAGTTCAGATAGATCAATCCGGTTTTTAAAACTCAGGTTTTCTTCTTGTACTTCCTTATTTTCTTGCACTTCTTTATTTTCATCAGGTGCTTGTTCTTGGTTATCCTGATTTAAATTGTCGCTTTGAGAGTCGTTTGTATGCTCCATATGTTATGTGTTATAAAAGTCTTCTATTGTTTTGTTTAAGTTTTTTAAATCCTCTTCATTGCACGATTGTTTGGCTTTTAAATGTACAATAAGATTTATGGTTTTTTTTGCTTTACCTAAGTCTTTTCCAGATTTTAAGGATAGATTTTTTACAAACTTTTCGTCTAACAGTTGTGTATCTAAATAGTATTTACGCCTTATTGTTTCTAAAAAGTAAGTGACTTTTTTGTCTATTAAATTGTTGTGATCTTTAGTTTCATAATACAAATTACCTATGGTTTTGGTAAAGGCTATGGTTGAATTTTCCAATGGTTTAATAACTTTCACAATACGTTGTTTTCGTTTTGCATTGAATAAAATAAATACTAACAAAGACACTAAGCCAAGTATCCAAGCCCATTTTAAAGCTGGTTGACTTAATACATAACGCAAAGGTGAACTCCCTAATTCCATTCGGTTTTTATTTCTTGAGTCGAAAAAAATTGGTTGATTAGGTAAATACGAAAGTATGGCTGCTGCATATTTTTTATTATCATGTTTTAATAACGAAAAATTTGTAAAAGCCATTGGTTGCAGATGCAGATAGAATTCTCCGTATTCATGATTTACTTTAATATAATTGATGCGATCTTCTTCACTAAATTTCTGATAACCTAAAACTGTTGTTCTAGTTGAATCTAGCTTAGAAAAATAGATGTTACTCAAACCTCTATCTATTGTAATAGAATCGTTTTTAAAAATAGGATTAGCCAAACTAAACTGTGCCTTTCCAGTAAAATCGAAATCATTTTTTAGTTCAATTCCAAGTGTATCTAAAAACTTTTGGGGTAAGTAGTTTGCCGACATAAAAATTGTATTTCCATGAGAGGCAAAGTCCAAAAGTTCTTGGGCTGAAACTTCATCAACATCTGCATAATCATCAATAAGTATATAGTTTCCAGAAATCGTGTAAGTAGAATCTTCCCAATTGAAATACTCATCAAAATATTCATAAGCAGATACAGAAATATCTGTGATTTCATTTTTAGGAAATAAATTTGGCAACTCGTTGTACAATACAAACATACCATAAGGAATAGTATGCCTTTCGTTAAATGTTCTGGACCAATTGATGGGTTTTGGCTTGGAAAACTCGATGGCAATAGCACCAGCAAAAAGCAAGATGAGCAAACCAATATATATTTTTATGGTTTTGTTCATGCTTTTATAGAGTTTAAAAATTTATCAAAAGCTAGCTTTGCTTTATTAAATTGATCTGTGTTTACATCAAATTCGCCATACCAAATGTAATTGTACAAATAAGAAGTGTATACAAAACCTTCTTTTACTTCAGGTATGTTTATTTCATTTTTGTAATCGTTATTGGTTTTTTCTAAATCATAGTGTATGATTTCTGCAGTGCTCAATTTTTTGAGCAACCATAAATAGTAATACCTAATAGCTAGTCTGTAATTAGAATTTTCTTCAGCTTCAGCAATTAACTGCTTAAAATCGGTTGCATGAATATTGGCTTCAATGTCAGTAACTGGAATGATACTCTTATCAGACGATTTGCCAAAAACCCAAGCACCTTCTTTGTTAATGATAGCTCTGAAGATAAAATAGATAACTATAATAAAAAGCAGTACACCTCCAATTTTAATAGCTAGATTAGTCATTTTAGAAGCTTGGCCTGCATTTTTTATGTTGAAGAGACTCTGAATTTTGTCACTCAGCCATTGTTTAAAACGTGACCACCAACCAGAATTTTCTACAGTGCGTTCGTAAATAAAATTTTCGTCGTTGTATTTTTCTTTGAGGTTGTCAAAGCGTCTTGGTTTGATGTCTGAATTATCAACATTTAGTGTGTCACTGACTATTGTATTTTTAAATACAACATTATTAAAAGCATTAATATTTTGAAATGAAAATAAAATGCATAAGATGAAGACAATATGTAAAGCAATACGTTTATTCACCTGAACCAATTTGGTCAATCACACTTTTTGTGTTAATGTTTTCGTTGTCTTCTTTTAAGCTATAAAATACAATACCTTGATTAAGCTGAGTAATATTGTTAAGGATAGTTCCAACAATAAAAGTGATAAAAAATACCACTAGCATTAATACCATAAATGAGGCTCCAATTTCTGCTGGATCTGTATTTCCTTCAGGAATCGTGGTAAACATGCTACCCATAAAAAACATATAAGGAATAATGGTTATCACATTTTGAGCCACATAAGCCATTAAGTAAAAGATACCAACACTACCAACAGCAGCCCAGAATTTTTTGGTCATTAGTGTCCAAGCATATCCAAAACTGTCCCAAATGCCTCTTTTTTGCTGTAAATATTCCATTAGCGTCATGTTATAAAACAATGTAAAAGCACCAAGTAAAATAGGAATTAACAAAATACCAACTATGGTTATCATTAACACAAAAGCACCAATACCTAATACAATAAAGAGCGGAATTCCTAATAAAATGCCACAAACAAGAAACACAAAAAGGTTGCCAATGTTTTGCTTATACACTTGGATGATTTGTTGTGTGTTAAAGTTTTTACCATCATTTTCAGAATAAAGTTTTAAGTAAATGGCAGTGTAAGAGTATGAAATAAGTCCAGCAATAAGACCAAAAACAATAAAAACAACTATTAATAGAATAAAGACGCCAAAATTTTCATTCATATAATCATCAATAACAGTACTGCTATTTTCACCTTGCAAGATGCCACTGAATAAAAATTCAGAGTAAAACTTAGAAATAAAGTAGCCTATAACCATTAGAATTAATAGAAAAATGCCATTGATGATGAAAAAGTGCTTGAAATAGTGTTTTCCATTTTGTTTCAAAAACGTGAACGTATCTTGAAAAAACTCGCTAAAACCTCTGGATTTATATAACTGCATAGGTTTGTTTAATTTTTTTATGTAAGAGATAAGGATAAATTAAATAGTAAAAAGAGATGATGCTAAGTGTTACCAGAATAATCCCAACAGATAACCAATTAGGCATCGTATTGGAATAACGTGTAACATAACCTTCAAGAAATCCTGCGGCCATAGTGAACGGAAAGGTGCTAATTAAAATCTTTACGCCATCTTTCATTCCTATTTTAAACGAGGTTAATCTTGAGTAGGTTTTTGGAAATAAAATACTTGCACCTAAAATAAGTCCAGCAGCACCTTCAATAACAATAGCAAATATTTCCATAGAGCCATGAATCCAGATACCACGAATACTTTCCCAAAACACACCTTCACGATAAAAGAAAAATTGAAAGGCTCCAAGCATGATGCCATTATTCAGTAATACATAACCTGTTCCAATTCCTCCAAAAACACCATAAATAAACGATAAAATGCCAACATATAAATTATTTAGTGTAATGCCAAAGGCACTTCCCCAATTACTTCCACTTTTGTAAACAGCAACAGGGTCACCAGCTTCAATGTTTTCCAAGGTCATGTTCACATATTGGTCACCTAAAATAAGTCGTACAAAAGTATCATCATAAGCAGCAGATAGGGCTCCAATAGCAACAAACGATAGAAATATAGCAAAAGCATAAAATACGTAACGTCTGTATTGATAGATTATGAGTGGAACTTCAGTTTTCCAGAAATGGATAAATCGGTTGGTGTCTTCACGTTTGGTTTTGTAAATTTTTTGAAAAGCTTTAGCTGCTAAGTTGTTTAAATAAAGAATTGTTTTACTTTTGGGATAATAAGTTTGTGCGTAAGACAAATCGTTTACCAAGTGAATATATAAAGACGCTAATTCATCAGGATTTTTAAGTGTTTTTCCAAAAATGGCTTTTTCAAAATCAAGCCATTTTTCTTTATTTTGTTTGATAAATGCGACTTCTCTCATAGGCTTTCAAATTAACAGAATAAATGGTAGAGTTACAAATAAACACTACTCAAAATGTAAATATAAATTTCACTGCAGCAAGTGTTGGCGAGCGCATACTTGCTTGGGGAATTGATTGGCTTTTTAAAATTGCTTATATCATTGTGACGTATCAAATCATGTTTAAACTTTTAAAATTTGATGAGATGGTACAAGACATGGATAAATGGTCACAAATAGCAGTGTTTTTAATGTTTTATTTACCAGTTATTTTTTATTCCTTATTGTTTGAAACTTTATTGGATGGACAAACTCCTGGGAAACGAATTATTAAAATTAAGGTGGTAAAAATTGATGGCTATCAGGCAACCTTAGCAGATTTTGTAATACGTTGGTTGTTTAGAATAGTCGACTTAAATATGATGAGTGGAGTAGTAGCACTCATTTCAATCATCACTAGTCCTAAAAACCAAAGACTTGGAGATATGACAGCTGGAACAGCAGTGATTAGTTTAAAGAACAATGTTAACATAAGCCATACCATTTTAGAAGATTTAAAGCAAGATTATGTGCCGACCTACCCAATGGTTATTAAATTATCTGACAATGACGCTCGAATTATAAAAGAGACCTTTAAAACAGCAAGAAAATCTAAAGACTACAAGACACTTATTAAACTTAGAACTAAAATCATAGAGGTTTTAGACCTTAAAGATGTAAAACACGATAGAGATCACGAGTTTATAGATACTATTTTAAAAGATTATAATTATTATACCCAAAATATGTAAGCAAGTCGCCAATATTTTCAAATAAAATAAAGAAAATACTGTGCAGATTGCTTATTCCGAACTTGCTTCGGAATCTGTGAAATAAAAATAGAGTGAATCGCTTATGCTGAACGTGGATGAAGCATCTCATTAATTTAAAGTAAATATGTTTTACACCATTGACATTTTAGGAACGGTTGCCTTTGCAATTTCAGGTGTATTGGTTGCCATGAACAAAAAAATGGACTTGTTTGGCATTCTTATCATTGCTTTTGTTACAGCAGTTGGTGGAGGAACACTACGTGATATTTTAATTGGGCAAACTCCAGTTAGTTGGATGAAAGACATGACTTTTACTTATGTCATTCTTGGTTCTGCAATATTTGCTGTTATTGCTCGAAATAAAATTAATTATTTACGAACTTCATTATTTTTATTTGATACTATTGGAATTGGACTATACACTGTGGTAGGTGTTGAAAAAGGATTGTCTGCAGATTTGCATCCAATTATTTGTATTGCTTTAGGTACTATGTCTGCTTGTTTTGGAGGTGTTATACGCGATATTTTATGTAACGAAATCCCAGTAATTTTTAGAAAGGAAATTTATGCAACTGCTTGTATTTTAGGTGGATTAAGCTACTTTTTGCTGAGAAAATTACCTCTTGAAAATGATTTTGTATTTATGATAGCTGGAGCCATCGTAATTGTAATTCGATTATTAGCTGTAAAGTTTAAAATTGCGTTGCCTAATATTTATAAAGCAGATTGATTACTCAATAATCTCCACTTTTCTAATAAAAATATTCTGCAAAGGCCAATCGGCTTCATCAGTATCTACAGCAGCAATTTTGTCAATCACATCCATACCACGAGTTACTTTACCAAAAATGGTATAATCACCATCCAGAAAGTTTGCTCCACCTTGTTGTTGCACAATAAAAAACTCAAAAGGCGATGCCAATTTATGCGGATTGTCAATTTCGCTACTTGGCATGCTTATCACGCCGCGTTCATGTGTGTAACCACGTTTGGTATCAGTTGGTAAAAGGTATTTTCCAATTTTAGCTCGTTTTCTAGCTGTAGCTCTATCATCACTATTTCCTGCTTGTACTATAAAGTTATCAATAACTCTATAAAACTGTGTGTTCTCAAAATACTTTTGCTTGGTTAGAAATATAAAATTGGCACGATGAAACTTTGTTTTATCAAACAATAAAATATCTATCTCGCCAAAATCTGTTGTAATGCGTACTTTATCTTCCTTATTTTCTTTTTCATATTGCAAGAAAAACTCCATGGCATTTTTATCATTAAGCTTTGGAAACTTTCGCTTTACATTATTAGGAGTCACTTTCGGTTTAATGTCAGCCTCTTTTTGTTCTATCTCAGGAGTTTGAGTAGTTGTTTTTTGTTGCTTTTGTTTATCTTCACAATTGAATAGTATAGAAAGTGTGCAAAAAAGTAATATAAATCGCATAGATGAATTTTGATGAATTTTTAGTTTCACTGTCAAAAATAAAAAATATACCATTGCCAGCCGAAGCTTCACAGTTTAAAATGTCGCCTCCTTTCAGAAATGAGCTTATTAATAGCTATAAGGAAGCCATGAAAAATGCGAAGCGAGCAGGTGTATTGGCCATGTTTTACCCTAATGCAACCAACGAAACATACTTAGCACTCATTCTCAGAAAAACCTATAGAGGCGTTCATTCAGCTCAAATTGGTTTTCCAGGAGGTAAATATGAAGATGAAGATAAAACCTTAAAACATACTGCCATTAGAGAGACTTGGGAAGAAATTGGAGTGCCAAAGCATCAAATAAAAGTGATTAAACAAATGACTGAGGTTTATATTCCGCCTAGTAATTTTTATGTACAACCTTTTATCGGAATTGCACAAAACACTCCAAAATTTATAAAACAAGATGAAGAGGTTGAAGATATTGTTGAAGTTTCACTTGCTCATTTTTTAGATGAAAATAATGTTTGCAATAAATTGGTTGCAACGTCATACACAGCAAAAATAGAAGTGCCTGCTTACGAGCTTAATGGACATGTGGTTTGGGGAGCAACAGCCATGATGCTCAGCGAAATAAAGGATATAATAAAAGCTATTTTATAGTTTAACCCAAAATAAGCTTATTGAATAATTAGTTATTTAGGGTTTTGTTATCAGACTAAAACAGAAAAAATATGTACGTTTGTAGTCACTAACTAATAGACTTACACTCACTATGGGATTATTTAAAAAGAATCCTTTTGGACATATACTTTTTATAAAAAAATGGCTCATTAGAATTCTTGGAGCCATCACACACAGACGTTTTAGAGGGTTTAATGAATTGCAGATTGACGGTTCTGAAGTCTTAAAAAACTTGCCAGAAACCAATGTGCTTTTTATCTCAAATCATCAGACCTATTTTGCAGATGTGGTTGCCATGTTTCATGTGTTTAACGCAAGTTTGAGTGGTCGTGACGATTCTATAAAAAATGTTGGTTACTTATGGAATCCTAAACTAAATATTTACTATGTCGCTGCAAAGGAAACCATGAAAGCTGGTTTGCTTCCTAAAATTTTAGCTTATGTTGGATCTGTTAGTATTGAGCGTACATGGAGAGCAGAAGGCCAGGATGTAAACAGACAAGTTAAAATGAGCGACATTTCTAATATTGGAAAAGCCCTAAACGATGGTTGGGTTATAACGTTTCCTCAAGGTACAACAACACCATTTAAACCTATTAGAAAAGGGACAGCTCATATTATTAAAAAATATAAACCTGTTGTTGTTCCTATTGTAATTGATGGTTTTAGACGTTCTTTTGATAAAAAAGGGATTAGGATAAAAAAGAAAAATATTCTGCAATCAATGGAAATTAAAGAACCTTTGGATATTGACTACGACAATGAGTCTATTGCAGATATTGTTGAGAAAATTGAATATGCTATTGAGCAGCATCCTTCTTTTTTAAAGGTGATTCCGATGGATGAATTATTGGCTCAGGAAGAATTAAACAAGCAACGAGAGTGGTAATGTTCAGTAACCAGTATTCAGTAGGCAGTCATCAGTTTTAGCTTTGGTAATTTTAGACTTCTAATTTTTTAAGTTCCTTGTAATTTTTGTTTAAGCGCTTTAAAAGAATACCATAAATAAGATAATAGAATAATAAGAACAAGCCTATTAAAACTGCAATTACCAACAATACAATTATAATAGTAATGGCATAAAATTTAAATAATTCTCCATTGGCTGTGGCTTTCTCTATAACTGAAATCATTTGCTCGTCTCTATTAAATTGAATGCCTAATACAACAAATATAGAGACAACCATGTAGCCCAGATTTACAGCAACATAGTGTCTTACAGTACGTCTGGTTTTTAAAATATTTTCCATTAAAACTTTGGCATTGTCAGTAACAGAAATGGTTCTGTAGTTCATGAAGAACTTGTATAAGAAATAAGCAATGATGACATAACCGAGTATTATAAAAGGCATCATAATACTCTCTGCATGGTATTCTTTAAATCTTTGGTTGTAATCTGCATCTTTTAATAAGAAGGAGACTACAGACCAGAGTATGAACTCTAATATGCTGATGATAAAAATCCACTTCACAATGGAAGACGATTTTTTTAAGATCATCTTATAAATCTCATTATAAGTTAGCTTTGGGTAGTTATTATCTTCCTTTTGCCAATCTTTTTTTAATAATTCTAATTCATCCATAGCATTACGGATTTAATATTGTTTTAAGTTTGGTTTTAACCCTGTTCATTTTCACTCTCGCATTCACTTCACTTATTCCCAATGTTTCACTTATTTCATTATAGTTTTTGTCTTCCAAATACAAGAAAACCAATGCTTTTTCAATGTCATTTAACTGCCTAACAGCATTATATAATAATTTTAGTTGTTGCTCTTCGGTATCATCATATTGTTCGGCTTTAATCTTAAACTGTACATCACTAAAATCTTGAGTGTTAATGGTTCTTTTAGACTTTCTATAGAGCGTAATTGCTGTATTTAAACCAACACGATACATCCAAGTGCTAAATTTTGCATCACCACGAAATTTCGGATAGGCTTTCCAAAGTTGTATGGTGATTTCCTGAAACAAATCGTTGTGAGCATCATAATTGTTTGTATAAAGCCTGCAGACTTTATGCACAATATTTTGATGCTTTTCAAGCAATTCAACAAAATTATGTTCTAATTCTTTGTTCAATTTGGTTTGTTAGTTACTTGTAAGTAGCTTTAAGTTTAAAATTGTTACAACAGTCTTAAATTAATATTCAAAAATAGGGTTTGCAATGCTTATATCGTATCTTTGATATATAAAATTATCAAGACTTTTTCATGAACATTCCCAAGTCAGAATTCCCAAGGGTTATCATTATTGGAGGTGGTTTTGCTGGTATTAATTTGGCAAAAACCTTAGCGAATAAAAAAGTGCAAGTTGTATTGTTGGATAAAGATAATTATCACACGTTTCAACCGCTTTTATATCAAGTGTCTACTGCAGGTCTTGAGCCTGATTCTATTGCTTATCCACTAAGGAAAATTATTAAAAATCACAAAAATTCGTTTTTCAGATTAGCTGAGGTTAAGCAAATTGATACCTTATCCCAAGTGGTTGAAACCAATATTGGAAACTTAGCTTATGATTATTTAGTTATTGCAACTGGAACCAAAACAAATTATTTTGGTAATAAAACTATTGAAACCAATAGTATGCCAATGAAAAAAGTGCCACAAGCTTTAGATATTAGAAGTTTGATACTACAAAATTTTGAAAAAGCCACCATTGCCAATACACTTGAAGAACGTAAGGCATTACTCAATTTTGTGATAGTTGGTGGTGGTCCAACAGGAGTTGAATTGGCTGGAGCCATTGCAGAATTGAAAAACCATATAGTACCTCGCGATTATCCTGATTTGGATAGCAGTTGTATGCAAATACATTTGTTGGAAGGTTATAGCAGAGTTTTGCCTCCAATGAGCGAGCACGCTTCAAAAAAAGCAGAGCAATTTTTAATAGAATTGGGAGTGCAAGTGCATTGCAATACATTTGTTAAAGAATATGATGGTTTTACCGTTACTACCAATTCAAACTTAAAGCTAGAGTCTGAAACCCTTATTTGGGCAGCTGGTGTTACAGGTGATGCTGTAAATGGATTAAAAGCAGAATCACTTATTGAGAGGATTAACAGATATAAAGTTAATGAGTTTAATCAGGTTGATGGTTATAACAATATTTTTGCACTTGGCGATATTGCTTATATGGAAACCGAAGCTTATCCAAAAGGTCATCCTCAGGTAGCACAACCCGCTATTCAACAAGGCAAATTATTAGGAAAAAATTTAATCAGACTTATTAATAACCAACCCTTAAAGCCATTTGTTTATCACGATAAAGGATCAATGGCAACCATCGGAAGAAACAAAGCTGTTGTAGATTTGAAACACTATAAGTTTGCAGGCTTTTTTGCTTGGTTTGTGTGGATGTTTGTCCACCTAATGTCTTTGGTAGGTTTTAGAAATCGTGTGATTACCTTTTTTAACTGGACGTATAACTACATAAATTTTGATAAAGCAGCAAGGCTTATCATCAGGCCTTTTAAAAAAGAAAGCATCTAGTTTTTTTGTTTTAAAACTCCCATCACAATGCAGTATTGTGCAAAAGCATAAGTGCTCATAATTAGTATATGTTCGTAAGGAACTTTTTCATAAAACTTGTTTATCGCAAGAATACTGTCAGAAATTAAAAATAAAAGCACACCAATAAACACAAGGTTGTAACTCAAATTTGAGACATTGCCTTTTCGTAATGCTGCAGTAACTGCCATTGTTAAAATAGCTAGCATGTAAATAATTACAGGAATTAGCATATTGCCTAAGCCATCTTTCAATACATAAAAAAGTCCTAAAGCATAAATAATTAGTATGGTTATAAATTGTATTGGTTTTTTTAAACTGTTCTTTTTTTCAAGAAAAACCAAGATGTAAAAAACATGAGCTAATAAAAAGGAAATTAATCCAGTAAGAAAATAATTTATAGAAACATGATCAAACATTAACAACACATCACCAACTAAAGAAAATGTTAAAGCCAACTGCATTATTCGTCTGGTTTTGTTTGCCAATTGCTTTCCATCCAAATAAAAGAAGAGAATCAAAGAGACAACAATAAGCGGTTTGGCAACATTATGAAAGCTACTCAATGCTTTCAATGTTGATGATAAGAGCTCAATTGTTACAATGACGAAGAAGAGCGCAGTAAACGATTTTTCTAATTTAGTAAGCTTCACTTAGATGCTTTTTTATCAAATGTATCAATTCATCCTTAAATATTTACAATTCGGTATAAATAAGTTTCTACAACACCTATTGTTTTTCACTTTTGAAACATCAATCAAAATACAAACAGATTTATTTATTATGAAATGAGCCATAAAAAGAATTTGATACAAATTGAATTGATTATTGGCGAATTACAGATGACCTTAATTAACAAATGACTATTTACAGATGAAATCATTACTAACATTAACACTTTTTATTTTTTGCTTTTCAATACAAGCACAAACAACCATCAATGGTACAGTAACCAACGAAAAAGGAGTAGCCATTACTGGAGCCAATGTTTACTTAGAAGGCACTTACGATGGAAGTACTACAGATGATAATGGAAAATTCAGTTTTAAGACATCAGAAACAGGAACTCAAACTTTAATAGTGTCTTATTTATCTTATGAGACATTTACCATGCTTGGCGACATTGCTTTTATGAAAGGCTTAAACATTGAACTAAAAGAAGATGTTAATACCTTAGATGCTGTGGTACTGTCTGCAGGAACGTTTCAAGCTGGAGATAATAGTAAAGTAAATGCTTTAAAACCATTAGATGTGGTTACTACAGCAAGTGCTTTGGGTGACTTTGTTGGCGCTTTGCAAACCTTACCTGGAACTGCAACAGTTGCTGAAGATGGTAGACTTTTTGTACGTGGTGGTGAAGCTGAAGAGACTCAAATTTTTATTGATGGTATTCGTGTATTTACACCATATTCGCCAACTACAAACAATACACCAACAAGAGGTCGTTATTCGCCATTTTTGTTTGATGGTATTACCTTTTCAACTGGTGGTTATTCTGCCGAATATGGTCAAGCGTTATCATCTGTACTATTATTAAATACCATTGATGAGCCAGATCAGGAAAAAACAGACATTGGCATCATGACAGTTGGTGGTACATTGGGAAATACGCAAAAATGGGCTAAAAGTTCCTTGAGTGTTAATGCATCCTATATAAATCTTGCTCCTTATCTTGAGGTTTTTAAAGATAGAAATGATTGGATAAAACCATTTGAAACTTTAGCAGGAGAAACTGTGTTTAGACATAAGCTAAATAATGATTTGTTTAAACTTTATGCTGCTTTTGATTCTTCAAATTTTGAATTGATTCAGGAAGACATCAATTTTGAAGATGGCATTCGTTTTAAGCTTAAAAACGACAACTTTTATGTGAATAGTTCTTATCAAGGCATGCTTAACGATACATGGTCTGTTTTAGGAGGAATGAGTTATACTTATGCTGATGAGAAATTGAACATTATTGATAATGATATTCGTGACCAAGAACATTCAGCACATGTTAAGTTTAAGTTGAAAAAGCGTTTTAGCAACCGTTTTAAACTTTATTTTGGCAGTGAATATTTCATAACAAATTTCAATGAAGGCTTTGAGTCTGATGTTGTTGAACAAACAGATTATGGTTACAACAACTCTATCTTTGCAAGTTATGTTGAAGCTGATTTAATTTTCTCAAAGAAGTTTGCTTTAAAAGCTGGTTTACGTGCCGAAAACACGTTTTTGTATAATGAATTTACTGTGTCTCCAAGATTATCTTTGGCTTATAAAACATCAGATAAAAGTCAGGTATCTTTAGCGTATGGTAATTTTTATCAGAATCCGCAAAGTAATGTGTTGAAGTTTACACAAGATATTGAATCACAACAAACCAGTCATTATATTTTAAATTATCAATTCAATTCTGAAGGACAGATTTTTAGAGCTGAAGCATATTATAAAAACTACAATAATTTATTAAAATACGATGACGAAATCACAGATTTTGATACCAATTTTTCTAATGATGGTTTTGGCTTTGCAAAAGGTGTCGATTTGTTTTGGCGTGATAACAAGAGCATAAAAAATACAGACTATTGGGTGAGCTATTCCTATCTGGATTCTAAGCGTAATTACAGAAACTACCCAATGGAAGCGCAACCTAATTTTGCAAATACACACAACTTATCTGTAGTTGGTAAATACTTTATTACAGATTGGAAAAGTCAGGTTGGTTTTAGTTATGCTTTTGGTTCTGGACGTACTTATACCAACCCAAACATGGAAGGTTTTCTTAATCAAAAAACAAAGTCGTATAATAACTTGAGTTTAAATTGGGCTTACTTAATCAGTCAGCAAAAAATACTGTATTTCTCAATAAATAATGTCACTGGGTTTAAAAACATTAACGGCTACCAATATGCAGATACACCAAATATGAATGGCAATTTTGCAAGACGTACATTACGTCCAGCAGCAGACCAATTCTTTTTTGTTGGCTTTTTCTGGACTATTAGTGAAGATAATACAAGTAACCAGTTGGATAAGTTATAACGCAGTTTCGTTTAACTTAAGGTGTGTATGGAATGTTTTAGTGTTCTATACACGACGTTAAACGAAGTTAGCTGTTTTTTCTGATAAAGTCAACTATGCTAATTCTATTCTTTTTTTATATCAGGTTGCCCATTTACCTTAAAATCAAATAAATCGTTTCGAGCATAATGTCCAATGACATCAAAATCCAATTTACTACTTTTAATATCTTCTAGATCCAATTCAGCAACAAGCACTCCAGCTTTATCAAATAATGGACCTTCCATGATTTTTCCTAAAGGAGAAACGATTACTGAACCTCCAGGACAAAAGTTTTCAGGTTGGTTGGTAACTTCATCTTTGTATTTTTCTGGATACATAGAGGTCGTCATGTACTGATTGCAACCCAATACAAAGCAACGACCTTCTAAGGCGATTTGCTGCATGGTTGCTGTCCATTGCTCACGAGAATCAGCTGTTGGTGCAATGTATATTTCTACGCCTTTTAAGTACATGCTCATTCTAGCTAAAGGCATATAGTTTTCCCAGCAAATGAGTCCACCAAGCTTCCCTATTTTGGTATCAAAAGTCACTAAGGATTCTGCTCCAGCTTCAGCCCAAACCAAACGTTCGGTTCCTGTTGGTTTTATTTTTCGGTGTACACCAAGTAAGCCTTTTGTAGGAGAGATGTATAGCATAGAGCAATACAAACTGCCATTGGTGTTTTGCTTTTCGGTTACGCCAATAACAATGTAAATATTTTGCTCTTTTGATAAGGTTTCCAGTCGTTTTAAATCGTCACTTTCTAAATCAACGCTATTGTTGTAGTAGTCTGCATAATGTTGTCTGCCTTTATCTGTGCGATTTCCAATAGTTGCGCCAAAGGAAAAACCACGAGGATATCCTGGAATAAACGATTCAGGAAATACAATGAGATTGCATCCTTCTTTGGCATATTGCTTGACAATGGTTTTAACCTTTTGAAGTGTTTTATCTTTATCAAAAAAAACAGGTGCATCTTGTACTATTGCTACTTTTACAGTCATTTATTTTTTACTTAAAAAATCACGAATATCTTTTGCAACCTTTACTAAATCTGGTTGATGTACATACATCATATGACCTGCTTCATAATAGGTTAGTGTAACACGTTCTTTAACAATTCCGTTTCTGGAAAAGGTATATTCGGCATCAAAAAATGGACAAATAAGATCGTAATAACCACTTGCCACCAGGACTTTCATGTCTGGATTTCTTCGCATGGTTTCGCCCAGCATTCCAGCAGTATTTACAGGCATTGGCTCCCAATAACTTCCATCTGGTACTGGTTTCCAACGCCACTTTCCACCAATATTACCAGAAATTAAGTATGGTCTATCCATTTCAACATTGAGTGTTTCTGCAAAATAATGATTCAGAGCAGCTGTATAAGCAGCATCAATTTGATACGAAGATGGATCTCCAAGACTTGGTCCTTCGGAGACATCATCTGCGTCGTCTCCCATAAACCTGCCATCGAGTCTTCCAATGGCTAATCCTTGATCTTCCAATAATTTTTTTTGAAAGCGATGCATTAAAATACGGTTGTTAGATCTTAAAATATAAGTTTTATCCAATCCTGTAAAATAAGATAGTTTTTCGGCTAGACTGTTTTCTTCTGAATTACTTAATAAAGTTCCTTTATAAAGAGCTGGAGCATAAGTGTTATAGCTAAAATTGCGAGCTTCTTCAACAAAAGCTTCTAGCGTTTTACTTTGTCCAGCTTTTTTATGATACCAAGCTGTCGCAGCCATACTTGGTAAATAGGTCAAATATGAGGTGATATTGTAATGTGTTGAGGTTGAGCCAGCATAATCTAAGGCTTGAGAAATAAGAATCAAACCGTTAAGCGCCATGCTTTGCCCTTCATCTTCCAATACATTGGCGACAGCTGCGGCTCTGGTTGTGCCATAACTTTCTCCAGCTATATATTTTGGAGAGTTCCAGCGTTTGTTTTCGGTAATCCATTGACGCATGAATTTTGCAACAGAATTGGCATCTTCCATAAGTCCCCAATAATCTTCAACTTTTCCTTTGCCAATAACACGAGAGTAACCTGTACCTACAGGATCAATAAAAACAAGGTCAGTAAGGTCTAAAATGCCATAATTGTTAGTGACCAATTCAAAAGGAGCAGCTCCATCATCTTCTTTAGCTTCAGAATCCACTTTAACGAGCTGAGGCCCAAAAAGCCCCATGTGCAACCATACAGAGGCAGAACCAGGACCACCATTGAATACAAAAGTTACAGGACGATTAGAAGTGTTTGTGACATTGTCTTTAGTATATGCAGTTGACCAAATAGAAGCGACAGGATTACCATCATCATCTTTTAAATAGGTTTCGCTTGCAGTTGCTTTATACTTAATGGTTGTATTTCCAAATGTTCCTTGGTGAGAAGTAACAAAGGATTTTGCTTCAGGAATTGGTTTTACTGCTTCTTCTTTTTTTTCTTGAGAAAAAACTGTTGCACTACAAAGTGCAACAGCTAATACTAAAAATTTTTTATTCATGATTGTGTTTAAATATTGTTTAGTCATATTTTTTATCAATTTCTTTTCTTGGTAGCTTTTCATCACGTTGAGAGGTTTGCCAAATAAAATAAGCAATGATGGTTGCAGCTTGCTTTAAATCGTCAGCTACTAAGTGATCGTAATTATCCATGTTGGAGTGATGTGTTTTAGTAGAGTAGGAAATAGGCTCTTGTATAAATTGAAACCCTGGAATTCCTGCCATATCAAACGCTAAGTGATCTGTTCCGCCTGTATTACTCAAACTTAATGTTGCAGCGTCCATCTCGTGAAATGGCTGTAACCATTCTCTGAAAATGGGAGAAACAGCTTCGTTGCCTTGTAAATAAACACCTCTAATTTTTCCAGTACCATTATCCATATTGTAATAGGCCGAAACATTTTTTTGAGCTTCTTTTAAGGTTGTTACACTAAAACCTTCAACATTTGCGTAATGTTCACCAACATATTTTCTAGAACCATAAAGTCCTTGTTCTTCGCCTGTCCATAAAGCAATTCTGAGTGTTCGTCTTGGTTTTATTCCAGTTTCTTTAATGGTTTCCATAAGAATTCTTGCAGCCTCCATCATTACAGAAGAGCCTGAACCATTATCTGTAGCACCAGTTCCAGCATGCCAAGAATCATAATGAGCACCAAACATAACGACTTCATCTTTTAAATCTGTTCCAGGAATTTCGGCAATGACATTGTGTTCATTTCCTCCTGGATTGGTGTATTGAGATTGAGAATCGACATTTAAAGTTACAGGAACACCTTTGTCAAGCATTCTGAAAATCCTGTTGTAATGTTCAATAGCCAAAGTCATTTGTGGTACAACGTATTTGTCTTTATCTCTTGCACTGCCTTCGGCAGTTCTTGCTCCAGAAACAAAAACGGTTCCCAAGTCACCTTTATAACTTCTATCTAAAACGCCTAATGGTTTTTCAGCCTCCAATAATTCCCACGTGGCTTTTCGTAAATCTGCAGCAGCACTATTTCCGCCTCCTCCACGTCGTTCGCTAGGAATAGGGAGTGTGGCATTTGCAAGCTCTAATAGGCTTTCAGAATCGTGACGTTTAGCGGTTGGCTCAAAGGCTTCTTCAACTGGCCGAATACTGTCAATTAACACAAATTTACCTTTTAGCTTGCCTTTGTACTTTTCTAAATCACTCATGGATTTTACATCAAGATATATAACTTGTCCAGATCCTTTTGAAGCTGATGACCATGCTTTTGGATAAGCAATAATTGGCCAATATGTTGGTGCTTCGGCATGCATTTCAAAATGCGTCATATCCCAACCTCTTCCAAAATCGTCCCATTCTTCTAGTCGTGCATTTTGCAGTCCCATTTTGGTGAGCTCATTTTTTGCCCATTCTTTGGCTTTTGCCAATCCTGTAGATCCTGTAAGTCGTTGACCATAAACATCAGTCATCCAACTGGCAATATCCATAACCTTACTATTTTCAATACCATGTTTTTTAATGACATCTGAAACGTCATTGCTTTTTGTTTCTTGAGCATAGATGGTAAATGATAATGCTAAAGCTAATAATAGTAGTATTTGTTTTTTCATATGTAATAATTATATAGTTAGTATTCTTTTCGTTTTATAAGTCTTGCTGTGATAATTCTGACATCGTTTATTGGTTTTGATCCATTTTTTTCAACAGCTGCGATGCTGTCAACAATATCCATTCCCTTAACAACCTCACCAAAAACTGTATAATTCTGGTCTAAATGTGCAGCTCCACCAATGGTTTTGTAATGTTCTCGATGTGCTTCGGGATAGTTGTATTTTGTTATAGAAGCTTCTTCTAATTTTGTCAATGAATCCAGTTTTTTTTTAATGCGGTTATAGTCTTCAGTTTTGGTAGAATCTCTACTTTCTACGATGTTCTGTAACGCCTCAAATTGAGTTTTGTTTTCAGGTTTATGGATTACCTTATTATAAGCAAGCCAATTGTTAATTCTACCAAGAGCAACTTCTAATGTGCTATCATTATATACACGACCTTGTACAATGGTAAATTGTGTACTGCTTGAGGCCTGTTCTGGATTGCTGTCGTCACCTTCTCTTGCAGCATTGAGAGCACCACGTTTATGAAACAAGTTATTGTTAATTTCTTTAGGAATACGATAAGGTAAATCTGATGCTCCTAATTCTTTTTCAGAGTTTTGCAATTTGCTTTCTGGATCACCTGTCTGGATAATGAAATTTTCAATAACTCGATGGAATAGTAAACTATCATAGAATTTTTGATTGACTAGTTTAATAAAATTGTTTCGATGCTTTGGCGTTTCATCAGATAATCTCATAATGATAGTACCATAATTGGTTATCATTTCGACATCTTTGTTGAGGTCACTTTTCATGACACCTTCCTCAATTTCAGAATCACAGCTATGAATTGAAAATAAAATTAAAACGAAATAAACAATTTTAGCAGGATAAAAGTCTCTTGAGGCAGCTAAGAAACAAATCATATTAATGGTTGGTTTTATAAAAAAATGAGTTCTACCAAGATAATTATTTTTTTCGGAATAGTTGCATCTGATTTTGTTTTGGCAAAACTGATAAAAATCATATTTATTAATAATGAAATCTCGTAACTTTTCTGTTAATAAATACTAAAGTCATGGAAGCTAAAAAGAATCCCGATTTAGACCTCAATCGGAATGGCATTTTGTATTTTTCTTTGGGATTATGTATAATGCTTTTTATAACCTACGGCTTGTTGAATTTTAAAACTTATGATGTAGATGATAGTATATCAGAGATTTTAGAAATTAATCAAGAGACAGAAGAAGATATTCCTTTGTTGAATATTAACACACCGCCTCCACCACCTCCACCACCAACTGCTGCTCCTGAAGTTATAGTAATTGTTGAAGATGTTGATGAAGTAGAAGAGACAGTTATTGAAAGTACTGAAACCAGTCAAGAAGATGAAATTGAGGAACGAGAGCTATTTGTTGATGAAGTTGAAGTAGAAGAATTGGAAGAAGATATTGAAGTTCCTTTTGCAGTTATTGAAAACGTTCCAGTGTTTCCTGGATGTACAGGAAGAAATAATGATGAGTTAAAAAAGTGTTTTCAAGATAAAACAACACAGCATATTATTGATAATTTCAAGTATCCTGAAACCGCTTTAGAACTTGGAATCGATGGTCGTGTATATGTAATGTTTGTGGTTGATTCCAAAGGTAATATTTCCAGTATTAGATCACGAGGACCTAATAAGCTATTGGAAAAAGAAGCCGAGAGAATAATTAGTTTATTGCCAAAGATGCAACCAGGAAAACAACGAGGCATAGCTGTAAATGTGCCTTATAGTGTGCCTATTAATTTTATACTGGAAAATTAAAGCCTAGTTATAGTTTCTCCAGCTAAAACCTTGAAAGGTAATTGGTTTTGTCTTGGAGGATATAAGCAAGTGGTAAACTCACTAAAAGCACAAGGCGGATTGTAAAGTTTGTTAAAGTCAACTTTTACAGAGCCGTTTTGTTTTGGTAGGTCAAGATAAAAGTACCTTCCGCCACCATAAGTAGTATCACCATTTGTAATATCTCCAACCATGGTAAAGCCGTCAGCTCCAACTTCAAGGTCATAGATTTCGTTTTTATATTCAAAACTTACTTTGCCAATAAAACTTATGCTTCGTTTGCCATCAACTTTTGCTTTTACAACTTCAGATTTTTCTTTTTCATAATAAGTAAAATATCCATCAAAAATTAATTCACTGTTTAAGTCAAATTTTTCAAATCCTTTAAATGCTTTAATAGCTGGATTTTTTGCATCCCAAACTCTTAAATACTGCTGATCGGAACGTGTAATAACTTGCCAACTTAATCGATTATAAAACAATTTTTTGGAACTTCCGTAATTATTTAATTCTAGAGGTGTTTTTGTAATTAAGGAGTCATTTTCTGTTTTAACCACAACATTTTCAGAAGCTCTAAAACTTAAAGAATCTTCTTGCAACGTTATGTTTCCAATGGTTTCCGGTAAACCATCAATGTTTAAGACCAAGTTGTTTATATCTCCTTTTCCAAATGTATTGTTGCCAATATCTAATTTGTGCAATGCAATTAATTGCAAGTAGTCACCTTGTCGTTCTTCTTTTTTAGCTTCAAAAAAATTATTTATTTCAGAACGATACTTGTCATCTATCTCAAATTTATCTACTTTGTTTTTACAAGCTGTAAGAACTAGTGCTAAAGTTAAAATTTTGAATAATTTCATTAAGATCTTTTTAGATTAGAAAGTTAAATAATTTTCTATAAACAACTATAATTTATTTGATTGCACTAAAATAGTATTCATATTCGTAACTTTATTGCTTGTGAGTCGTCATATTAGTATTATATAACTAAAGAACCATAACAGCTAAATGAAATTATTTGTAAAAGAAGTAGTAAATTCAATAAAACATATTGGAGCTATTGCACCTAGTTCTAAGTACTTAGCAAATAATATTATTAGACATATGGATTTTAAAGAGAGCCAAATTATACTTGAATTTGGGTCTGGGAATGGTGCAATTACCAAACAAATTTTAAAACAAATGCCATCAAGTTCAAGGTTGATTTCATTAGAAATTAACGATCCTTTTTTAAAACATTGCAAGAATAAATTTAGGGTTTACGATAATTTTGAGATTTACAATCACTCTGCAATTGATTTTGATTTACTCTTAAAAGAACTTGAGATAGATAAAGTAGATTATTTAATATCCAGTTTACCACTAGCAATTTTACCAAAAGCCGACTTGGATATTTTATTTAAAAAAATACCAAAATACCTTATTAACAATGGTAGTTTTGTGCAATATCAATACAGTTTAAACAAGTATAAATTCTTGAAATCTGTTTTTAGTTCTGTAAAATTAGATTTCACTCCAATAAATTTGCCTCCAGCATTTATTTATAAGTGCAGTTAAACTGAGCAATATTTAGTCTTTTTTGGTCGCTTTAAAGGTTCCGTTTGGTTGCACAAAAGCTAAGTCTTTTATAGTTCCATCTTCAGCTTCAGTAAATTCTACTTTAAAACCATCAAGTATTTTAAAATTAAATTTATGTTTTTCAATTGGTATGAGTTCGTATTCTGGTTGTCCAGGCACAAAAACATATAGTACATTTTCGTTTTTAATGTAGACTTTTGCTTCATTGCCTCGTAAATCATAAACACCAACATATTTTTCAAGGGTTTCTTTGCTAACATTTAAGGAATTTGGAGTTCGTTTAAAAGAAATGGCTTCTGGTAATGCTTGTTCAATCTGTGCTTCAACACCTGAAATATCTCCAGAGGTATTCATTACAAATTTAAAACGCAATGGTCCGGAATCGGTTGTATCGATTCCTGTTTCTTCAACTTCAAAAGGTTCAAACACATCATAATGATAATGTTTTAACCAAAGTTTAGATAATTTGAATTGAGCAAATAATGAGTCGCGCTCTACTTCAATTTTAAAATCGCCATAGCCTGGATGCGAATACGTTCCAGTATATTCTTGTTTAATATGTGAAGGCCTTGTGTTTTTTACGATGGCAGAATTATCTTCATTGTTGTTTTCAGTTTCTTCTTTTTTTGCTTTTTCTTGAGCGTCAGTATAACGTTTAACCCAATCTGTGGTTTTTCCACCTAGCAACCTGTCAGCAATGGTGTTTCTAACCAAACCAGTAGCTGCAGAACCATTTTGATTGGTTAAAACCACAATGCCTAATTTGTCTGTTGGATAAAGTGCCACACTTGCGCTAAAGCCATCTATGTTTCCACCATGTTCAACACGATAATGTCCACGATATGATTGTAACATCCAACCATAACCATAATTTGCAAAATGCATGTCTGGTAACTCCTCATCAGGTAATCCAGCGTTAATTATCATTTGTGAGCTTATAGCTTCATTTATATAAGCTTCAGGAAGAATTTGAGCGTCCTTAAATTTTCCTTTGTTAAGCCAAGTAATCATCCACTTAGACATGTCGTTAACACTGCTATTGATGCTTCCTGCTGGAGCCATTGCAGCAATGTCATAATAATCCATTTTACTGATAACATCTCCTTTTTTCAATTCATAACCATAAGCAGCATTGCTTGCCGATTTCATTTCAGCAATTGTTACATTGGTTCTAGACATACCTAAAGGTTTTATAAAACGCTCTCTAATGTTATCTTCCCAACTTTTCCCAGTGATTTTTTTAGCAATAACACCTTGAGCTAAATACATAAAATTATTATAGTACCACTGTTGTCTGATTCCTGTAAATGGTTCTTGATATTTAATGCGTTGCATTAAACTATCTCTATCATGTGTAGGAAATAAATACCAAGAATAATCATGTCTAGGTAAACCAGTACTATGGCGCATCAAATCTTTAATGATGATGTTGTTATTCATGTCATTGTTGAAAAATTCCAGTTCAGGAAGATATTTTCGAGGACTATCATCAAAGGATAATTTATCCTCATCTCTTAATTGACCTAAAACAGCACAAGTAAATGCTTTTGTTGATGAACCAATGGCAAACAGTGTATTAGTATCAACAGGAATTTTGTTTTCATAATCTTTATAGCCAAAGCCTTTAGCGTAAATAATTTTATCGCCTTCAACAACTGCAACGGCAAATCCAGGAGCATGAGTGGCATCCAGAACTTTTTGTAATTCGGCATCAATGTTTTTCAATCGCTTATCGGTTTGACTGAGTATTGGAAGTATAAAAAAAATGCACAATACACTTAAGAATAATTTTTTCATTTGATTGGTTTTATATGATATAATGATTAGTAGGCAAGAGGCATATAAAGTTACCAATTTTAATGTGTTTTTGTAAAAACTTACAATTCATCTTACAATTATTACAGTTCGGTCATTCTGTTTTTTAAAATAAGAGGCTTCAGGTGATATTTGTTTCATAATTAAAAATCGAACTATTATGAGCACTTTAGTTAAAATTATTGTCGTTTTTGTTTTAAGTCAGGTAGCACTTCATGCGCAAGATTCAACAGACAATGAAATTGTAGTAAAAATAACCAACATAAACAGTAACTCTGGTAAAATTTATGTTGCACTTTATGATTCTGAAACTTCATTTTTAGGTAAAGGATATAAGTCCATCATTGGTACAATTGAAAACAATGCTTGTGAAGTTATTTTTAAAGAAATACCTAATGGAATATATGCCATTTCGTTATTTCATGATGAAAATGATAATAATAAAATGGACAGTAATTTCTTAGGAATTCCTAAAGAAGATTATGGATGCTCTAACAATGCACGTGGTTTTATGGGACCACCAAAATGGAAAGATGCAAAATTTGAAATTCTTAATAATTCAATAACACAAACAATTAAACTATAAAATCATGAAAAAACTAATGTTACTAACGCTGTTTTTGGTTTCTTTAATAGGAAATTCGCAGTCAAATTATGAAAAAGGCATGCAAAAGGCTTTTGAGCTTTGGGGAACAAACCCAATTGAAGCCTCAAATCTTTTTGAGCGTATTGCTGCTGCCGAAACTGACAATTGGTTGCCACCTTACTATGCAGCTCAGGTATTGATCCTTCAAAGCTTTAACGAGAAGGATAAAGACAAACTGGATTCTAAACTTAAAAAGGCTCAGGATTTAATAAACGATGCTACAGCTATCTCTAAAAACAATCCAGAGATTTTAGTATTGCAGGCTATGAAGCATACTGCTTATGTAGCTTTTGATGGAGCAACCTATGGTATGCAATTATCACCAAAAATAGCAGCTTTATATGCTCAAGCTGTACAAATTGATGCTAAAAATCCGAGAGTAGTTTTAAGTAAGGCAGAATGGGATATGGGAAGTGCACAATTTTTTGGGCAGGATACAGCACCATTTTGTAAAGATATTGAAAGAGCCTTAGAACTTTTTGCTAACTTTAAACCTGAAACGCCTTTTCATCCAAATTGGGGAAAAGAAAGAGCCGAACAAATTCTTGCACAATGTGAATAAAACATTGTAAAAAATTGAAAATTAATACCAAAAAAACCAATGAGTAAGTCAATTAAAAATCTGTTTCTTGTTTTTATAATTGGAATTATAGTATTTGTTGTTGCCAATGCATTATACGACGGATTTAATTTTAGTTCTACCAATGAATTCTTTTTTGAATTAGGTATGTACCAATTATACTCTTTCGTATTAGGCTATTCAAACATGGTTTATTTTAATTATTTGGCAAGTAGAACATGGCAATCCAATTCGCGCGTTAAGCGATTTATTATTGGCATTGGAGGAGCAACTATCATCACTTTATTTGGACTTTTTATACTTAGAGTGATCCAATCTGTTGGATTTTTTGGTAAAGATTTCAAAACATTTTTAGCTCAAGAAACTTGGCAAAATTATGGGTTTGGACTATGGATAACACTAACCATTGTAATAATTTTTCATTTTATTTATTATTATAATGAATACCAACAAAAACGCATCAAAGAACAAAAAGTTATTGCAGGAACTGCAAGTGCAAAATTCGACGCTTTAAAAAACCAGTTGGATCCTCATTTTTTGTTCAATAGCTTAAATGTATTAACAAGTTTAATAGATGAAAACCCTGAAAGCGCTCAAAAGTTTACAACTGCATTATCTAAGGTATATCGTTATGTTTTAGAGCAAAAAAATAAGGATTTAGTAACCGTAAATGAAGAATTGGAATTTGCAAAAACGTATATGTCTTTGCTTAAAATGCGATTTGAAGACAGTATTATTTTTGAAATTCCAGAACAGGCTTCAGACCCAGAGAGCAAAGTAGTGCCATTATCGTTGCAATTGCTGTTGGAAAATGCAGTTAAGCACAACATGGTAACATCTACTAAACCTTTACACATTAAGATTTACGAAACCAACAATTTATTGGTCGTAGAGAATAATTTACAACCAAAGCAAATTGTAAAAAAGAGTAGTGGTGTTGGATTGGATAACATTAAACAACGTTACGATTTATTAACCGATAGAAAAGTAAACATCAACCAAAAAGCAAACAGTTTTGCAGTAGCAATACCAATGCTTTCTAAACAAATCACAGTTATGAGAACAAGAACAAAAGAACAATTTGACGACAGTTACGTTCGTGCACGTAAACACGTTGAGGAAGTAAAAGAATTTTATTACAGCCTGATATCATACATTATAGTTATTCCTTTTTTAGCTTTTATTAATTATTGGACATTTTGGGGTTACCAATGGTTTTGGTGGCCAATGTTAGGTTGGGGAATTGGTTTATTGATTCACGCTTATAAAGTCTTTGTTAACGATGGGATTTTTGGACGCAATTGGGAACGTAGAAAAATAGAAGAATTTATGCGTGAAGATGAAGAAAAAAATCGTTGGAACTAAAAGTAATTGTTATGGATTATTCAGATAAAGACCGTAAGTATTTGCAAGCTAAAACACGTGTTGAAAAGTTAAGGGCATTTTACACACATCTAACAGTTTATATTGTGGTTAATACTGCTATTTCTGCCTTTAAAATTATCAGAAACATCAGAAATGGAGAAACATTTCAAGAGGCTGTCTTTGACTTGGAATTCTCTGGAATCTGGTTGCTTTGGGGAACTGGTTTAGCTATACACGCCTTTGCAGTGTTTGGTTTACCTCGAATCCTTGGTGACAATTGGGAAGAAGAGAAGATCAAGCAGTTTATGGAAGACGAAAAAAAGAATAAATTTAATTAAGATGAAAAAGTACGAAATAGAACCATACAATGACGACCAATCAAGGTATGAATTTGAAAAAGAAGAAGCTTATTTAAGGGCTAAAAAGAAACTGGATAAATTAGTGGGATTTTATTGGCATCTAGCAGTTTATATTGTCATCAACCTATTTTTAATCATTATTATTGGCATTAATAGAAATGATGGAGGATTCTGGAGTTTTGGTACATTTGCTACAGCATTTTTCTGGGGAATAGGATTAGTATTTCATTTTTTAGGTGTGTTTGGCCCAAATTTCATCTTTGGCAAAAACTGGGAAGAAAGAAAGATGAAAGAATTTATGGATAAAGAAAAAGAAGAATATCAACGTTTTCAGTAAACAAAGTATAACATGCAAGTAATTATTATAGAAGACGAAAAACCTTCGGCAAGACGTTTACAGCGTATGTTGAGTAATTTAGATATTGAAGCCGAAGTAATGCTACATTCGGTTCAAGAATCTATTGATTGGTTTCAGAAGAATACACATCCAGATCTTATTTTTTTAGATATTCAATTAAGTGACGGTTTATCGTTTGAAATTTTTGAAAGCATCGATATACAATCTGCAGTCATATTTACAACTGCTTATGATGAATATGCTTTGCAAGCCTTTAAACTCAACAGTATCGATTATTTGTTAAAACCAATTGATGACGATGATTTAGCTAAAGCAGTATCTAAGTTTAAAGAACGCTTTCCAAAACAAAAAGCTGTCACGCTAGATTTTAATGACATCAAAAATCTGTTGGTCAATCCTATTGATCGCGAATATAAAAAGCGTTTCTCAGTAAAAGTTGGCCAGCATTTAAAACTGATTAATGTAGATGAAATAGAGTGTGTCTATAGCGAAAACAAAGGGACTTATTTATATACTTCAGAAGGTAGAAATTACTTGCTGGATACCACTTTAGAACAGCTGGAAAACGAACTTGAACCACAAACTTTTTTCAGGATTAATCGTAAATTTTTTGTGAACATCAATGCCATAAAAGATATGGTAAGCTATACCAATTCACGACTGCAAATAAAGCTTAATACTTACAACGAAGACAATGTTATTGTAGCAAGAGAACGTGTAAAAGATTTTAAGGAGTGGTTGGAGTAGAACTATTTTAAATTTTTTATCATTTTTTTGCTTTTCTTCTTCAGTTTATAAGCTTGATAAATCTCTAATACACCAATTTTATTCATAAACCTATAAGTCTTGGTTGGTAAATCAGGATTTATAGGTAGATTAATTACATTTTTGTTGTTTTCTGATAAATAATAGATAATTCTATCATACAACTTGTTGCCAAATACACCTCGCTCACCACGTTTTACACTCAATAAAAGAGTAAGCAAATACCTAGAGTTAAACGGAGACATAACATTAATATTAATGGCATTTGCCTCAGTTTTTAGTTTTGCAACCCAATTACTTTCAAATTCTTCCCAGTAAAACAGATCAAGAATATGATAATCCAAACCTTTGGTGTCTTCATTTGTTTTTTGCAGCCAAGTATCATATTGTTCTATGCGGAATTTATATGGTGCTTGCGACGTTAAAGCAGCCAAATTTACTGCATTTACATTGGTATGAAAACCTAATAAACAGCTGCTAACTTCGCTTATGTTGGCATTAAGAAGCACATTTGTTGGTTTAGCTATATTTGAAATGGTTACATATCTTGGAAAATCTATACTGTCTATATATTCCTTTTTAAAATCTTGCTTTGGAGTGTCTATTTCTTCTACTACTTGAAACTTTTTATTAAAGAGTGCTGTAAGTTTTTTTGGTATCGTAATATCATTATGATCATTAGTCATGTGCGAATGTTTTGATACAAAATAAAGGCATGGACGTGTTATCTCTAAGCTTGCTAAAAACAACAACCTGCTATCATAGCCTCCAGTTACAGGCATAATAATGTCATGACGTAATGAAATTGCTTTTACATAACCTTTTAAAATAAGTGCTGCTTTTTTAGCAACATCATTTAATGGTAATTCTTGTTTTTTAAGAATTGGAAAAAATCGTTTTACCTCTTTAGTGGTTAAATTTATATAGTGATTTGCCAACAAATGTTTTACATTTATTAAATGGGTTGAATCTCCTACAAATACACAATTTTTCTTAAAATATTCAGATTCATAATACTTAATGGCTTCCTTATCTGTATTGGCTTGTATTGGTTTTACTTTAGCAATAATTTTTGGTTGCGATCCAAAAGCCTCAAAACTGGTATCGTAATAAATCTCTCGCTGAGCGCATGCATCATTAAATACAATGACGTCATCTTTGTCCTTATATAGAATTACAAATTCGCCATAAAAATTCGAGGTTCCATTTAAAAATTCTTCAATACTGTTTGAGGGTATAATAGAATCTAATATTTCAGCATCTGAAAGCGTAGGGGTTTCCCAACTATAAAGTGACCCTAAAAGATAAGCTTCTTTGTCATTATGCTTAGAACTTGAAAAAGGTAAGTCTTTATGATAATATAAGAAGTAAGAACCAATTTTTATTTTAATAAAATCAT